>NZ_WHOR01000058.1:0-25235 GCF_013340925.1 Azospirillum formosense
AGCTGATGGCCGAGGTCGACCAGTACATCCCGCAGCCGGAGCGTCCGAAGGACCGTCCGTTCCTGATGCCGATCGAGGACGTGTTCTCGATCTCGGGCCGCGGCACCGTGGTGACCGGCCGCGTCGAGCGCGGCATCGTCAAGGTCGGCGAGGAAGTCGAGATCGTCGGCCTGAAGGCGACGGTCAAGACCACGGTGACCGGCGTGGAGATGTTCCGCAAGCTGCTCGACTCGGGTGAGGCCGGCGACAACATCGGCGCGCTGCTGCGCGGCACGAAGCGTGAGGACGTCGAGCGCGGCCAGGTTCTGGCCAAGCCGGGCAGCATCACGCCGCACACCACCTTCAAGGCCGAGGCCTACATCCTGACGAAGGAAGAGGGTGGCCGTCACACGCCGTTCTTCACCAACTACCGTCCGCAGTTCTACTTCCGCACGACCGACGTGACGGGCATGGTGAAGCTGCCGGAAGGCACCGAGATGGTGATGCCGGGCGACAACATCTCCATGGAAGTCGAGCTGATCGCCCCGATCGCCATGGACGAGGGCCTGCGCTTCGCCATCCGCGAGGGTGGCCGGACCGTCGGCGCCGGCGTCGTCGCCTCGATCATCAAGTAAGGTTGTCTTTTGCGAGGGGGGCCGGCCTGCGGGTCGGCCCCTTTTGCATGGCCGATCCGCGAAAATGCGGCGTGACGCGCCGAACCGGGCGGTCCCCGTCACCCTCCTGTCACAAGGGGGAAAATGTGGGTTGACACCGGGGCGCCCAGGGCATACACGTTACGCCCTCTGGAATTTGGGTTGGTAGTAGGCACGTCCGGCCTAGACGCAGCCCGATCACGAACGGCACCGCAAGCTCCACTTGCACCGGTTGCTGCCAGGAACATCCATCCGCATTGCGATGCGGGGGATGTTCTTTTTCGTATCGGCCGTCAGATCGGACAGACGAACCGCCGCCCACCGCTTCGGTGAGCCGGCGCAGGTTCGCCTGCCGCCGCGGGTCCCCGGGGACAGTTTTTGGGTGCCGGTGGCGCAGTCGCGTCACCGAAACGAGGTGCAAGGGACGTTTGGACATGGACAGCCAGAACATCCGCATCCGCTTGAAGGCGTTCGATCATCGCGTGCTCGACCAGTCGACCAGCGAGATCGTCAACACCGCCAAGCGGACCGGTGCTCGGGTGCGGGGCCCGATCCCGCTGCCGACGCAGATCGAGAAGTTTACGGTGAACCGCTCGCCGCACGTCGACAAGAAGTCGCGCGAGCAGTTCGAAATCCGCACCCACAAGCGTCTGCTCGACATCGTCGATCCGACGCCGCAGACGGTGGACGCGCTGATGAAGCTCGACCTCGCTGCCGGTGTGGACGTCGAGATCAAGCTCTAATTCGTTGCTGTTGAGGGACCTCTCCCTCTGAGGATGTCCCTGGTCAGGAGATAAAGAACAATGCGATCCGGTTTGATCGCGCAGAAAGTCGGCATGACCCGCGTCTTCACGGACGACGGGCAGCACGTGCCGGTGACTGTGCTGAAAGTCGACAGCTGCCAGGTCGTCGCCGTTCGCACCGAGGACAAGGATGGCTACACCGCCGTCCAGCTCGGCGCAGGCGCCATCAAGGTGAAGAACGTCACGAAGCCGCAGCGCGGGCATTTCGCCAAGGCGCGCGTCGAGCCCAAGCGCAAGCTGGTCGAGTTCCGCGTCGATGCCGACGCGCTGATCGAGGTCGGCGCCGAGCTCTCGGCTGCGCATTTCCTCCCGGGCCAGTTCGTCGACGTCACCGGCACTTCCATCGGTAAGGGCTTCGCCGGTCCGATGAAGCGCTGGAACTTCGGTGGTCTGCGCGCGACGCACGGCGTGTCGGTGTCGCACCGCTCGCACGGTTCGACGGGTAACCGCCAGGACCCCGGCAAGGTCTTCAAGAACAAGAAGATGGCCGGTCATCTCGGCGACGAGAAGGTCACGGTTCTGAACCTGAAGGTCGTGTCGGTCGATGAGGACCGCGGTCTGATCTTCCTCAAGGGTGCCGTTCCCGGCGCCGAGGGGGCTTGGCTCCGCATCCGCGACGCGGTGAAGAAGAAGGCTCCGGAAGGTCTGCCGTTCCCCGCCGGGATCAAGGCTGCGCCGGCCGCTGAAGCCGCCGCCGAGCCGCAGGAGTGATGGCCATGAAGGCGACCATTAAGAACCTGAACAACGAGACCGTCGGCGAGATCGAGCTTGCTGACGAGATCTTCGGCCTTCCGTCCCGCACGGACATCCTGGCCCGCATGGTCAACTGGCAGCTGGCCAAGCGCCGCGCCGGTAACCACAAGACCAAGACGGTCAGCGAGATTTCCGGCACCGGCAAGAAGCCGTACCGCCAGAAGGGCACCGGCCGCGCCCGTCAGGGCTCCATGCGCTCCGCCCAGTTCCGTGGCGGCGCGACCATCTTCGGCCCGGTCGTCCGCTCGCACGAGCACGATCTGACCAAGAAGGTCCGCAAGCTGGCCCTGAAGACCGCGCTGTCCACCAAGGCCGCGGAAGGCAAGCTCCTGGTCCTCGACGCCGCTTCGGCCGAGAGCCACAAGACCAAGGAACTTGCTGTCCGTCTCGCTTCGCTCGGCCTGACCTCGGCTCTGATCATCGATGGCGCCAACCTGAACGAGAACTTCGCTCGGGCCTCGCGCAACATCCCGCTGATCGACGTGCTGCCGGAGCAGGGCGCCAACGTCTACGACATTCTTCGCCGCGATACGCTGGTCCTGACCCGCAACGCGGTCGAGCAGCTGGAGGCTCGCCTGAAATGAGCAAGCAGTCGAAACCTGCGGTGAGCCAGGAGCGGATGTACGACCTCATCCTGGCTCCGGTGATCACCGAGAAGTCGACGATGGCGTCGGAGCACAATCAGGTGACGTTCCGCGTGCCGCTGTCGGCGACCAAGCCGGAGATCAAGGCGGCGGTCGAAGGGCTGTTCAACGTGAAGGTGACGGCGGTCAACACCCTGGTTTCCAAGGGCAAGACCAAGCGCTTCCGCGGCACCATCGGCCGTCGCTCGGACTTCAAGAAGGCCGTCGTGACCCTCGCCGAGGGGAACAAGATCGACGTGACCACGGGCATCTGAGCGGGAGTGTAATCCGATGGCTCTGAAGCAATATCGCCCAATTACGCCGTCGCTCCGCCAGCTGGTCATCGTCGACCGCTCGGAGCTGTGGAAGGGCAAGCCGGTCAAGACCCTCACCGAGGGTCTGACCAAGTCCGGCGGCCGCAACAACACCGGCCGCATCACCGCGCGCCGGATGGGTGGCGGTCACAAGCGCGTCTACCGTCTGGTGGACTTCAAGCGTCGCAAGTTCGACGTCCCGGCGACCGTTGAGCGCCTGGAGTACGATCCGAACCGCACGGCCTTCATCGCCCTCATCAAGTATGAGGACGGCACCCTGTCCTACATCCTGGCGCCGCAGCGCCTGAAGGTGGGCGACACGGTGATCGCCGGCGAGAAGGTGGATGTGAAGCCCGGCAACGCCATGCCGCTGAAGAACATCCCGGTTGGTTCGGTGCTGCACAACGTCGAGTTGAAGCCCGGCAAGGGTGGTCAGCTGGCCCGTTCGGCCGGCACCTACCTGCAGCTGGTCGGTCGCGACGGTGGCTACGCCCAGCTGAAGCTGCCCTCGGGCGAGCTTCGCGTGGTCCGTGGCGACTGCATGGCCACTCTGGGTGCCGTGTCGAACCCGGACAACATGAACACCAACAAGGGCAAGGCCGGTCGCAGCCGTTGGCTGGGCATCCGTCCGTCCGTCCGTGGTGTCGCCATGAACCCGATCGACCACCCGCACGGTGGTGGTGAAGGCCGCACCTCGGGTGGCCGTCATCCGGTCACGCCGTGGGGCAAGCCGACCAAGGGCAAGAAGACTCGTCACAACAAGAAGACGGATGGCCTGATCCTGCGCCGCCGTCATTCGAAGTAAGGAGGGCGGACGATGGCACGCTCCGTTTGGAAGGGCCCGTTCGTCGACGGCTACCTGCTCAAGAAGGCGGACAAGTCGCGGGCTTCGGGCCGCAACGAGATCATCAAGATCTGGTCGCGTCGCTCGACGATCCTGCCGCAGTTCGTGGGTCTCACGTTCGGCGTGTACAATGGCCACAAGTTCCTGCCGGTACTGGTGACCGAGAACATGATCGGCCACAAGTTCGGTGAGTTCGCTCCGACGCGCACCTTCTACGGGCACGCGGCGGACAAGAAGGCGAAGAGGAAGTAAGCCATGGGCAAGCCCTCCAACCCCAGCCGTATCGCGGAGAACGAGGCGATCGCCTCCAATCCGATGATCCGCACCAGCCCGCGCAAGCTGAACCTCGTCGCCCAGCTGATCCGGAACAAGGACGCCAGCAGCGCCGTGGCCGAGCTGACCTTCTCCAAGCGCCGCATCGCCGGCGAGGTGAAGAAGGTCCTTCAGGCCGCGATCGCCAACGCCGAGAACAACCATCAGCTCGATGTGGACCGCCTGTACGTCTCCTCGGCGACGGTCGGCCGCGCCCTGGTGATGAAGCGTTTCCACGCCCGCGCCCGTGGCCGCGGCGCGCGGGTCGAGAAGCTGTTCTCCAACCTGACGATCATCGTGCGTGAGCGCGACGCCGCCGCTGCCGAAGGGGCCGAGTAAGATGGGTCAGAAAGTCAATCCGATCGGGCTGCGCCTCGGCATCAACCGTACCTGGGACAGCCGTTGGTTCGCCAAGCGCGATTACGCCAACCTGCTGCACCAGGACCTGAAGCTGCGCGGCTATCTGCAGGGCCGCCTGCAGCAGGCCGGCTGCTCGCGCGTCATCATCGAGCGTCCGGCCAAGAAGGCCCGCGTCACCATCCACTCGGCCCGGCCGGGCGTGGTGATCGGCAAGAAGGGCGCGGACATCGAGAAGCTGCGCACCGAGCTGTCGAAGATGGCCGGCGGCGAGGTGAGCCTGAACATCATCGAGATCCGCAAGCCGGAGATCGATGCCAAGCTCATCGCCGAGAACATCTCCAACCAGCTCGAGCGCCGTGTCGCCTTCCGCCGCGCCATGAAGCGCGCGGTGCAGTCGGCCATGCGTCTGGGCGCCCAGGGCATCCGGATCAACTGCTCCGGTCGTCTCGGCGGCGCCGAGATCGCCCGCCTGGAGTGGTACCGCGAGGGCCGCGTTCCGCTGCACACCCTGCGTGCGGACATCGACTACGGCACCGCGACCGCGAAGACCACATACGGCACCTGCGGTGTCAAGGTGTGGGTCTTCAAGGGCGAGATCATGGCGCACGACCCGATGGCGCAGGACAAGCGCATGGGCACCGAGCCGGTGTCGACCGATGGCGAGCCGCGGCGCGAGCGTCGCGAGCGTGGTGACCGTGAGGAGCGTGGGGGCCGTGGTCGCGGCGACCGTGACCGCTCCGAGCGGGCTGACCGCTAGTAAGGGGCACGAGCGATGCTTTCTCCGAAGCGTACCAAGTACCGCAAGGCCCACAAGGGCCGCATCCACGGCAACGCGAAGGGCGGCACCCAGCTGAACTTCGGATCCTTCGGCCTCAAGGCCCTGGAGCCGGAGCGCATCACGGCCCGCCAGATCGAGGCGGCCCGCCGCGCGATCACCCGCGCCATGAAGCGTCAGGGCCGCGTGTGGATCCGCGTGTTCCCGGACCTGCCGGTCTCCACCAAGCCCGCCGAAGTCCGCATGGGTTCCGGTAAGGGCACGCCCGAGTACTGGGCGGCCCGCGTTCATCCCGGCCGCATCCTGTTTGAGCTGGACGGCGTGCCCGCGGATGTGGCAAAGCAGGCGTTCGCCCTGGCGGCCGCCAAGCTGCCGATCAAGACCAAGCTGGTGACCCGCCTCGGCGGCGGTGAGGAGGTGGCGGCATGAAGTCCGTCGACGTTCGTGCGAAGAGCACCGAGGAGCTGAACGATCAGCTCCTCCAGCTCAAAAAGGAACAGTTCAACCTGCGTTTCCAGCGGGCCTCCGGCCAGCTGGAGAACACCGCGCGGGTGCGAGTGGTGCGTCGCGACATCGCGCGCATCAAGACGATCCTCGGCGAGCGTTCGCGCTCGGCCGAAGCCGGCAAGTAAGGAGGGCTACCTATGCCTCGCCGCGTTCTGCAGGGCACGGTGGTCAGCGACAAGGGCGACAAGACGGTTATCGTCCTGGTCGAGCGCCGCGTCATGCACCCCGTGTACAAGAAGTTCATTCGTCAGTCGAAGAAGTACGCCGCCCACGACGAGGGCAACCAGTTCAAGGTCGGCGATACCGTTTCGATCATCGAATGCCGCCCGATCTCCAAGCGCAAGCGCTGGACGGTCGTGCTTGAGTCCGCCGCCGTTAGCGGCGCCGCGTAAACGGAAGGGTACAAACCATGATCCAGATGCAAACCAACCTGGAAGTCGCCGACAATAGCGGGGCGCGCCGGGTGCAGTGCATCAAGGTGCTTGGCGGGTCCAAGCGGAAGGTGGCCACCGTCGGCGACGTGATCGTCGTCTCGGTCAAGGAAGCCATTCCGAAGGGTCGCGTCAAGAAGGGCGACGTGCATCGCGCCGTCATCGTCCGCACCGCGAAGGAACTGCGCCGGGAGGACGGGTCCGCGATCCGTTTCGACCGCAATGCCGCCGTGCTGATCAACAAGCAGGGCGAGCCGATCGGCACGCGTATCTTCGGGCCGGTCACTCGTGAGCTTCGCGGCAAGAAGTTCATGAAGATCATCTCGCTGGCGCCGGAGGTGCTGTGATGGCCGCGAAGATCAAGACCAAGGACAAGGTCGTCATCCTTGCCGGCAAGGACAAGGGGAAGACCGGTGAGGTCCTCAAGGTCATCCCGGCGGAAAACCGTGTCGTCGTGCAGGGCGTGAACGTGGTGAAGAAGCACCAGCGTCCGAGCGCCACCTCGCAGGGCGGCATCGTTGAGTTCGAGGCGCCCATCAACGTCTCGAACGTTGCTCATGTCGACCCCAAGGACGGCAAGCCGACCCGCGTCGGTTTCAAGGTCCTTGAGGATGGCCGCAAGGTGCGTGTCGCCAAGCGGTCCGGCGAAGTCATCGACGTGTGAGGACCGGACCAATGGCTGCACGTTTGAAGGAAGTGTACGACTCCAAGATCCGCGCCGCGCTCAAGGCTGAGTTCGGCTACGCGAACGACATGGAAGTTCCGCGGATCGAGAAGATCGTCATCAACATGGGTGTCGGCGAGGCTGTCGGCGACTCCAAGAAGATCCAGAATGCGGTGAGCGAACTGACGGCGATCAGCGGCCAGAAGCCGATCGTCACGAAGTCCCGCAAGTCGATCGCGCAGTTCAAACTGCGTGAGGGCATGGCGATCGGGTGCAAGGTCACGCTCCGTCGTGAGCGGATGTACGAGTTCCTGGATCGCCTGGTCACGATCGCGTTGCCGCGTGTCCGCGACTTCCGCGGCATCCCCGGCAACAGCTTCGACGGCCGTGGCAACTATGCCATGGGCGTGAAGGAGCAGATCATTTTCCCGGAGATCGACTACGACAAGATCGATCAGATCCGCGGCATGGACATCATTTTCGTCACCTCGGCGAAGACCGACAAGGAGGCCAAGGCTCTCCTGAAGGCCTTCGACATGCCGTTTGTGGCCTGATTGGCTGGAGCACGACCCCATGGCTAAGACCAGTGCCATCGAGAAGAACAAGCGTCGCACCAAGCTGGTGAAGCAGTTCGCCAACAAGCGTGCCCGCCTGAAGGCCATCGCCTCCGATCGCTCCCTCCCGCCGGAAGAGCAGTTCGCCGCCCGCCTCAAGCTGGCCGAAATGCCGCGCAACTCTTCGAAGGTGCGCATCCGCAACCGCTGCGAAATGACCGGCCGTCCGCGGGCGTTCTATCGCAAGTTTAAGCTGTCCCGCGTCACCCTCCGTGAACTGGCCTCGACTGGCCAGATCCCGGGGATGGTGAAGTCGAGCTGGTAAGGAGGGTCGGAGAATGTCTTTGAGCGATCCGCTCGGCGATATGCTGACCCGCATTCGCAACGGTCAGCACGCCCGTATGTCTGTTGTGCAGAGCCCGGCGTCGAAGCTGCGCAGCAACGTGCTTGAGGTTCTCAAGCGCGAGGGTTACATCCGCGGCTACTCCGAGGAGGAGCTGCGCCCCGGCATCAAGAACCTGAAGATCGAGCTGAAGTATCACGAAGGCGAGCCTGTCATTAAGCAGATCGCCCGTGTGTCGAAGCCCGGCCGCCGCGTCTATTCGAAGATCACCGATCTGCCCCGCGTCTTCAACGGCCTCGGCATCGCGATCCTCTCCACGCCGCGCGGCGTGATGTCGGACAATGAGGCCCGCGCCGCCAACGTCGGCGGTGAAGTCCTCTGCCGCGTGTTCTAAGGGGGACCCTTCGATGTCGCGCATTGGAAAGCATCCCGTGCCGGTTCCGGCTGGTGTTGACGTCTCCGTCAACGGCCAGCAGGTGTCGGCCAAGGGCAAGCTGGGTTCGCTCAGCCTGACCCTCATCGACGACATCACGGCCAAGCTGGAAGACGGCAAGGTCGTGGTGGCCCCGGCGAACGACAGCAAGCGCGCCCGCGTCATGTGGGCAACCTCGCGCACCCTGATCAACAACATGGTCACGGGCGTCAACCAGGGCTTCACCATCAACCTCGAGATCAACGGCGTCGGTTACCGTGCCGCCGTGCAGGGCAAGGAGCTGGTCATGCAGCTCGGCTACTCGCACGACGTCAAGTACCCGATCCCGGAGGGCATCACCATCAAGTGTGACAAGCCCACCGCGATCTCGGTGTCGGGCTTCGACAAGCAGAAGGTCGGTCAAGTCGCCGCGGAGATCCGCGGTTGGAAGAAGCCGGAGCCCTATAAGGGCAAGGGCATCAAGTACGAGACCGAGACGCTGATCCGCAAGGAAGGCAAGAAGAAGTAAGGTCCGCCATGCTCAAGCCAAAGCAACTCCACGAGCGCCGCAAGCAGCGCGTGCGCGCGCAGATTGCCAAGAAGGCCGGCGGGCGGGCTCGCCTCTCGGTTTTCCGGTCCAATCTGCACATCTACGCCCAGATCATCGACGACGAGAACGGCCGCACGGTCGCCTCGGCCTCGTCCGTGGAAAAGGAGCTGCGCGAGCAGCTCAAGCACGGTGGGAACGTCGAAGCCGCCCAGAAGATCGGTGCGCTCATTGCCGAGCGCGCCAAGGCGGCGGGCGTCACCGAGGTCGTGTTCGACCGTGGTGGCTACATTTACCACGGCCGGGTCAAGGCCCTGGCTGACGCCGCCCGCGAGGGCGGGCTGTCGTTCTAAGGAGGCTCCGAAATGGCACGTGAAAGAGGCGAGCGGAGCGACCGTGATCGGCAGCCGCGCGATCGCGACCGGGAAGAGAGCGAGCTGATCGAAAAGCTCGTTGGGATCAACCGCGTCGCCAAGGTTGTGAAGGGTGGCCGTCGCTTCGGCTTCGCCGCCCTGGTGGTGGTCGGTGACGGCAAGGGCCGCGTCGGTGTCGGATCGGGCAAGGCCCGTGAGGTGCCGGAGGCGATCCGCAAGGCGACCGACCAGGCGAAGCGCGGCATGATCCGCGTTCCGCTGCGCGAAGGCCGCACGCTGCACCATGACTCCAACGGTCACTTCGGTGCCGGCAAGGTCGTGCTGCGCACCGCTCCGGCCGGTACCGGCATCATCGCCGGCGGCCCGATGCGCGCGATCTTCGAGGCCCTGGGTGTGCAGGATGTGGTGACGAAGTCCATCGGCACTTCCAACCCGCACAACATGATCAAGGCGACCTTCGACGCCCTGTCGCAGGTTTCCAGCCCGCGCAGCGTCGCCGCCCGCCGCGGCCGTCGCGTGAGCGACATCCTCGGCAAGCGTGAAACCGGCGCCGCCGGTGCGCAGGAGGCTTGATCATGGCCGAGAAGAAGACCGTCATCGTCACCCAGACCGGCAGCCCGATCGGTCGTAAGCACGACCAGCGCGAGACGCTGGTCGGTCTGGGTCTCAACAAGCTGCACCGGACCCGCGAGCTGGAGGACACTCCGGCCGTGCGGGGCATGATCGCCAAGGTCGCGCACCTGGTCCGCGTCGAGAACGAGGGCTGAACCCATGACGAAGCTGAACGATCTCCGGGACAACCCCGGTGCCCGTAAGGAGCGCATGCGCGTCGGCCGCGGTATCGGTTCGGGCAAGGGCAAGACCGGCGGCCGTGGCGTCAAGGGTCAGACCTCGCGCACCGGCGTGGCCATCAACGGCTTTGAAGGCGGCCAGATGCCCCTTCACCGCCGCCTTCCGAAGCGCGGTTTCCGCAACATCTTCGCGAAGGAATACTCGGTCGTGAACCTGGGCCTGGTCCAGAAGTTCATCGACGCCGGGAAGCTCGACGCCAGCCAGACCATCGATGCGGTGGCCCTGGAAGCGGCGGGCGTCACCGGCAAGGTGAAGAAGGACGGCATCCGTCTGCTGGGCAAGGGCGCCCTGACGACGAAGGCCAGCTTCACCGTGGCCGGCGCCTCCAAGTCGGCTGTGGAAGCGGTCGAGAAGGCGGGTGGCAGCGTCACGCTGACCGCGTCCGCCGCCGAAGCCGCCGAGTGATCGGAAGCCCGCGCTTGCGCGCGGGCCCCTTCCGGCACTAAATGAAGCGAAGTTGCGAGGGGCGGCCTGCATCCTGCAGAGCCGCCCCGTTCGTGCATTAGGGACAGGGATACGACCCATGGCATCAGCGGCCGAGCAGCTTGCCGCGAACATTAATTTCGGGGCCTTCTCCAAGGCGACCGAGCTGAAGAAGCGGATCTGGTTCACCCTTGGTGCCTTGATCATCTACCGCCTGGGCACCTACATCCCGATTCCGGGCGTCAACCCGCAGATCCTGGCCGATATTTTCCGGCAGCAGGGCGGGGGCATCCTGGGCATGTTCGACATGCTGGCCGGCGGCGCGCTGCACCGCATGACGATCTTCGCGCTCAACATCATGCCGTACATTTCGGCCTCCATCATCGTGCAGCTTCTGACCGCGGTGTCGCCGCAGATGGAAGCGCTGAAGAAGGAAGGCGAGTCGGGCCGCAAGAAGCTGAACCAGTACACCCGCTACGGCACCGTCCTTCTGGCGACCGTGCAGGCCTGGGGCTTGGCGGTGGGGCTCGAAGCGATGACCGGCGCATCCGGCGCCGCGGTTCCGGAACCGGGGCTGTTCTTCAAGATCGCCACGGTCATCACGCTGGTCGGCGGCACGATGTTCCTGATGTGGCTGGGCGAGCAGATCACCGCCCGCGGCATCGGCAACGGCATCTCTCTCATCATTTTCGCCGGCATCGTCGCCGAGCTGCCGCGCGCTCTCGTCAGCACGCTGGAGCTGGGCCGCACCGGCGCGCTGTCCACGCTGTTCATCGTCTTCCTGCTGCTGATGGCGGTGGGCGTCGTGTTCTTCATCGTGTTCATGGAGCGCGCGCAACGCCGGCTGCTGATCCAGTATCCGAAGCGTCAGATGGGCAACCGCGTGTTCGGCGGCGAAGCGTCGCACCTGCCGCTGAAGCTGAACACCTCGGGCGTCATCCCGCCGATCTTCGCGTCGTCGCTGCTGCTGCTGCCGCTGACTGCGGTGGGCTTTGCCGGCGGCGAGGGTCCGGAGTGGCTGCAGACGGTCACGCGCTATCTCGCGCACGGCACGCCGCTCTACATGATCCTGTATTCGGCGCTGATCATCTTCTTCTGCTTCTTCTACACGGCCATCGTCTTCAACCCCGCGGACACGGCCGAGAACCTGCGTAAGTATGGCGGCTTCATTCCCGGCATCCGCCCGGGCAAGAACACCGCGGACTACATCGACTACGTGCTGACCCGGTTGACGGTGATCGGTTCGGCCTACCTTGTGGCGGTTTGTCTCCTCCCCGAAATCCTGATTTCCCAGCATTCGGTTCCGTTCTATTTTGGCGGCACCAGCCTGCTGATCGTGGTCACGGTGACGATGGACACGGTTGCGCAGATTCATTCCCATCTGCTGGCCCACCAGTATGAGGGGCTGATTAAAAAAGCGAAGCTTCGGGGGAGAAAGTAATGAATCTCATTCTGCTCGGACCGCCGGGCGCCGGGAAGGGGACCCAGGCGCGGCGTCTCGAAGACACGCGCGGACTCGTCCAGCTTTCCACGGGCGATATGCTCCGCGCGATGGTCGCCGAGGGTGGTCCGCTTGGGCAGCAGGCGAAGGACATCATGTCCGCCGGCAAATTGATGCCGGACGAGCTGATGGTCAAAATCATCGCTGAGCGCATTTCCAAGCCGGATGTGGCCAACGGCTTCATCCTCGATGGTTTCCCGCGCACGGTCGCCCAGGCCGAGGCGCTGGACACCATGCTGTCGGACAAAGGACTGAAGCTCGATCACGTGATCGAGATGAAGGTCGTGGACGACATCCTGGTGGAGCGCATCACCGGTCGTTACACCTGCGCCAAGTGCGGCAAGGGCTATCACGACGTCTTCGAAAAGCCGAAGGTCGAGGGCGTCTGCGATGTCTGCGGCAGCACGGAGTTCAAGCGCCGGGCGGACGACAACGCCGATACGGTGAAGACCCGCCTCGCCCAGTATCACGAGCAGACCGCACCGATTCTGCCGTATTATCAGAGCCGTGGCGTTCTGAAGACGGTGGACGGCATGGCCGAGATCGACGACGTGACGAAGCAGATCGAGGGCATCCTGGCGTCCTGAGCGGGCCGTCTGACCAGGATTGTCCTGATCGGCTGAGAAGAAAAGCCGCGAGGATCTTCGGACCCTTGCGGCTTTTTCTATGTCGTGACGACGAGGCGGGGAGGGTGATGCTCCCCAAAGACGCCGCCTCTCTTTACGGAGCGGCGTCGGTGTCGGGGCGCGAGAGGTCTTCCGCCTTCCGGCTCAGATCGTTGTAGCGGTCGAGCACCCAGCCGAGGTGATCGGTGGCCGCAACGGCGGCGGCATCGGCGTCGCGGCGCCGGATGGCGTCGTAGATGGCGCGGTGATGGTCGATCATCAGCGCCTCGCGGCCCAGCGCGAAGGGCTCGGTGTGGTGATACTCCATCATCTGGCCGAGGATGTCGCGGATGGTCGCCAGCAAATGCAGATAGACCGGACTTCCCGCCGCCTGGGCGACGGCAAGGTGAAAGTCCATGTCGTCGGCGGCCTGCTTGCCGTCGCGGCCCGTCTCGCCCATCGCGGCGAGGACCCGCCCGATGTGGTCGATCTGCTCTTGGGTCGCGCGCTCGGTGGCGCGCCGGGCCGCCCAGCTTTCCAGGGCCTGCCGGATCTCCACGAGGTCGCAGAGGTTGGCGTGCTTCACGCGGACCATCTCGGTGAGGGCGCCGTCCATGGCGCCCGCGGAGGACACCACGCGCGTGCCGCCGCCTTGCACGGCGGTCAGGAAGCCCTGCGTCTTCAACTTTTGCAGGGCCGCGCGCACCGACACCCGGCTGACGTGGAGTTGCTCCGCTAGCTGGCGCTCGCCGGGCAAGCGCTCTCCCGGAACGAGTTCGCCACGGGCGATCCGTTCGAGAATCCGCTCCGCCACCCATTCGGAAATGCGCTGGGAGGAGGCCGGTACGTGGTGGGGTTCTTCGGTGTCGGACACGGTGTCATGCCCTTTCATCAGCAATCGGTCATAGGTCGTACCCGAGTCGGGTAAATCGCGTCAACTCGCATCCGGACGGCGGCGTATGGCCCGCGTCACCGGCGGCGTTTCATCGGCTTCCGCGGCGGGCCATCAGGATGCCGGCCAACACCACGGCACCGCCCACCGCCTGGAGAGCGCCGAGCGGCTCGGCGAGCAGCGCCCAGGCCAGCACCGCCGCCGCCGCCGGCTGGAGCAGCAGGCTGACGGAGGAGAAGGCGGCTGGCAGATGGGCCAGCGCGTAGGCGATCAGACTCTGGCCGCCGGCATGGCTGACCAGGGCGAGCCCCAGCAGCACGGCCCATCCGCTGAGAGATCCGGCGATCAGGCTCTCCCCGGACAGCAGGGCGATGGGCAGCAGGGCAAGGCCGGTGACGATCCCGCTCCAGGTCATGATGGTGGCGGTGGAGAACTCCGCCCGCAACCGGCCCACCGCCAGGATGTAGCCACCGTAGAAAACCGCGGTTAGCAGCCCGAGTGCGTCGCCGAACAGATGGTCCGGGCTCAGCTTCAGGCTCTGCCCCATCAGCACGACGGCCCCGCACAGCGCCAGACCGAGCCCCATCAGGAAGGTCCGGCTGAACCGCTCCTTGAACACCAGCCAGGACACCAACGTCACGAAGATCGGCGCGAAGTTCGCGAGCAGCGTGGAGTTGGCGACGGAGGTGTAACGGATCGACCAGTGCCAAATGGCGAGGTCGCCAGCGAAGAACAGGCCCGCCGCGGTCAGCCGGGCGTAGTCGGACAGCGACGAAGGCTTGCGCGACCGCGCGCCTCCCTTCGGCTCCACCGCCATCCAGACCCACAGGGCCGGGATCGCGAAGGCGAGCCGCCAGAAGGCGGTGGCGCTCGGCCCCAGTTCGGACAGGCGCACGAAGATCGGAGCGAAGGCGATTCCCAGCGCCCCGATCAGAAGGGCGATCAGCGCGATCCGCTGCGCGGAGTCGGCGCGCGCGACGGGGGCGAGGGTGCTGGCGTCCGGCATGGCCTCCGTTATAAAGGACGCACCCTGCAGGCGCCACGGGCGCCCGCCGCATGGCTCATCTGCGGAAGACCCGGATTGTGGGACATTGCCGCTCCGTTGGGATCATCCGCGCTGCCGGACCGTTGCCTTGGGAACCAGCCGGCGGGAACTTCCGCTGCAACCGAGACCCTGCAATACTGTGCCATCATGACGCAGCGATCCCCCTGCAAGCCCGCCGAACATCCCCGCCCGGTGACCTTGCCGTCGCCGCCCCGCGCCGCGCCGCCCAAACCGTTGCTGGGTCCCGACGATCCACCGCCGGTCACCGTGCTGCGCCCCGAGTCGGACAGCCCGGTTCTGCTGCTGTGCGACCACGCCGCGCGGGCCATCCCGAAGGCCTTGGGAACGCTGGGGCTGGACGAGGCGAATCTGTGCCGGCACATCGCTTACGACATCGGGGCGGCGGAGGTGACGCGGCGGCTGTCGGAGCGGTTCGGCGCGACGGCGGTGCTGTCCGGCTATTCCCGGCTGGTCATCGACCCGAATCGCGCGCTGGACGATCCGACGGCGATCCCGGTGGTCAGCGACGACGTGGTGATTCCCGGCAACCGCGCCTTGGACCGGGCGGAGGAGGAGCGGCGCATCGACGCCATCTTCCGGCCCTATCACGAGGCCGTCGCCGCCGAGGTCGCCCGGCGGCGGGAGCGCGGGCAGGTGCCGGTGCTGCTGTCGATCCACAGCTTCACGCCCGCCATGCGCGGCGTCGCCCGGCCCTGGCACGTTGGCATCCTGTGGGACCACGACCCGCGCATCCCGATCCCGATGATCGCGCGGCTGCGCGCCGACGGGCGCTGGTGCGTCGGCGACAACGAACCCTACTCGGGCCGGACGACCCTGGGCGGCACGGTGGAAAGCCACGCGACCCCCGCCGGGCTGCCCAACGTCCTGGTCGAGGTGCGCCAGGACCTGATCGCCACGGCGGAGGGAGCGGCGTTGTGGGCGACGGTGCTGGGCGACGCGCTGGAGCCGATCCTGGCCGACCCCGGCCTCTACGAAATCAAACTGTTCCCGCGGGAGTGAGCGTTCATGGAGCCGGCCTTCACGCTGGGGCTTGAGGAAGAGTATCTGCTGGTCGACCGCAACTCGCGGGACATTGCGCGCAACCCGCCCGACGAAATGCTGGAGGCCTGCCAGGAGCAGGCGCCGGGCCAGATCCATCCCGAATTCCTGCGCTGCCAGATCGAGGTCGGCACGCCGGTCTGCGCCAGCCTCAAAGAGGCGCGGGCGGAACTGGCGCGGCTGCGCGCGACGGTGGCTGGGGTGGCGCGCGCCCACAATCTGGCGCCCATCGCGGCGTCCACCCATCCCTTCGCCGCGTGGGAGCCGCAGAAGCACACCAACCGCGACCGCTACAACATGCTGGCCCGTGACCTGGGCGCTCCGGCGCGGCGGCTGATGATCTGCGGCATGCACGTCCATGTCGGGATCGAGGACGACGACCTGCGCATCGACCTGATGAACCAGGTCCGCTATTTCCTGCCGCATCTGCTGGCGCTGTCCACCTCCTCGCCCTTCTGGCGGGGGCAGGACATGCAGCGGAAATCCTACCGGCTGGCGGTGTGGAACGAACTGCCGCGCACCGGCATGCCCGACAGCTTCCAGAGCTTCGGCGAGTACCAGCAGCAGGTGAACGTCCTGGTCAACGCCGGCATCATCGAGGACGCGAGCAAGCTGTGGTGGGACATCCGCCCGTCCCAGCGCTTCCCGACGCTGGAGATGCGGATCACCGACGTCTGCACCCGGCTGGATGACGCGGTGACGGTGGCGGCGCTGTTCCGCTGCCTGCTGCGCATGCTGTGGCGGCTGCGGCTGAGGAACGTGACGTGGCGGCCCTACAAAAATCTGCTGATCGGCGAGAACCGCTGGCGTGCCCAGCGCTACGGCCTCGACGAGGGGCTGGTGGATTTCGGGCGCGGCACCATCGTTCCCTACGCCGACCTGATGGAGGAGTTGATCGAACTGACCCGCGAGGACGCGGAGCGCTTCGACTGCGTGGCGGAGGTCGCCAACGCCCGCGACATCATCCGCCGCGGCACCAGCGCCCATCGTCAGGTGGCCATCTACCGCGAGGCGCTGGAGCAGGGCGCCACCGGCTGGGAGGCCCTGGCCCAGGTGGTCGACTGGCTGGCCGAGGAGACCATGGTCGGGGTGGAGTGATTTGCGTCGAAGAGTTGCTTCGAAATCCATGGCAACTTTCGGAAAGCCACTACTTGACCTTTGCGTCATCCAGCCATACCCTCCCCGCAAATCAGCTCACCGAGTTGAGCAGGGCAGGCAAAAAACGAAGCATCAGAGGGCCGCTCGCGCCACGGGCGGCCCTTACCTTTTTCAGGGGGAAGGGAATGGCCGACGCCAAGTTCCTCAAGTTCGACACGCTGAGCCTGCACGCCGGCCAGCGGCCCGATCCGGCCACCGGGGCGCGGGCGGTGCCGATCTACCAGTCCACATCCTACGTCTTCGACGACACCGACCACGCCGCCTCGCTGTTCAACCTGGAACGGCCGGGGCACATCTATTCCCGCATCTCCAACCCCACGGTGGCGGTGCTGGAGGAACGGCTGGCGGCTCTGGACGGGGGTGTCGGCGCGGTCTGCACGGCCAGCGGCCAGGCGGCCCTGACGCTCGCCATCATGACGCTGATGGACGCCGGCGGGCACATCGTCGCCTCCTCCTCGATCTACGGCGGCAGCCGCAACCTGCTGGCCTACACGCTGCCGCGATTCGGCATCACCACGACCTTCGTGAACCCGCGCGACCTCGACGGCTTCCGAGCGGCCATCCGGCCGGAGACGCGGCTGCTGTTCGGGGAGGTGCTGGGCAATCCGGGACTGGAGGTGCTCGACATCCCCGGCCTGTCGGCGATCGCCCATGAAGCCGGCCTGCCGCTGATGGTCGATGCGACCTTCGTCACGCCCTATCTGTGCAAGCCGCTCAGCATAGGCGCCGATCTGGTCATGCATTCCTGCACCAAGTGGCTGGCCGGGCACGGCGTCGCCATCGGCGGCGTGGTGATCGACGGCGGCACCTTCGACTGGGAGGCGTCCGGCAAGTTCCCGACCCTGACCGAGCCCTACGCCGGCTATCACGGCATCGACTTCGCGGAGGAGTACGGGCCGGCGGCCTTCATCATGCGCGCCCGTGCCGAGGGGTTGCGCGACTTCGGCGCCTGCATGAGCCCGATGAACGCCTTCCAGATCCTCCAGGGCGTGGAAACCCTGCCGTTGCGCATGAAGGGCCATATCCACAACACCCGCAAGGTGCTTGGCTTCCTCGAGTCGGAGGCCTACGCGGAGAACGGCAGCGTCGCCTGGGTCACCCATCCCGAACTGCCCGATCATCCCGACCACCGGCTGCGGGCGCAGATCCTGCCGCACGGCGCCGGCTCGATCATCTCCTTCGGGATCAAGGGCGGCCGGGCGGCCGGGCGGCGCTTCATCGAGAAGCTGGCGCTGTTCTCCCACCTCGCCAACGTCGGCGACGCCAAGTCGCTGGTCATCCATCCCGCCAGCACCACCCACGCCCAGCTCGACGCCGAGGCGCTCGCCGCCGCCGGGGTGGGGGAGGACATGATCCGGCTGTCCATCGGGCTGGAGGATTGCGACGACCTGATCGACGATCTGCGCCAGGCGCTGCGCGCCGCGACGAAGGTGTGAGGAGGCTGCCATGGACCTGACTGTCAACGGCCAGACCGTCTACGCCCACACCGGCGGACGCCCCTTCGACCCGGCGCTGCCGACGATCGTGCTGATCCACGGCGCCGGTATGGACCACACGGTGTGGAGCCTGCAAAGCCGCTACCTCGCCCATCACGGGCGCTCGGTCCTGGCGGTCGATCTGCCGGGCCATGGCCGCTCCGGCGGGGCGCCGCTGCCCTCGATTGAGGAATTGGCGGACTGGATCGTGGCGCTGCTGGACGCGGCGGGTGTGGCGAAGGCGGCGCTTGCCGGCCATTCCATGGGCGCCCTGGTGGCCTTGGAAACCGCGGCACGGCATGGAAGCCGAGTCGAATCGCTGGCCCTGCTGGGCGTGGCGGAGACGATGCCGGTCCATCCGGATCTGCTGGCCGCCGCGGCGCTGAACGACCCGTCCGCCATCGAACTGGTGATCGGCTGGGGCCACGGGCCGCGCGGGCATGTCGGCGGTGCGGCGGCGCCCGGTCTGTCGCTGCTTCCCGGTGGGCGGCGGCTGATGCAGCGGGCCCGCCCTGGCGTGCTCGGCGTCGATCTGGGCGCTTGCAACGCCTATGTCCATGGCGGCGAGGCGGCGGCGGCGGTGTCGTGTCCGGCGCTTTTCCTGCTGGGCGGAGTCGACCGCATGACCCCGGCGAAATCCGGTAAGGCGCTTGCCGCCAAAGTCAGTGATTCCGAAGTTATCCAGCTGTCTGGCATAGGCCATATGGTTATGACGGAAGCGCCGGACGCAACCACAGATGCCTTCGCCGCTCAATTCCCTGCACGTTGAGCCTGTTGTTTCTCAGTTGATTACAATGGCGTCATGAATCATTAACGGATTGGCGTCTTACTGTTCTGCATTGGAGCGGCGATGCGGAATGGTGTTCTGTGCGAAGTCTTGAGCGGTATGTTCATGCCCTGATGGCCAACGCCGGCGATATCGTTGCCGTGCTGTCGTCGGACGGTCGGTTCATCGATGTGGGACGCGCGTGCCTTCGCGTGCTTGGCACCCCGCCGGAGGCGCTGCTGGGAACACCCGTGCTGGAACGCGTGCATCCGGACGACCGGGAGGAGGCTGTTCGACGTCTCGCCCGCTGCGGCCATGGGGAATCCGTCGAGGACGGCGGCCCCTTCCTCTGCCGGGTGCGCCACGCGGCGGGCGGGTGGCGCCATATGGAGACGACGGCGTTCAACCGCCCGGACGATCCCAAAGTCCGGGGAATCGTCATCCACGCCCGTGACGTGACCGACCGGGTGGAGGCCGAACAGCGGCTGCGGGCGAGCGAAGCGCTCTACCAGACGCTGGCCCGCTCCGCCCCGGTCGGCATTTTCCAGACGGACCGGGACGGCGGCATCGTCTTCGCCAACCCGCGGTTCGCCGCCATCGCCGGGCTGTCGCCCGACGCCCTGCACGGTCATGGGTGGCGTGACATGCTGCATCCGGACGACCGTGTTCGGCTGGAGGCGGACTGGGCGGAGGCTGTGGCGTCGGGGCAACCCGTTCTGCTGAATGTGCGGTTCCGCGGGGCCGACGGGGCGGCCACATTCGCCTTGTGCCAGGGCTCGCCGCTGAGCGGCGCGGACGGGCAGGTGCAGGGCTGGGTCGGCACGCTGACCGACATGACCGAGTATGTGCGGACCGTCGACGCGCTGCTGATGGCGGAGGCCCGGACCAACGCCATCGTGGACGCCGCCGCCGACGCCATCGTCACCATGGACGGGGAGGGCATCGTCCACAGCTTCAATCCGGCAGCGGAGGCGATGTTCGGCATCCCGGCGGCAGACATGTTGTGGAGCCGGATCGACCGGTTGATTCCGGATATCGGGTCGCTGCTTCAAGATGGCGGGCTGGCCGTCTACCAGCCGGGCGGCCTCCCGCATGGCGCCGGGGCCGTGCGGGAGGCCGTGGCGGTGCGGGGCGGCGATGGCGATCGCTTCCCCATCGAAGTGTCGGTGAGCGCGGTCGAGACAGGCGGGCGCCGCGTCTTCACCGGCATCATCCGCGACATCACCGCGCGCAAGCGTTCCGAAAGGGACCTGATCGCAGCGAAGGAGGCCGCCGAGTCGGCTGACCGTGCCAAATCGACCTTCCTCCAGGTCATGAGCCACGAACTGCGGACTCCGCTGAACGCGGTCATCGGCTTCGCCCAGGTGATCGAGATGCGGCTGCTCGGGGCGGGGGAGGTCGACCGCTACATCGATTACGCCGGCTCGATCCGCCAGTCGGGCGAGCATCTGCTGGCGATCATCGACGACATCCTGGACATTACGACCATCGAGGCGGGCGGGCTGCGGCTGAATGAAAGCATCGTCGATCCATCCGACCTGGTTGGGGAGGCGCTGAACCTCGTCGCCATCCAGGCCGGGAAACGCGGCGTGCCGATCAGCATCGACCTTGAGGATGGGTTGCCGATGCTGTTCGGCGACGCGCTTCGCCTGCGGCAGGTGCTGGTGAACCTGCTGTCAAACGCCGTGAAATTTTCCAATCCCGGCGAAGCCGCTCTTGTCCGCGCACGCCGCGGGGACGGCGGCGGGGTGGAGCTGTCGGTGGCGGACACCGGCATCGGCATCGCGGCGGAGGATCTGCCGAAGGCGATGACTCCCTTCGCCCAGGTCGATCAGTCGATGGCGCGGCGCTACGAGGGAATGGGGCTTGGCCTGTCCATCTCGAAACGGCTGGTCGAGGCGCATGGCGGCACGCTGCGCATCGAGAGCGCGCCGGGGCAGGGGACCACGGTGACCGTGGCCTTGCCGCCGAATCGAAGAGTGGTCGACGCATGACGGGAGCGGCAGCGGTTGGCTGCGAACGCAAAAACGGCGCCCCGGTTTCCCCGGGGCGCCTTGCGGACGCGTAATGCGCGGACGTGCGGTGCCCTGCGGTTACGCGGCCTGCTGGGTCAACGCGGGCTTCGCCGCGCCGCTGGTGCCGATCTGAATGGTGCGCGGCTTCATTGTTTCCGGAACTTCGCGCACCAGATCGATGTGGAGCAGCCCGTTCAGCAGATTGGCGTTGCCCACCTTGATGAAGTCGGCAAGCTGAAAGCGGCGCTCGAAAGCGCGGCCGGCAATACCCCGGTAGAGGAATTGGCCGGTCTCCTGTTCCTTCTTAGCTTTCCCTGTGACCACCAGAGAGTTCTGCTGAGCGGTGATCTCCAGATCCTCCGGACCAAAGCCGGCGACGGCCATGGTGATCCGGTAAGCATCGTCGCCCGTCTTCTCGATGTTGTAGGGCGGGTAGGACGCGGCGGCCTCGTCGCCGGTCATCGCGTTCTCCAGGAGACGCGAGAGGCGGTCGAACCCGACGGTCGAACGGAACAGGGGCGAAAGGTCGTAGGAGCGCATGACATATCCTCCAAAAGAGCGATACAGCGATCGGGGACCACGATCATCGTCGGTCCCTCTTGCGGAGCCGGCGAACCCCAACTGGGCGTCCGTCGACACCGCGACAGATAAGCGAGCGTTCTTCCCGTTCAAGAGCGCGCTTTTTGAAATTCACCGGACCGCGCCGTCCCCGGCCACGGGGTGGAAGGCGGGGCTCCACATCCACAAACCGATTGTTAATCAGTTGCGGCGAGGCTCGGAATCGGGCCATCCGGCCGCGGGAGGGGTACGGCCGTGATGGAAACACCGACCTTCTTCAACGGGACTTATGATGAGACGATGGCGCTGCTGATCGAAGCGCGCAACTACATCGCCTATCATGACGCCGCCAGCCATCGGGCACTGCCGCCCCATGTCCGGCTCCAGATCTCATACGAATCGATGCGGGTGACCAGTCGGTTGACCCAGGTCATGGCCTGGCTGCTGGCGCAGAAGGCCGTTCATGCCGGGGAAATGACCCGAGAGCAGGCGGCGAGCGATGATTTCGCCCTGTCGGGCGGGGACATCTGCACCGATCCCTCCGGCCCCGACAACGAGCAGCTTCCGGAAGGCCTGCGCAGCCTTCTGGAGCGCAGCCACCGGCTCTACATGCGCGTCGCCCGGCTGGACGAGCGCGCCCGCGATGCGGTGGCGATGGCCGGCTGACGGCCGGCTTTCTCAAAAGCCGCAAACGCGAAAAGGGCGCCCGGCGAACCGGACGCCCCTTTTCGTTTTGCGGACGAAGAAGATTACTTCTTCAGGCCGAAGCTCGCGAAGCGCTTGTTGAACTTGGCGATCTGGCCGCCCGTGTCCAGCAGCTTCTGCACGCCGGTCCAAGCCGGGTGCGACTTCGGATCGATGTCGAGGCGCAGCGTATCGCCCGGCTTGCCCATCGTGGAGCGGGTCTTGAACGTGCTGCCGTCGGTCATCACCACGTTGATCTCGTGGTAGTCGGGATGGATATCAGTCTTCATGGCCGGGGTTCCTGCAAAGCGAGCGCGGTCTATAGCAAAGCATGCGACATGATGCAACCGCGTTCCTGCGCCGGAAAGGGCGGTGCTTCCGGACGGCCGTCGCACCGGCGCGCCGTCGCTTGATTCACCACGGAGATGCGGGGGCACGGGGGCGGACGCCTTCGGAACGGGGCGTCTCCGGGGCGCCGCGGTTCCGTTCGCATGCCAAACCATACCTTGTTCATAGCCCCCCCCCTTGCTATATGCCGGGCTTGCCCCCGTGCACCGCCTGCACATCGTCCTGCCGCCCGTCCTGCCGCTGGGGAGCCCCGGTGTCCCGTCATTCGTCGAAGTCCGATCCGGTGTCCGAAGCGACGCCCTCCGCCGCAGCGCGCCGCCGCAACCTGTCCCCGCTGCGCCGGCTGTTTCCCTTCCTGTGGCCCTATCGGTTGCAGATCTTCGGCGCCATGCTGGCCCTGACCGTGGCCGCGGGGACCGTTCTGGGGCTGGGGCAGGGGATGCGCGTCCTGGTGGACCAGGGCTTCGTCGCGGGCGATTCGGCGCTGCTCGACCGGGCGCTCCTGGTTCTGCTGGTGGTTATCGTGCTGATGGCCGCCTCGACCTTCGGGCGCTTCTATCTGGTGAGCTGGATCGGCGAGCGGGTGGTGGCCGACATCCGCCGCGCCGTCTACAGCCATGTGGTGAAGCTGTCCCCCGGCTTCTTCGAGACCACCAAGACCGGCGAGATCCTGACGCGCCTGACCACCGACACCGAAGTGCTTCAGACCGTGGTCGGGTCCTCCGTCTCGATCGCGCTGCGCAACACCCTGATGTTCGTCGGCGGCACGGCGATGCTTCTGGTGACCTCGCCGAAGCTGGCCGGGCTGGTGTTTTTGGGCGTGCCGGTGGTCATCCTGCCGATCATCATCCTGGGCCGGCGTGTGCGCGCCCTGTCGCGGGCCAGCCAGGACAAGATCGCCGACCTCGGCTCCTTCGTCGAGGAGACGCTGGGCGCCATCCGCACCATGCAGGCCTACACCCACGAGACCATCGACCGCAGCCTGTTCGGCGGACGGGTCGAGGACGCCTTCGCTACCGCCCGGCGACGGGTGACGGTGCGCGCCATCATGACGATGATCGTCATCGTGCTGGTCTTCGGCTCGGTCGGCCTCATCCTGTGGATCGGCGGGCACGACGTGCTGGCCGGGCGGCTGACGGTGGGGCAGCTCTCGGCCTTCGTCATCTATTCGGTGGTCGTCGCCGGCTCGGTCGGGGCGATCAGCGAGGTGGCCGGCGACCTCCAGCGCGCCGCCGGCGCGACGGAGCGGCTGTTCGACCTGCTGGACACCGAACCGGAAATCCGCGCCCCGGCGAACCCGCGCGCCCTGCCGGAACCGGCGCAGGGCGCGCTGTCCTTCCGCGACGTGCGCTTCCACTACCCGTCGCGGCCGGACTGGGCGGCGCTGAAGGATTTCTCGCTGGAGATCGAGCCGGGCGAGACGGTGGCCCTGGTCGGCCCGTCGGGCTCCGGCAAATCCACGGTGTTCCAGCTTCTGCTGCGCTTCTACGACCCGCAGGCCGGGGCGGTCAAACTGGACGGGGTGGACGTCCGCGACGCCGACCCGGTGGACGTGCGGCGGCGGCTCGGCCTCGTGGCGCAGGACCCGGTGGTCTTCTCCGCCAACGCCTGGGAGAACATCCGCTACGGGCGCCCGGAGGCCAGCGACGCCGAGGTGCTCGCCGCCGCCGAGGCCGCTCACGCGCTGGAGTTCCTGCAGGCGCTGCCCGAGGGGCTGGACACCTTCCTGGGCGAAAAGGGCGTGCGGCTGTCCGGCGGCCAGCGCCAGCGCCTGTCCATCGCGCGGGCCATCCTGCGCGACCCGCCGGTGCTTCTGCTCGACGAGGCGACCAGCGCGCTCGACGCGGAGAGCGAGCGCATGGTGCAGGACGCGCTGGACAAGCTGATGACCCGGCGCACCACGATCATCATCGCCCACCGGCTGGCGACCGTCCTGAACGCCGACCGGATCGTGGTGATGGAGCAGGGGCGCGTCGTCGCCACCGGGCGTCACGCCGATCTCGTCCGCGAGGGCGGCCTCTACGCCCGCCTCGCGGCGCTCCAGTTCGACCGCGCTGCGGACGAGGCCGGGCTGGTCGGGGGCTGAGGTCACCCGGTTCCGTGGTTACGCCACGCCGAGGCAGCGCAGGGTGGGCAGGCGAAGGCGGGCAAAGCGGTCGAACCGGGCGCGCAGCTCCGCCAGATTGGCCTCCTCCCCGTCGAGCCGGGTGCCGTCGCGCGACAGGGCGAGCCCATCCGCCGACAGCGCTTCCCAGGCGGTCGCCGCGGGATCGGTGCCGTTGCGTTGCGCCAACAGGAACAGCGCCTCCAGCCGCGACACCGCGACGCCGGAGCCGAGGACGGGCGACGCCAGCGTGTCCAGCGTGTCGTCGCGGCGGTTGCGCTCCAGGATGGCCGCGTTGAAGCGGTCGGCCTGAAGCGCCCGCGCCGTCTGGCCAGACCCCGGCCGGGGGGGGGCCGCCAGGGCGAGGCCGGGCGGGGTCTACAGCCCGCCCACCACCGCCCCCCCGCCGCGGCGGGGCCGGGGGGGGGGGTGGGGGCCCGCGCCCAGCGGCCGCGCGCCCCCCGGCCCGCGCCGGTGCCCCGGCCCACCGCGCGTCCGCGGG
>NZ_WHOR01000059.1:0-24623 GCF_013340925.1 Azospirillum formosense
CTCCCCCGTGTGGGGAGAGGGGCTTTTTGCAGGGGTGGCAGAGCTTTACACCATGCCGGAGCGGGTGAAGGGCAGGTGGTGCAGCCGCTTGCCGGTGGCGGCGAAGACCGCGTTGGCGACCGCCGGGGCGGCGGTCGGCACGCCGGGCTCGCCGACGCCGGTCGGACGGGCGGTGGAGGGGAGGATGTGCACCTCGATCGGCGGCATCTCCGAGTTGCGGAGCGGCTGGTAGCCGTCGAAGTTGCTTTGATCCACCACACCGCCGGTCAGCGTGATCTCGTCGCGCAGCGCGTGGCCGATGGCCCAGCCGGTGCCGCCGGAGACCTGCGCCTCGACGATGTTGGGGTTCACGACCTGCCCGCAATCCACCGCGCAGACCACGCGGTCGATGGTCACGCGGCCCTGCTCGTCCACGGAAACCTCGGCGACGTGGGCGACGAAGCTGCTGAAGCTCTCGTGCACGGCGATGCCGCGGCCCTTGCCCTTGGGCAGCGGCTGGCCCCAGCCGGCCTTCTCCGCCGCCAGCTTCAGCACGCCCTGGAGGCGCGGGTGGTCCTTCAGCATCTCCAGCCGGAAGGCCACCGGGTCCTTGCCCGCCGCCGCGGCCAGCTCGTCGATCATCACCTCCTTGGCGTAGGCGGTGTGGGTGTGCCCGACCGAGCGCCACCACAGGGTGGTCACCGGCGACGGCGGGGAATGCAGATCGACATGCAGATTCGGCACCGCGTAGGCCATGTCCGAGGCGCCCTCGACCGCGGTCGCGTCCACGCCGTTCTTGACCATGAAGCCTTCGAACAGGGTGCCGATCATGAAGCTCTGCCCGACGATGCTCTGCCGCCAGGCCACCAGTTTGCCGGAGGCGTCCAGGCCGGCCTTCACCTTGTGCAGGAACAGCGGGCGGTAGCGGCCGCCGCGGATGTCGTCCTCGCGCGTCCACACCAGATGGACCGGCGCCTTGCCGCCATAGGCCTTGGCGATGGTCACCGCCTCCGCGATGTAGTCGGCGTCCGGGGTGGCGCGGCGGCCGAAGCTGCCGCCCGCCCAGACGGTGTTGATGACCACCTGCTCCGGCTTGCAGCCGAGGATGCCGGCGGCGACCTTCTGCTCGACCCCCTGGAACTGCGAGCCGGCCCAGATGGTGCAGCCGCCGTCGGGAGTCAGTTCCACGGTCGCGTTCAGCGGCTCCATCGGGGCGTGGGCGAGGTAGGGAAAGACGAACTCCGCCTCCACCACCTTGGCGGCGCCGGCCAGCGCCTTCGCCGCGTCGCCGGTGTCGGTGGCCACGTTGCCCGGCTGGTCGGCCAGCTTGCGGTAGTCGGCGAGCATCTCCTCGGTGCCGCGCATCTCCGCCTTGGCGTCGTCCCACTCCACGGTCAGCGCCTCGCGGCCCTTCATGGCGGCCCAGGTGTTCCTGGCGACGACCGCGACGCCGGCCGGCAGGGTCAGCACCTCCAGAACGCCCGGCACCTGCTTCGCCGCAGCGGCGTCCACCGACTTCACCGTGCCGCCGAAGCGGGGGGAGCGGGCCAGCACCGCCGTCACCTGGCCGGGGCGGCGGATGTCCATGGCGAAGATCGCCGTGCCGTCGGTCTTGGACACATGGTCCAGCCGGTGCAGCGACGGGTTGCCGATGAGTTTGTAGTCCTTGGCGTCCTTCAGCGCGACGTTCTGCGGGACGGGCAGCTTCGCCGCGTCCTCCGCCAGTTCGCCGAAACGGGCGCTGCGGTTGGAGGCGGCGTGGCGGACGACGCCCTTTTCCACCGTGACGGACGAGGCCGGAACCGACCAGCGCGCCGCGGCGGTGGCGACCAGCATGGCGCGGGCGGCGGCGCCGGCCATGCGCAGCTCGTCCCAGCTGTTGGCGACGGCGGTGGAGCCGCCGGTGCCCTGGATGCCGAAGAAGTGGTTGGCGTAGAGCGCGCCGTCCGCCGGGGCGAAGGCGCCGCGCATCTGCGCCCAGTCGGCGTCAAGCTCCTCCGCGACGATGGTGGTCAGGCCGGTCATGATGCCCTGGCCCTTGTCCAGATGCTTGACCAGCACGGTGACCGTGTCGTCGGCGGCGATGCGGATGAAGGCCTGCGGGCGCGGGTCCGCCGGGCCGACCACCTTGGGGGCGGCGGCCTCGCTGGCGAAACCGGTCCGGGGGAGCATGGCGCCGAGAACCAGGGCGCCGCCGGCCCCCTTGAGGAAGCCGCGGCGCGAGGGGGAGGCGACGTCCGCCGCCGCCTGCTTGATGAGCTGGTTCAGCATGGCTCAGGCCCCCATCGCCTTGGCGGCGTCCTTGATGGCCGCGCGGATGCGCGGGTAGGTGGCGCAGCGGCAGACGTTGCCGTCCATCGCCGCGTCGATGTCGTCGTCCGTGGGGTTGCGGTTGTCGGTCAGCAGCGCCACGGCGCTCATGATCTGGCCGGACTGGCAGTAGCCGCACTGCACCACGTCGAGCTTCTGCCAAGCGGCCTGGACGGCCTGGGCGACCGTGCCGGACACGCCCTCGATCGTGGTGATTTTCGTGCCGGCGGCGGATTCCGCCGGGGTCTGGCAGGCGCGGATCGGCGTGCCGTCCATATGGACGGTGCAGGCGCCGCACTGGGCGATGCCGCAGCCGAACTTCGTGCCGGTCAGGTTCAATTCGTCCCGCAGGACCCACAGAAGCGGCATGTCGCCGGGCACGTCGACGTCCCGGTCCTGCCCGTTGATGTTCAAACGAATCATCGGATGATCCCTGTCTCTCGACCTTGCCTGTCGGGTATTATGGTGCGGGCCTTCGGCGGGCAATTCCTGCGTGAATCCCAGCTTCGAAAAGACCGTGTGCAGTGTGGTCCCGTTCGGCGGGCGTGGCAAACATCCCAGTGTGGGAGTTGGTCTTCCGCGGAAGCGCCGGCCCTATCCGTTCGTTCGGCCCGCAAACGTGACCACGACCATCCTAACCGCTTCGCTGCGAGCCGAATAGCCGGTACAATCCGCTTGAGCTTATGAATGTGGTGCATGAATGAACCGGAACGACCTCAGCGATCTGGCGGCCTTCGCCGTCGTGGCGGAGGAGGGGAGCTTCACGCGGGCGGCGGCCCGGCTGGGCATGTCCCAATCCGCGCTCAGCCACGCCATGAAGGCGCTGGAGGACCGGCTCGGCCTGCGGCTGCTGGCCCGCACCACCCGCAGCGTGTCCACGACGGAGGCCGGGCAGCGGTTGCTCCGCACCCTGCGGCCGGCGCTGGACGACATCGCCGCCGGGCTGGCCGCGGTGGGGGAACTGCGCGAGAAGCCCGCCGGCACGCTGCGCATCACCACCGGCAAGCACGCCGCCGTGCGGGTGCTGTGGCCCGTGCTGTCGCGCTTCCTCGCCGACTACCCGGAAGTGCAGGTGGAACTGTCCATCGACAGCAGCCTGACCGACATCGTGGCCAGCCGCTTCGACGCCGGGGTCCGGCTGGGCGAGCAACTCGAGAAGGACATGATCGCGGTGCGCATCGGCCCCGACATCCGGGCGGCCATCGTCGGGGCGCCCTCCTACTTCGCGCAGCACCCGGTGCCCTGCGCCCCGCAGGATCTGGCCGGGCACGACTGCATCAACTACCGCTTCACCACGTCCGGCGCCGTCTATGTCTGGGAGTTCGAGGAGGACGGGCACCCGGTGAACGTTCGCGTGTCGGGATCGCTGGTGTCCAACGACATGGACGTCATCATGGCCGCCGTCCTGGACGGGCGAGGGCTGGCCTACATCTTCGAGGACGAGGTGGCGACGCACATCGCCGCCGGGCGGCTGGTCCGCGTGCTGGACGACTGGTGCAAACCCTTCCCCGGCTATTACCTCTACTATCCCAGCCGCCGGCAGATCCCGCCGGCTCTGGCTGCGCTGGTGGATGCGCTCCGCTATCGACTGTAGCGACCGTGCAACTTGCGCATGCCGATTCCGCGCTCCAGACGGATCCGAAAAAGGATTATTAACGTACCAAAAGATTAAGGTAATCGGATCAAGCGGCGTCGAGCCGCCGGAACGGGATGAACGCCGGATGATGCGTGTGTATGCCTGCATAACCCAGCAGCACGATCTGTGGCTCGTGCTGCTGGCAGGGGCGGTCTGTGGATTCGGTGCCTGGGTGTCCCTGAACCTCGCCCGCCGCGCCGCGGCGGCGGTGGGACGGGCGCGCTGGGGCTGGCTGGCCGGTGCCGCGACGGCGACCGGTGGCGGCGTGTGGGCAACCCACTTCATCGCCATGCTGGCCTTCCAGACGAGCCTGCCCACGGGCTACGACGTCGGCCTGACGGTTTTGTCGAGCCTGATCGCCATCGGCGGCGCCGCGGTGGGCATCCGCCGCGCCATCGGCGGCGGGCGGCTGGCCGCCCCGCTGGGTGGCGCCATTGCCGGGGCGGCGGCGACGGCCATGCATTTCACCGGCATGGCGGCGCTCCAGGTGCCGGCCAACCTGCATTACGATCCGGCTTATGTCGCGGTGGCGCTGGGCCTGGGCGTCCTGCTGGCCGGGGCGGGCTTCACCGCCGCTCTGCGGACCGGGTCGCTGAAGGGGCTGGCAACCGGCGCGGCCCTGCTGGCGCTGGGCATCTGCGGGCTGCATTTCACGGGCATGGCCGGCGTCACGCTGATCCCCGACCCGCTGCACGATATGTCCGAAGCGATCATGGAGCCTGGCCTTCTGGCGGTCGCCATCGCGGTGACGGCCACGGTGGTGATGGCGCTGGGCCTCGCCGGGGCCATCGTCGACCAGCGGCTGGCCGCGCGCACGGCGCACGAGGCCGCCCGTCTGCGCGCCAGCGAGGAGCGGTTTCGCCAGCTCGCCGACGCCACGACGGAAGGCATCGTCATCCACCGCGACGGCGTGGTCCTTGACGTCAACCGCGCCATGGCGGAACTGCTGGGCAAGCCGTCGGCGGATTTCATCGGGCAATCCATGCTGCGCTTCGTGGTGCAGAACCGCCGCTCCGACATCGAGCGCAAGCTGGCCCAACCGACCTCCGAGCGGGTCGAGCTGGACCTGCTGCACGACGACGGCACGCTGGTGATGGTGGAGGCGCACGGGCAGGACATCACGCACGAGGGCCGGCCCGCCCGCGTCGTCGCCGTCCGCGACATCCGCGAGCGCAAGCGGGCGGAAGAGCGCATCCGCCACATGGCGCACCACGACCTGCTGACCGGCCTGCCCAACCGCTCCCTGTTCCTCGACCGGCTCAACGGCGCGCTGACCAGCGCGGGGCGTGCCCGCACCGGGGTGGCGGTGCTCTATCTGGATCTCGACCGCTTCAAGGCGGTGAACGACCTGCTGGGCCACCCGGCGGGTGACAGGCTGTTGCAGGAGATGGCGCGCCGCATGCTGGAGGCGGTGCCCAGCCACGACACGGTGGCGCGGCTGAGCGGCGACGAGTTCGCCGTGCTGCACCGCATCGCCCAGCCGGGCGAGGCGCTGGCCCTGGCCGACCGGCTGGTCAAGTCGCTGGGCACGCCCGCCGAGCTGGACGGTCAGCGCATGGTGGTCGGGGCGAGCGTCGGCATCGCCCTCTTTCCGCAGGACGGCGGCGGGGCGGAAGCGCTGCTCCAGCACGCCGACACCGCGCTCTACCGCGCCAAGTCGGAGGGGCGGGGCACCTTCCGCTTCTTCGAGGCGGAAATGGACGAGCGGCTGCAGGCCCGCCGCGGCCTGGAGCGCGACCTGCGTCAGGCGCTTAGCGACGGCGCGCTCAGCGTCCATTACCAGCCGCTGGAGGATTGCCGGACGCACCGCGTCCTGGGGTTCGAGGCGCTGGTGCGCTGGAAACATCCGGAGCGCGGCATGATCCCGCCGTCGGAGTTCGTGCCGCTGGCCGAGGAGAGCGGGCTGGTCATGCAGCTCGGCGAGTTCGTTCTGCGCACCGCCTGCCGGGACGCCCGGGCGTGGCCCGATCCGGTCCAGGTGGCGGTGAACCTGTCGCCGGTCCAGTTCCGCCATTCCGACCTCCCGGCCTCCATCCTCGGCATTCTGGAGGAGGAGGGGCTGCCGCCGCACCGGCTGGAGATCGAGGTGACCGAGGGGGTGATGATCGACGACACCGAACGCGCCCTGGCGGCGCTGACCGCGCTGAAGACCGCCGGGGTGCGCATCGCGCTCGACGATTTCGGCACGGGTTACTCCAGCCTCAGCTACCTTCAGAAATTCACTTTCGACAAGCTGAAGATCGACCGCTCCTTCGTCCAGCTGATGGCAGAGAACCGCGAGTCCCTGTCGATCATCCGCACCATCCTGGCGCTCGCGAAGAGCCTGGACATCGCGGTCACGGCGGAGGGCGTTGAGACGGAGGAGCAGCGGACCCTGTTGAAGAACGAGTCCTGCAACCAGCTCCAGGGCTATCTGATCGGGCGCCCGGTCCCGGCGTCCGAGCTGGCGCGCTTCTACGAGCCGGCGTGAGGCGCCACTCCAGGCGCCATTCCGGACGTTTTTCGCGGCGTGGCGCGGGTCAGCGGATCTCGATGAGGTCCGTCAACTCGCGCACGACCAGTTCCAGGCTGTCGGCCACGGCCTCGCACGACACCCGCTCCTCCGGGGTGGTGAAGTCGGCGGAGCGCAGGGTGGCGATCTGCTCCTTCAACCGGCCGATGTAGGCGATCAGCTTTTCTTCCATGCCCGGACCCCGTGGTGCGAGAGGCTTCCCGCAACCATAACAGGCGAGTTGGGGCTTTGGCGCTGGAATTCTCCGCCGGCGGGTTTGCGGAGTGGGGACGGCCGGCTGAACGAAGTCCGAGAGCGGTTCACGAACCGATCAGCGCCTCGACCTCGCGGATCGCGGCATCGGCGGGAATGCGTTCCATCTCGCGACCGCCGAAGGCGGCGGCGGTCAGCACCGTCCCCCGTGTCACCTTGGGGCGCAGCTTCTCCGCGATGGTCGGGCCGTAGAGGGTCAGCAGCGGCACGTCTGCGAGGCCGAACAGGTGGCTGGTCCCGCTGTCGTTGGCGACCGCCGCCGCGCAACGCCGGGTCAGCGCGATGGTGCGCACCGGGGAATAGCGCGGCTCGGCCAGTTCGGCGTCCTGGAGCGGGAACAGCGCCTGCGGCACGGCGGCGCGCAGCCCGGGCAGCCAGTCCAGCTCCGCCGGGCCCAGGATGAAGACCGGCACCCGCCCGCCGGCGACCTGGGCGCGGGCCAGTTCCACGAAGCGGTCCAGCGGCCAGCATTTCACCCGCTTGCCCGCCCCCGGCGCGATGGCGACGTAGCCCGGCCCGTCGGGCAGGACGGCGCGCGCCTCGGCCTCGGCCTCGGCCGGGATGGGAACGGCCATGTCCAGGGGGGGGCGCCGCCCGCCGGCGACCTCCAGCAGGTCGAACAGGCGGTCCAGCACATGCCGCGGCTCCGTGTAGCCGGGCGGTGGGCGGCGGTCCGACAGGCGGTAGCCGGCGCAGGCCGAGACGAACAGGTCGTGCTTCAGCCGCCGCGCCAACAGCGTCCGCCAGGGCAGGGACTGGGTGTCCAGCACCAGGGAGAAGCGGTCGCGGATGGGCATGGGCTTCAGCAGGCCGAGCGGGCTGCGCCCGATGCCGGTGTCGGCGCGGAACTCGTCGATCAGCCCGTCCATCATCGGGCGCAGCGTGGTCGCCAGATGGGTGCCCTCGGTGGTGATCCAGGTGATCCGGTGGTTCGGGAACAGCCCCCGCAAGGCGCGCACGAAGGGAATCTTGATGAGCGCGTCGCCGATCAGCTCGCCATGGGTGAAAACGGCGAGCGACGGGGGGCCGGCGCGGTCGGTTGCGGGCATGCGGAAGCCTCGGGAGGATGCGGCCAAGCGGACGCCGGACTATAGCGGCCCGCATCCGGCGGCGGAACCCTCCGCGTCGGCCGGGCCTACAGCTCCGCGTTCAGGCCCGACGCCGACAGCTCGACCGGGCGCACGGCGTGGCCGGAGGGGGCGTAGAGGCCGTCGCTGGCCGCCTTCTCCAGCGCCACCAGAAGGCTGCGGTTGATCGACAGCACGGCCTTGCGCATGGCGACCAGCCCCGCCGCGTTGTCGTTGATGGCGCGGTCCAGCCGCTCCACCCGCTCCAGGATCATCGCGCGCAGGTCGTCGTTCAGCCGCAGCGTGCCCGTCTGCGCCTGGGTCATGATGCCGCCCAGGCGGTCGGCCATCGCCTGCTTGCGCCGGGCGTAGACCTCCAGCCCCTCCAGATCGCCGGCGGCGAGCGCCGCCGTCTCCTCGTCCAGCAGGACGCTCAACTCCGCCACCGTGTCGAGGAACTCGGTCATCACCACGGCGGTCGGCCCGTCGGCCAGCGCGGGACCCTCGGGTTCCGGTGCGGCGACGGGGGTCGCGTCCGCCTCCGGCTTGGCGTCGGGGGCGAATTCGCGGATCAGGTCCTTGAAACGGCGGCTCATCCCTTGGTTCCTTCGCTCGTCTGGCCGTAGAGGCGGGCCACGTCGGCCTCGACCATGCGGCCGATCCCCAGCGTGCCGGCCTCGGCGATGGCCTTGCCGTATTCCTGGAGCATGAAGCTGCGCCACGTCCGCTCGCCCTGGCCGCCGCCGAAGGCGCTGCCGGTCTCGATGCTGGCGAACATGGATTCCAGCATCTGCCCGACCATCAGCGCCTCGAACTCCTGCCCAGCCTTCTCGGCGGATTGGTTTTGGGTGGCGGGCTTCGCGGCTTGGGTGGTTGTGGAAAGGGGGGAGATGTCCATCGTGTCGTCGTCCGGCCGGAGGTGTCAGATGATTTCCAGATCGGCGTGCAGCGCGCCCGCCGCCTTGATCGCCTGGAGGATGGCGACCATGTCGCGCGGCCCTACGCCCAGCGCGTTCAGCCCGTTGACGAGCTGCTGCAGGCTGACGTTGCCGCCGATGGTCACGAACTGGCGCCCGTTGCCCTCCTGCACCTGCACGTCGGTGCGCGGCACCACCACCGTCTGCCCGTCGGAGAAGGGCTGCGGCTGGGACACCTGGGGCGTCTCCACGACGCGGACGGTCAGGTTGCCCTGGGTGATGGCGACGCGGCTGATGCGCACGTCGTCGCCGATGACCACGGTGCCGCTGCGCTCGTCCACCACCACCCGCGCGATGCCGTCCGGGCGCACGGTGAGCTGCTCGATGTCGCCGATCAGCCGGGCGACCGCGCCGGTGTAGCGGGGCGGGATGCGCACATCGACGGTGGTCGCGTCCAACACATGGACGGCGCTGCTGCCCAGCCGCACCGCCACCGCGTCGGCGATGCGGTTGGCGGTGGTGAAGTCGGGGTTGCGCAGGGCCATGCGAACGGCGGTCGTCTCGTCCAGCGCGAATTTCAGCTCGCGCTCGACGATCGCGCCGTTGGCGATGCGGGCGCTGGTCGGCACGCCCTTGGTCACGTTGGCGGCCACCCCGCCCGCCGAGAAGCCGCTGACCGACAGCGACCCCTGGGCCACGGCGTAGGCCTGCCCGTCGGCGCCCAGCAGCGGCGTGACCAGCAGCGTGCCGCCGAGCAGGCTGGTGGCGTCGCCCAGCGCCGACACGGTGATGTCGATGGTCGTGCCCTGGCGGGCGAAGGGCGGCAGCGAGGCCGTGACCATCACCGCCGCGGCGTTGCGGGTGCGCAGCACCTCGTCGCGGGTGTTGATGCCCAGCCGCTCCAGCATACCCTTCAGGCTCTGCTCGGTGAAGGGCGTGTTGATCAGCCGGTCGCCCGAGCCGTTCAGCCCGACCACGAGGCCGTAGCCGATCAGCTGGTTGCGGCGCACCCCGTCGAAGGTGACGAGGTCCTTCACCCGCGTCTGGGCCAGCGCATCGCCCGCCACGGCGGCGGCGCCCAGCAGGCAGGCCGCGGCCAGCGCTGCCACGCGGAGGGCTCGGCGGATCGGACCTTGCGTCATCAGACCGTCTTTCATCATCCCGTGGGGAAGAGGCTTCCTACAGGTAATTGGCGAGGCTCATCCGGGCGATGCGGGCGGTGGCCGCCGCGGTCGCCTCGATCTGCACTTCGAGCTGGTTCATGCGCAGGCTGGCCTCCGCCGGATCGACGCTTTCCATCGCGTCGAGCTGGTCGTTGAGGACGCGCAGCTGCGTCGTGTTCATCGCCGCGATGTCGTCGAGCTGCGCGCGGTGGATGCCGAGTTGTGCGGTGGCGTCGCGCACCCCCTCGATGCCGCCCGACACCTTGGCGACCGCGGCCTCCATGTAGGGCTTGTAGGCGTCCAGCGGCAGTTGGCTGGTGTCGACGCTGGCCAGCATGTAGAGGCCCTGGAGCAGGTCCCGCATGGCCGGGTCGTTGGCCTGGATGCCGTAGGGGATCTCGGTCGTGCGGTCGGGTCGGGCGCTGAGGCGCGGCGCGGTCGAGGGTGCCCCCTGGTAGAATCCGCCCTCGAAGCCGAACGGCGAGGCCGACGGTGCGGCGAACAGGTCGTCCAGCGCCGCCACGGCGGCGGCGGTCTCGGCCGGGGTCTGCGGCGACGCGGTCCCCCCGGTGGCCGCGGCGATGGCGTCCTGCACGATCTGGATGGGCGATGGCAGGCCGGAGTCGTCGCCCTGCACGGCGCGCATGGGGGCGGCCTTCACCTCCACCCCGCCGAACAGGTAGCCGTTGCCGGAGGAGGCGTTGAGCATGCCCACCACCTGCTCCAGCATGGCGCGGGCCCGCACCTGGAGCGAGCTGCCGGTGGGCGAGGGCTGGCCCAGCCCGACCGAGGCGGCGGCCAGAACGTCCTGCCCGGCGGACAGGATGTTGGTCAGCGCGCTGTCCATGGTGCCCAGCCGCCCCTGCAGCAGGGCGGTGGACTTCAGGGTCTGCTCGGTCTCGTCATACAGGTTGCGCAGCGCGATGGCCTGGCCGGTGCGCGCACCCAGCGCCTTGGCGACGTCGAAATGCTTGCCGCTGGCGATCTCGTCGTTGTTGCGCAGCCGTTCGAGCTGAAGCTCGGTGTTGGCGGTTTGCAGGCGCTTGGAAAGGCCGAGGGTGGAGACGGCGTTGTAGAGCATGGCGTCAGTTCCGGATCTGGAGCAGCGTGTCGAGCATCCGCCCGGCGGCCTGGAGCACCTGGGCGCTGGCGCCGTAGCTCTGCTCGATCAGCAGCAGCTTCTGCATTTCGTCGTCGACGTTCACGCCGTCGCGGTTGAGACGCGCCGATTGCAGCGCGTCGGCGCTGATCTTGCGGGTCTTCATCTCGGACTCGGCGGTGGTGCGGTAGCCCTGCTGGGTGGAGACCATGCCGGTGGCGTAGTCGCCCAGCGTGGCCGAGGAGGGCAGGTCCGCCGCGGTGAAGCTGCGGGTGGCGGAAAAGGCGTTCAGGAAGCGGTCGATCTGCGTGGTGTCGCCCGACGCCAGCGGAGCGCCCGCCTGGACGCCGCTCTGCACCATCCAGGGATTGCTCCGCACGCTGCCGTTGACGGCGATGCGCGAGGCCAGCCCTTCCGTCGTGCCGTAGGCGGCGCCGGCGTCGGTGAACAGGCCGGGCTGGGTGGGGTCGGCCTCCGCCGCCTGGAACTGCTGGACGATGCCCGCCGCTAGCTCGTCGAGCTGGGCCAGCGCCCTTGGCATGTCCTGATAGGCAGTCTGGACATAACCCATGATGCGCCCGCTCTGGATGTCCTGGTCCGGGTTGTCGGAGATGATCTTGCCGCCGGCCACCAGATCGCCGCCGACGAGCTGAAGCGGCTGGGCGCCCACGGGAAGCTCGCGGTCGAGCAGCGTCTGGCCGTTGCGGGTCATCACCACCACCTCCCCGCTCTCGCGGGTGTGGGTGCGGATGCCGATCTCGCTCGACACCTGATCGAGCAGCCGGTCGCGCTCGTCCATCAGGTCGCCGGTCTCGGCGCCCCTGGCCTTCTGGGTGGCGATGGCGCTGTTCAGCTCCCCGATGCGGACGAGCGAGCGGTTGACCTCGTCGACGGAGGACTGGAGCCGTGCCTTGGCGTCGGTCTGCACGGTGATGGCGGCGGCGGCGGTGTCGTGCAGGCGGCGAACCAGCGATTCCGCGGAATCCACCACGGCGGTGCGCGCCGCCTCGTTGTCCGCCTGGTTGCGGAGCTGGCTGAAGGACTGCTGGAGTTTCGCCAGCGCGGTGGAGACGGACCGCTCGTCCTGCGGCTGGCCCAGCGCCGTGGCGTAGTCGGCCAGCGCCGAGGCGCGGGTTTCCTGCGCGGTGTAGCGGCTCTGCTCGAACCGGGCGTCGCGGATCAGGAACTCGTCCACGCTGCGCAGCACGCCGTCGACGCGCACGCCCTGGCCGCGCCCGCCGCTGATCGCGGTGGAGACGGCCAGATCCTTGCGGACGAAGCCCGCGGTGGTGGCGTTGGTGATGTTGTGCGAGACCAGCGCGGCTTGCTGCTGGGTCGCGCGCAGCCCGGACAGGGCGGCGCTGAGGGCCAGTTGGAGGCTCATGGCGGGCTATCCCCTTTCCCGTCCGTCAGCGCTTCAGACGGGTGGTCTCGTCCACCATCTCGTCGGCGGTGCGCACCAGCGTGGCGTTGGAAGAGTAGGCGCGCTGCGTCTCGATCAGCGACACCAGCTCCTCCGCGATGTCGACGTTCGACTGCTCCAGCGCGTAGCCGGCAACCGAGCCGGCGGTGCCGCTGTTGCCGTTGCTCAGCGTCATCGTGCCGCTGTCGATGCCCAGCGTGTAGGTGTTGCCGTCCTGCGGGACCAGCCCGCCGGGATTGACCACGTCGGCGACCGGCACCTGATAGAGCGGCTGGCGGGCGCCGTTGTCGTAGACGGCCCACAGCGTGCCCGCCTTGTCGATGTCCACGGTGCTGACGCGGCCGGCGCGGGCGCCGTCGCCCATGAACTGCGGCACGTAATCGCCGTTGAGCTGCGTCAGGTTGCCGACCGTCACGTTGACGGTGTCCGGCGTCGGGTTGGCCGGCGAGGTCAGCGTGATCTGCGGCAGGGCGCCCGCCGGCAGGCCGGCATTGGCGCCCGTGGTGTTGAAGGTGACGGTGTTGGTGGACAGCGTCGCGGTGTAGCCGGCGGGCGGCGTGACCGACAGCGTCCATTCGTTCGGGTTGGCCGTCTTCGTCCAGGTCATCGTGACGTCGAGCGGGTTGCCGAGCCCATCGTAGAGCGAGGTGGAGGTGTCGAAGCTGGTGCCGTCCGTGGCCTGGGCCGGCAGGTTGCCGGCGAAGCTCATCTGCGTCGTCTTGCTGCCGCCATAGGCCAGCCCGGCGATTGAGACGGCGCTCAGCCCGTCGAAGCTGCTGCGGTTCACCGCGGGCAGGCTGCCGTCCGGCCCCAGCTTCCAGGCCTGGAGATACTGGCCGGCGCTGTTGCGCAGGAAGCCCTGGTCGTCGGGCAGGAAGCTGCCGGCGCGGGTCAGCGCGTAGCCGGGCGAGGTTCCGGTGGTGCCGGCGTTGTCGGCGACGACGAAGAAGCCGCGCCCCTCGATGGCCATGTCGGTGGCGGACTGGGTGCCCTGGATGGTCCCGTCCTTCAACACCTGATAATGCACGTTGGAGCGGACGCCGCCCGCGGAATAGTTGCTCGTCGAGCCGGAGGAGGTCATCAGCGTCGAGAAGTCGACCGCGGCGCGCTTGTAGCCGATGGTGGCGGAGTTGCTGATGTTGTCCGAAATGGCGGCCATCCGCGAGCTTTGCGCGGACATGCCGCTCACACCGGACCGCATGGCGCTGAACAGGCTCATCGGGAGATCCTCATCTCAAATCGGTTGGGCCGGAAGCGAGCCACGGGATTCTCCGCGATGGACTTCGGAAGGGAGAGTACAGGGCGGCTTTTAAAGCGGATTTAAAGAGCGTATTCAGGCGTTTACTTAAAATTTTCCACTCTTTTGCGGTGATCGTCTGCCGGGCCGGTGGTCGGGGGCGCCTCCTTCCCGTGGGAAAAGGGTGGGACCGAAGTGAGATTGCGGAGGCGGCGAACGGATGCCGCATTGCGCAGATCGACAAATCCGGTCACTGTTGGACCGGTTGTCCTCCATCCATCGAGTGTCCAGAGTGAGCGAAGAGCAAAAGCAGCAGGTTACGGCGGTCGTCAAATGGTACAAGGCCGACAAGGGCTTCGGCTTCGTCCGCTTCGCCGACGGAAGCGGTGAGGCGTTTCTGCATTCCCGGGTTCTCGCCTCGCTGGGCGAGGTGTCGCTGACCGAGGGCACCGGCCTCGTCTGCGACATCGCCGAAACCCCGAAGGGGCCGCAGGTCGTGGCCATCCATTCCATCACCCCCGCCGATCCGGCGGAGGCCAAGCCGGCCCGCGCGCCGAAGCAGCGTCGGCAGCGCCAGATGGAGGCCGGTGATCCCCAGGCCGTGCGCCCCGCCGCCCCGGCGGCCATCCGCGAGCCCAAGCCGCGGCGCGCCGAGCGGTCGGCCCCGGCCCTCATGCCGGTGCCCTCGGGTGAAATGATCTATGGCACCGTGCGCTGGTACAATCTGGACAGCCAGTCCGGCCTGATCGACCCGTGGGACGACGAGACAGGCATCGGCGTCTATTTCGACCGTGCGATCCTGCGCCAGTCCGGGCTGGAAGTGGTGGCCGACGGCGAGGACGTGCGTTTCGTCGCCGTTCCGGGCGACGGCGGCCCGACCGCGCTGCGCGTCGAACTGGTGTGAGCCACGGGAATCAGGCGCCGCCGGGGTCTCCGCCCGGCGGCGCCTGATTCAAATCGGCACCTTGGCTGACGCGATCAGCGGGGGGTGAAGGACCGCGAGGGACGGCGCTCCACGACCACCGGCGGGCGCTGGTCCATGCCGCCGGAGGGGCGGGACGGGTAATGGCCGCGGGATTCGGAGGAGTCCATCCGCCCGGCGGCCTCGCGCACCTCGAAGATGCGGCGTTCGACCGGCAGGCTCTCCGCCAGGACGATGACGGTGTTGAGCGAGATCCGGTCGATCGCCGGCTCCATCCGGTCGGCGCGCAGCCGGCCCGCCTGCACAAGTTCCTCCACCTCGGCTTCCGAGCACTTCAGCCAGGCCGCCGCCTCGGCGATGGAGAGTGACTGGTCGCGCATCGAAGAAGCTCCAAGACTGGGGTGGGGACAGGAAACCGGGTTGCCAATAGGGGTGTACCCGATTTCCGCGCCGAACAACAGGGTGGCGAAAGGGCGTCCCGCCACAAGACGCCCGGGAACCGCTTCTTTTTACTCCTTCGTGACGCTCCGGCAGCGCTGCTGGAGCAGGGTGACGGCCTGGGCGGCCTCGTCGCCCTGCAGCGTGAAGGCCCGCTCGTCCAGCAGCCGCCCGTCGGCGTTGAAGGCGCGGACGAACAGGCCGTGCGCGGTGCTGGTCACCACCGCGTCCACCACGGCGTCCGCCGTCTCGTCGCTCGCCACGTCGATGAAGGAGGCGAGTTCCGCCAACTCGCCGCCGTCCGTCCAATCGGCTTCGGCGATCAGGTCCAGCAGATCGTTCAGACCGCCGGCCGGCTCGCAGCGCTGGACGCGCGGGTCGGCGCCCTGGATGGCCGCCGTGAAGCGGGTCAGCGCCTCGCGGATGCGGGTCTCCTCCGCGGGGTCGAGTTCGGGTTCGCCGTCCTCGCCGATGCGGGCCAGACCGAGGAAATCGGGAACCGCGTCCTCGCCGGCCGCCTCGACGGCTTCCGCCTCCTCCTCGATCAGCCCGACGACGCCGACCAGCCGGGTGCCGGCGTCCGCCGGATCGGCCAGCAGGTCGGCCTCGCGGACGAAGCGCAGCGCCGCGTCGGTCGAGTCCAGCATGCGCAGCAGCAGGGTGCGGCGGTCGGCGGCCTCCAGATAGACCAGCGCTTCCGGCTCCAGCCAGACCGGCAGCAGGCGCGTGTCGGCGGCGGTTTCCAGCAGGCCGGTGGAATCCAGCGCCTCTTCGATGGTTTCCACGGCGGGCGGCTGCGACAGGTCGCCGGACACCTCCACCGCCAGCCAGAAGAGGGTGGCGATCATGTCGTCGCCCTGGGCATCGGTGCGGCGGACGGACTCGGCGATGGTTTCCACCTCGTCCAGGAATTCGGGCTGTTCCTCCTCGCGCAGCTTGTCCAGAGCGGCTTCCAGCACCGCCTGGCGGCCGGCGTCCAGCGTCTCGTCGAGCAGTTCGTCGAAGCGGCGGTCGCTGTTGCGCCAATAGCGGACCAGGCGCTCCGCCGGCGTGCCCGTGAAGGTTCCGGAGGCCGGCTTGTCCGCGCCGTTCCGCCCGTTGCCTGTCTTTGCCATGCTGCCTCTCCTGACTGGTCCGCCGGCGCCGTCGGGCGCGGGGGTGACGATACGGGCAGTGACCGTAGTGGCCGAAGGGCGCGCTGGCAAGCCGTCCTCTTCCGCTTTCAGGGCACTCGTCTCAGGCCACTCGACAGGGGCGCCCGTCCTGCGGCAGGCTGGGGCCCGCAATCATAAGCCGGAGGGCAGGACCCGTGACGACGCGTGATGAGACCGAGGTCCTGCTGGCGGAGCTTCGAAAAGGCTTCGGCGTGGCCTCGAACAGTGAGCTTCTGCACCTGCTGGCCGCGCTGGGGCGGGTCGTGCTGGACGAATCCAGCCGCGACGAGCGCGGCCGCCGCGTGCTGAGGATCGTCGGCAAGGGCGGGCGCGAACGCCAGATCGTGATTTCGGAGTAGGGGGGAAACGCCCTTCCCCGCGCACCGCCGCGGGGAAGGGCGTCTTCATCAGCTTGCGCGGACGCGCTGGAGGAAGCCGGACAGCTCGCGGTTGAGCGCGTTGGCGCCGTCGGCGAGGTCGTGGGCCTTGTCGAGGAGGGTGCGGGCGGCGGTGCCGCTGCGGTCGGCGGCGGCGTTGACGCCGGCGATGGTCTGCGTCACCTCGGTGGTGCCCAGCGCCGCCTGATGGACGTTGCGGGCGATTTCCTTGGTGGCGGCGCTCTGCTCCTCCACCGCCGCGGCGACGGTGGCGCCGATGGCGCCGACGCGGGTGACCACCTGGACGACCGCCTGGATCTCCTGCACGGCTTCGCCGGTCGCGCTCTGGATGCCGGCGGCCTGGGCGGCGATCTCGCCGGTGGCGCGGGCGGTCTGGGCGGCCAGCGCCTTCACCTCGTTGGCGACGACGGCGAAGCCCTTGCCGGCCTCACCGGCGCGCGCCGCCTCGATGGTGGCGTTCAGCGCCAGCAGGTTGGTCTGGCTGGCGATGTCGTTGATGAGGTCGACGACGCGCCCGATGCTCTGCACGGAGTCCGCAAGGCCGCCGATCTGCCCGTTGGCGCGCTCGGCCAGCGTCATCGCCTCGCGGACGATGTTGGTGGACTCGCTGATCTGGCGGGTGATCTCCTCGATGGAGCTGGTGAGCTGCTCCGACGCGGCGGCGACCGTCTCCACGTTGGCCGAGGTCTGCTCGGTCGCGGCGGCGACGCTGGTGGCGAGGCGGTTGGTCTCCTCCGCCGTGGCCGACATGCTGCGGGCGCTCTCCTCCATCTCCGTGGATTCCGCCACGAAGCGGCTGACCACGCTGCCGACGGCCCCTTCGAAGCTGCTGGCGATCTCCTCCAGGGAGCGCTTGCGGTCCTCCTCGGCGCGGCGGGCGGATTCGATCTGCTCGGCCTCCAGCCGGCGCTTGGCGAGGGCGTTCTCGCGGAAGACCTCCACCGTGCGGGCCATGGCGGAGATCTCGTCGCGGCCGCCGGACGGAACCGTCACGTCGAGATCGCCGCCGGCGATCCGCTCCATCCCGCCCTGGAGGGTGAGCAGGCGGCGCACCACCATCCGGCGTACGAAGACCAGGACGACCAGCGCCGACAGCAGCAGGCTGACCACGCCGACCCCGATCTGAAGGATGGTGCCGTTGGACAGGGTCTTTTCGCTCTCCTCGGCGGCGGTGGTGATGGCGCCCTCCTGCGTGTGCACGAGGTTCACGACCGCCATGGACAGCGTTTCGGACAGGCCCAGGTTGTTGGTTAGCAGGTCCCGCTGCGCCTTGAGGATTTCCAGCTCGGCCAGACGGGTGGGGATCAGCCCTTCGGGCTCGACCGAGAGGGTTTCGATCGCCTTCAGCGGTTCGGCCATCGCGTCGCGCGAGGCTTCGGGCAGGCGTCCGGAGTTGGCGACCATGGTGGTCAGGAGAATGCGGGTCTGCGCCTCGATGACCGACAGCCGGTTCAGGTCGGTGCTGGCCGCCGCCTCGGTCAGCAGAGCGCGGACGGCGTTGGCGCCGTCGTCGATGCTGCGGACGACCGTCAGCCGCTCTTCGGTCTGGAAATACTCCTCGCCCGCCTTCAGCCGCTCCTCCGGGGGACGGGTGTCGTCCTGGAAGATGGCGCGCTGCATGTCCACTTCGCTGCTGTGGATCGACTTCCAGGGCGCCGCGAGCTGCGACAGGCGCCGCGTGGCGATGGACACCTGCTCCAGCAGTTGCGTGCGGCGGTCGCTCAGCCCGATCCGCTGGTCCGCGGCCTGGTCGAGCAGCGTGACGTTGGCGAGCATGGCCTGGGCGGCAACGCTGGCGGCGGCGGTTTCGGACTCGCCGCCGGGACGGGAGCCGGCGTTGGCGCTGTTCTGCTCCAACTCGGCCAGATCGCGCAGTTCGCGTTCGAAGTCGTGCCGCTCCATGGCGATGCGCGCCGCCAAGTCCGCCTTCTCCTCCTTGCTCGTGACGGAGCGGAAGGCGGGAGCCAGCGCGTCGATGCGGCCCGCATGCTGGGCCGCCCGCAGGGCACCGACCGCGGACGGCACGGCCTCCGCGGTGATGACCTGCAGCGTCCGGCCGAAGCCGGCGTACCCGGTCAGCGCCACCCCGACGGCGGCGAGCGTGCAGCACATCACGGCGCCGACACCGGTGAACAGGCGCCCCTGAACGCCTCCCAGCCGGCTTGGGCGCACCACCCTATCCTGGGCATTTCCTAACGATTTGGACATCTCATCTCTTCCCCAACGGCGGTCTTGCTTCTCGCCGGCGCCGCCGCACGCCGTCCGCGGCAGGCCTTATCCCTTTCTTCCCGTCAGCCGAGCCAGGCCGTGTGGGCCAGAACCTCGTTCGAGCCCCGCCAGACCATGTCGAGCGCAACATAAGTGATGATCGCAAGACCGATCCAACCAATCCAGCGATGATTGTGCAGGACACGTGCAATTACGTTCGCGGCGGCGCCCATCAACGCCACCGAGAGCAGCAGGCCGAGCACAAGCACGGTCGGATGCTCCTTGGCAGCACCGGCCACCGCCAGCACATTGTCAAGCGACATCGACACGTCTGCCACCACGATCTGCCAGACGGCGGCGGCCACGGAGACGGTGCTGGCGGCGGCCACCGCCGCGCTGCTGCTGAAGGAGGCGGTTCCGGGCAGGACATCCGGGGCATCCAGCGCCTCCTCCGGCGTGATCTCGTCGGCGCCCTGGGAGCGCAACTCGCGGAACATCTTCCAGCAGACCCAGAGCAGCAGCACGCCGCCGGCCAGCGTCAGGCCGATGATGGCGAGAAGCTGCGTGGTCATCAGGGCGAAGATGATGCGCAGGACGATGGCGGCGCTGATGCCCCACAAGATGACCCGGCGCCGCTGCTCCGCCGGGACGGCGGCGGCGGCCATGCCGACGACGATGGCGTTGTCGCCGGCCAGAACGAGGTCGATGGCGACCACCTGCCCGAAAGCGACGAGTTGCGGCCAGAGTTCGGCGGTCATCATGATTCGTCTCCATTGCAGCGGGGCGCCCGGTGATCGGAGCGCCCCGCGATGTCCTGTTTGTGCGGTGGGGGGCGCCCGGTCAGCGCATGAGCATGTGCGGGAGCCAGAGTGAGAAGGAGGGGACGTAGGTGACGAGGAGGAGGGCGAGGAAGAGGGCGCCGTAGAAGGGTGTGATGGAGCGCATGACCTGGCCGACGGAGACCTCGCCGATGGCGCAGCCGATGAACTGGGTGGTGCCGACCGGCGGGGTGTTGAGGCCGAGCGCGCAGTTGATCAGCATGACGATGCCGAACTGCACCGGGTCCATGCCGTACTGCATGGCGATGGGCAGGAAGATCGGCGTGCAGATCAGGATGGTGCTGGCCATGTCCATGAAGGTGCCGAGCAGGAACAGGATGATGTTGATCAGCAGGAAGATGACCAGCGGGTTGGTCGAGATGCCGGCCATCAGCTCGCCGGTGATCTCGGCCACCTGGTACAGCCCCATGATGTACTGGAACATCGTGGAGACGCCGATCAGCAGCAGGACCACGCCGGTGGTCTTGACCGTCTTGGCGGCGGCGGCCAGGAAGTGGTCCCAGGTCAGCGTGCGGTAGACGAAGGTGGTGAGCAGCAGCGCGTAGATCACCGCGATGGAGGCGGACTCGGTGGCGGTGAAGACGCCCGAGGTGATGCCGGCCAGGATGATGACGACGATGAGCAGGCCCGGCGCGGCGGCGGCGAAGGAGCGGCCCAGGATGGACCAGCCGGGGAAGGTGCCGGCGGGGTAGCCGCGCTTGACCGCGACGTAGTAGGCGGCACCGAGGTTGCAGACCATCAGCAGCAGGGCGGGGACGATGCCGGCGGCGATCAGCGCGCCGATGGAGGCTTTGCCGCCGGCGGCCAGCGCGTAGATGATCATGTTGTGGCTGGTCGGCATCAGCGCGCCGACCAGCGCCGCATGGGTGGTGACGTTGACGGCGTAGTCGGCGTGGTAGCCCTCGCGCTTCATCATCGGGATCATCACCGCGCCCATGGCCGAGACGTCGGCGACGGGGGAGCCGGCGACGCCGCCGAAGAGCGTGCAGGCGACGACGTTGGACATGCCGAGGCCGCCGCGGATGTGGCCGACCATGTTCTTGGCAGTGGCGACGATCTTGTCAGCCACACCGCCGTGGAGCATCAGCTCGCCGGAGAAGACGAAGAAGGGGATGGCGAGGAAGGAGAAGACGTTCATGCCGGACATCATCTGCTGGAAGATGACGGCGACGGGGAGGCCCTCGTAGAGGATGGTGCAGAGCGCCGACAGGCCGATGGCGAAGGCCACCGGGATGCCCAGGACGAGGAAGCCGAAGAAGCTGATGGAAAGGATGGTCAGTTCCATGATGGTGCGACCTCCTCGCCGCGGATGATGGCGACGACGTGTTCGATGGCGAAGAGCACGATCAGGACGCCGGAGAGGACGAGCGGGATGTAGCGGACGGCTTCGGAGACGTGCAGGTTGGGGATGAAGTAAGGGGCGACGGAGGTGCCGAGGACCCAGCCGTTGTAGGCCATGCAGGCGCCGAAGACGCCGACGAGGGCGTAGATGACGATCTCGACCTTGCGGCGGATGGCGTCGGGCAGCATGACGAGGAAGGATTCCAGGCCGATGTGCCCGGCGTCGCGCACCCCGACGGCGGCGCCGATGAGGGTGACGTAGAGGACCAGCACGATGGCCAGGCTCTCCGCCCAGGTCGGCGAATCGTTCAGCACGTAGCGGCCGAAGACCTGATAGAACACCACGCCCACGATGGCCATCAGGCCGACCATCGCGACGCACATTCCCGACCACGCCAGCCGCGCGTTCACCCGCGTCAACAGGCGTGGGGCGGCGAGGGGGCGGACCTCTTCCAGTTCAAGTTCGATGCTCATGATGCCGTCCTTCCCGCGGGGGTGCGGCGCCGGCCGGACTTGGCCGGCGCCGCGACCGCGTGCCTTACTTCGTATCCTGGATGCGTTGGACGAGGCCCTGCAGCTTCGGCGTGTTCGCGAACTTGGCGAACACGGGCTTCATGGCGTCGATGAATTCCTGTTTGTTCTTCACGTCGCTGATCTGGGAACCGGCCTTCTCGACGATGGCGCGGGAGGCCTCCTCGCGCTCCGCCCACAGCTTGCGCATGTAGGGGACGGAGTCCTTGGCGGCCTTGCGGATGGCCGTCTGGTCGTCCTTGGACAGGCGGTCCCAGGTGACTTTGGAGAAGACCAGCACCTCCGGCGCCATGGCGTGCTCGGTGCGGGTGAAGTACTTGGCGGCCTCGAAGTGGCGCGAGGATTCATAGGACGGGTAGTTGTTCTCCGCCGCATCGATGATGCCGGTCTTCAGGCCGGTGTAGACCTCGCCCATCGGCATCGGCGTCGGGTTGGCGCCCAGCGCCTCGATCATCGACACGAACAGGTCCGACTGCTGGACGCGGATCTTCATGCCTTTCAGGTCGGCCAGCGACGACACCGGTTTCTTTGAGTAGAGCGAGCGCGAGCCGCTGTCGTAGAAGGCCAGACCGATCAGCCCCTGGCTTTCCATGGCGGCGAGGATCTCGTCGCCGACCGGGCCGTCCAGCACGGCGTGCATGTGGTCGGTGTCGCGGAAGATGAAGGGCAGGGCGACGACCATCGTCTCCGGAACGACGTTGTTCAGCGGCGCCACGTTGATGCGCATCATGTCGAGGCCGCCGATCTTGATCTGCTCGATCGTGTCGCGCTCGTTGCCCAGCGCGCCGTTCGGGTAGACCTTCACGCCGAGCTTGCCGTTGCTGCGCTCGCTCAGCAGCTTGCCCATGTATTTGACCGCCTCGACGGTCGGGTAGTCGCCGGGGTGGATGTCGGCCGACCGGAAGTCGCGGGCCGACACCGGGGCGGCGAGCAGCGCGCCCGCGGCGCAGGCGGCCAGCAGCGCCATGCCGAGGCGACGGAAAGTGTTCTTCATGGACCGTACTCCTGCCTTAGGAGAAGTGCCTGTTGGAGCGGAGGCGGGTCGTCGGCCCGCCGAAAATGGAAAAACGAATAGTTCCAGCGTTCGGAAGAAGCCCCGGCTGTTCGGCTGCGCGCTTCGAATAACAGCGCTGCGAAAGCGGGGGCAAAAAATAATCCCGAAGGGGATGAAGGCGCAAAATCCCGGCGCCATCGGCGCGTGCCGACGGGGGTAAAGCTGGGCGGTTCTTGTCCTTTGCTCCGAAGCGCCCGCGGCGTTCTTCCGCGCGGCTGCCCTAGTGTTGTCCGGTGAGCGGGCGGCGTCGGTTGTTCAAGCCCGTGCCACATCCCGCTGCGCTAGTTATATTAATATATTAGCTTTCAAGGCAAGCGCAAAACGGAGGCCGGAAAGCGTGACGCCAAAATGTCGCAAGCCGGATGGGGATTAAAGCCGGGGCGGGGTTTGCCGCCCCGCGGCGGTGGGTGCGTCGGTGAAGTAAAGCGGTGCGGCGGCGCGCAGATCGTCGATGGCAAGCCGCAATCCGTCGAGATGGACTCCGAGTGCCCGGATGCTCGCCTCGCGGTCGTGGGCGGCGATGGCCTCGACGATGGCGTCGTGCTCGGCGATGACTCTCGCCATCTGGCCGGGGACGGGCAGCGTCAGGCGCCGGCAGCGGTCGACCTGCACCTTCACCTGCTCCACCAGCGCCCAGAAGCCGGGGAATCCGGCGATCTCGGCGAGCAGGGCGTGGAAGCTCTCGTCGGCCTCGTGGAAACCGTCGCGGTCGCCGGCGGCGCAGAGGTCGCGTTGCTCCTCCAGCGCGGCGCGCAGCTGCGCGATGTCGCCGGGGGTGGCGCGGATGGCGGCCATCCGCACGGCGGCTTCTTCCAGCGCCTTGCGGATCACCCCGGCCTCCGGCAGGGCGGCGACCGGGATCAGGGACACATAGGTGCCCGATTGCGGGAAGACGTCGATCAGCCCCTCGTCGGCCAGCCGCAGCACCGCCTCGTGCACGGGGGTGCGGCTGACGCCGTAGGCCGCGGCGATGCGGGCCTCGGCGATGGGTTCGCCGGGTCGTCGGCGCATCGCCAGGATGTCGTTCCGCAGGTCGCGGTAGATGGGAGAGGCGGAGCGCGGCGCGGGCCGGACCGTGGCAAGCCGGCGCTGCCGCGGCGGGGCGGTGAAGGAATCGGATGGCATGTGCCACCTCGTCGGGCGGGCGGGGCGCGCAGACGTTGGCCGGCGCCCCGCAGGACATCATGAAAGCTAATATATTAGTGTTTGCGCCCGATGCTGAGTGGTAAAGTGTGGGACACCTCGGGCGAAGTGTCGCATGTCTCCGTCCCGGCCCGGCGGCGCGTCTCGCGGATCAGGATCAGCAGGCCGCTGGCGATGACGATGGCGGCCCCGGCCAGCACATGGGTTCCCGGCCAGTCGCCCCAGAACAGCCAGCCGAACAGGCAGGCCCAGAGGATGCTGGCGTAGTTGAAGGGGCTGATGACCGCCGCCGGGGCCAGGGCGTAGGCGCGGGTGGCGAAATACTGCGCGCCGCCGCCGACCAGCCCCATCGCCGCCATCAGGGCGAAGCCCTCCGCCGTCGGCATCGTCCAGACGAAGGGCAGGGCGACGGCGCTGAGCAGCGTGGAGAAGGCGGTGAAGTAGAAGACGGTGGTGACCGGCGCCTCCGTCCGCCCCAACTGCCGCATCGCCATCATGGCGAAGGCGTAGGCGACGGCGGCGCTCAGCCCGACCAGCGCGCCGGTGTTCAGCATGCCGCTTCCCGGCTGCACGATGACCAGCACCCCGGCGAAACCCACCGCCACCGCCCCCCAGCGGTAGGGGCCGACCCGTTCGCCCAGCACCGGAACGGACAGCGCGGTCAGGAACAGCGGGGCGGAGAAGGACAGCGCCACCGCGTCGGCCATCGGCATCAGGTGGTAGGAGAGGAACAGCAGCACCATCGAGGTCAGGCCGATCGCCGCCCGCCAGAAATGGCCGCCGAGATGCTCCGTGCGCAGGCTGCGCCAGCCGCCGGCGCGGGCCAGCATGGCGGTTGCGGGCAGCAGGGCGAAGGCGTTGCGGAAGAAGGTCACCTCGGCCAGCGGGTAGTCCGCCGCGAGATGCTTCGCCAGCGCGTTCAGCACCGCGTAGAGGAACACCGCCAGCAGCATGGAGACGATGCCCCGGCTCCTATACACAACCCCGAGCCCCCGCGAAT
>NZ_WHOR01000005.1:0-55775 GCF_013340925.1 Azospirillum formosense
GTCGGCACGAAGAGGCTCGTAGAAATGCAGGGCGAGCTGGCCGTCGGGTTCGGCGGCATAGGGCAGGCCGGGCGCGGTCCGGCGTTCGGCGCCGGGAAGGACATACTGATCGCCCTGGGCGGTCCTCTCGGTCAGCGGCACCAAGACACATCCCTTCGCCGGTTGAAGCCTCGCTCAACCTATCAGCTTTCGGCCGATCCTCTCCAGCGAATACGGCGGAATGCCGGGCGTGCGAAAGGATAACGGACCGCCACGGCGCCGAACGGCCGCCCGCACCTCCGGCACCGGTTCCGCCGTCATTCCCGCCCTGTCGGGACCGGCTGTCCCGCGCGTCGCACCAACGCCGCGAAGTCCTGTTCGGCGTGGTAGGAGGAGCGGGTCAGCGGGCTTGCCGAAACCATCCGGAAACCCTTGGCCCGCGCCACGCGTTCGTAGTCGGCGAACTCCTCCGGCGGGGCGTAGCGCACCACCGGGTGGTGGCGCGGCGTGGGCCGCAGATACTGGCCGATGGTCAGGAAATCGACGCCCGCCACCCGCAGGTCGTCCATGACCTGAAGCACCTCGGCGCGCTCTTCGCCAAGGCCCAGCATGATGCCGGACTTGGTGAAGATCTCCGGGCGCCGAGTCTTCACCTGGTCGAGAAGGCGCAACGAGTGATAGTAGCGCGCCCCCGGCCGAACCGTCGCGTACAGGCGCGGCACGGTTTCCAGATTGTGGTTGAAGACGTCCGGCCGGGCATCGGCGACGGTCTCCACGGCTCCCGTCTTGTTGCGGAAATCGGGGGTCAGGATCTCGATCGTCGTCGTGGGCGAGGCGGCGCGGACCCGTTCGATGCAACGCACGAACTGTCGGGCGCCGCCGTCCGGCAGGTCGTCGCGGTCCACCGAGGTGATGACCACATGGCGAAGGCCAAGCTCCAGAACCGCCTCGGCCAAGCGGTCCGGTTCCTGCGGATCGAGCGCGTCGGGCCGTCCCGTCGCCACGTTGCAGAAGGCGCAGGCCCGCGTGCACACGCTGCCCAGGATCATCACCGTCGCGTGCCGCTTGCTCCAGCATTCGCCGATGTTGGGACAGGCGGCCTCCTCGCAGACCGTGTGCAGGGCATGTCGGCGGACGAGGGCGCGGGTGTCCTCGTTGGCACCGGTGGACGGCGCGCGGGCCCGAAGCCAAGCCGGCTTCTCGGCCTGATGAACAGGCGCAGTGGGTGACGCGGGCATGGCCGTTATTCCACCGCGACGGCCGGGGCCGCCGGCTGCCCGATTATCTTCACGTTCCGGCCCTTGTTGTGGACCAGCTCCTCGAACCCGCGCGAGACGATCATGTTCGATCCTTCCAATTATGTCGTTGCCAATCTTGCCGTTGAACGGTGCGCATCGCCCCGATATCGCCGGGTTGCGGTCAGGCGAAGACCATCCCGCCGTCGACCAGCAGGGATTGGCCGGTCATGAAGTCGGAATCCGACGAGGCGAGGAAGCGCGCCACCCCGACCAGATCCTCCGCCGTCGACGGACGGCCCAGCACGGCGCCGGCCGCGAACTGGTTGAACGCCTCGTCCTCGGCCGTCGTCAGGCCGGTGTCGCGGAAGCCCTTGTCGATGATCTTCCACATCTCCGTCGCGACGACGCCGGGGCAGATCGCGTTGGCGGTGATCTTCTCCTTGCCGAAGGCACGCGCCGCCGCCTGGGTCAGGGCGACCACCGCGAACTTGCTGGCCGAGTAGTGGGCGAGCGGTTCGTACCCCTGCTTGCCGGCGATGGAGGCGGTGTTGATGATCTTTCCACCCCCGCCCTGCGCGCGGAAGGTCTTGATCGCCTCCTGCATGCCGATCAGCACGCCCAGCGCGTTGACGTCGGTGACGAAACGCCAGTCCTCCTCGGTGATGTCGAGGAAGGGCTTGGTCTGGGCGACGCCCGCGTTGTTGAAGAGGACGTCGAGGCGTCCGAAGGAGGCGACGGCCGTATCGATCATGCGGCGGACCGCGGCGCGGTCGCGGACGTCCACCGTGACCGCGACGGCGTCGCCACCGGTCGCGCGGATGGACTCCGCCACCGTCTTCGCATCGTCCTCCGTGCGATCGGCGATGACCATCCGCGCGCCGTCGGCCGCGAGCGCGCGGGCGATGGTGGCGCCGATCCCGCGGCCGGCGCCGGTGACGATGATGCTCTTGTCCTTGAGGGTGGGCATGGTGCGTCTCCAAGGGCCGGCCTGGGGGAGAACCGCAAGCCGGCCGCACGGGTGGAAAGGTCAGGCGTTTTTCGTGACGTGGTCCTTGACGAGGGCGTTCACCTTCCCGGCCGCCTCCATCTGCACCATGTGACCGGCGTTCGGGACCACCTCGACCCGCGCGGCGGACCCCAGCGCCGTGGCGTGGGCGGCGGGAATGATGCGGTCCTCCGCGCCCCACACGACCAGCGTCGGCACCGTCGCGGCCCCGACCGCCTCGCCGAGAACGGCCGTCTGCTCCCCGTTCTCGAACATCGAGGACGCGATGGCCCGAAGCGCACCGTCCACGCCGTCCAGCCGCTTGTACTTCAGCAGGTCGTCGATCAGCTGGCGGTTGACGAGCCCGGCGTCGGCGAACAGGGTTTCCAGCACCGGTTTCAGGTCGCGGCGCGAAGTCGCGCCGATGAAGCCCGTGATGTAGTCCTGGTTGATCTCCCGCCCCAGGCCGGCCGAGCAGATCAGCGACAGAGACGCCACCCGCTCCGGCGCGTCGAGCGCCGTGCGCATGGACACCGCACCGCCCATGGAATGGCCGACCAGATGCGCGGCCCCGATGCCCACCGCGTCCATGAAGTCCCGCACCGCCTTCGACAGGCCGGTCAGCGTCGGGTCGGGCAGCGTCTTGGCGGACTGGCCGTGTCCCGGCAGGTCCAGCGCGTAGACCGTGGCGCTCTCCGCCCGGGCGTCGATGGTGAACAGCCAGTTGTCGAGGTCGCCGCCGAAGCCGTGGACCAGCAGCACGGTCGTCGCCCCGTCGCCGCGCCTGGCGTAGCGGATGGTGCCCGCCGCCGTTTCGGCGAACTCGTAGCGCGGGCCGGCGTCGGCCCCGTCCTCCTCGCCGTCGGCGGCGGGGACGGCGTAGCCGGCGATGAAGGCGTCGATGTCGCTGTCCGGCACGTCGGGTTCGGCCAGCACGGCGATCAGCGCCTTCACCGGGTAGACGGTGCCGGGCTCGCCCAGCACCCGGCGCAGCACGCCGGCCTCGCCGGCCTCGACCACGTTGGTGATCTTGTCGGTCTCGACCTCCAGCAGGTCGTCGCCCAGCTTGACGGTGGCCCCCGGCTGCTTCAGCCAGCCGGTGACCTTGCCCTCCGACATGGACAGGCCCCACTTGGGCATGACGATGGGCTTGATGCGCTCGTTGGGAGTGGTCATGAAAAAGCGGCTCCGGGATCAGGCGGCGAGGGTGCTGCGGGGGGAGGGGGCCAGCGTGCGGCGGACGGCGGCGGCGACGGCCTCGGCACTGGGGATGTAGAGGTCCTCCAGCGAGGGCGAGAAGGGCACCGGCGTGTGCGGCGGCGTCACCATCTGGATGCCGGCCTTCAGCGCGCCGAAGGCGTTCTGCGCCACGAAGGCCGAAATGTCGGTGGCGAGGTTGCAGCGCGGGTGCGCCTCGTCCACCACGACCAGCCGGCCGGTGCGCTCCACGCTGTCGATGATGGTGTCCCAGTCGATGGGCGACAGGGTGCGCAGGTCGATCACCTCCGCCTCCACCTTGTCCCTGGCGAGCGCGTCCGCGGCCTCCATGGCGCGGTGGACGGTCAGGCCGTAGCTGACGATGGTGACGTGATCGCCGTCGCGGAGCACGTTCGCCTCGCCGAAGGGGATGGCGTAGGACTCCGCCGGCACCTCGGTCTCATGACCGTAGAGGTTCTTGTGCTCGCAGAAGATGACCGGGTCGTTGTCGCGGATCGACTGGATCAGCAGGCCCTTGGCGTCATAGGCGTTCGACGGGCAGACGACCTTCAGCCCCGGAATGTGGGTGAACAGCGGCGTGAGCATCTGCGAATGCTGGGCCGCCGCGCGGAAGCCCGCGCCGACCATGCCGCGGATCACCACCGGCGTCTCCGCCTTGCCCCCGAACATGTAGCGGAACTTGGCCGCCTGGTTGAAGATCTGGTCGAAGCAGACGCCCATGAAGTCCATGAACATCAGCTCCGCGACCGGGCGCATGCCGCAGGCGGCGGCGCCGATGGCCGCACCGATGTAGGCGGATTCCGACAGGGGCGTGTCCAGCAGACGGTCGCCGTGCTTCGCGAACAGGCCCTTGGTGACGCCCAGCACGCCGCCCCAGGCGTCGTCCTCGCCGGGCGCGCCGGTGCCGCCGACGATGTCCTCGCCCATGAGGATGACGGTCGGGTCGCGGCGCATTTCGAGGTCCAACGCCTCGTTGATCGCCGTCTTCATGCTGATTTTGCGGGACATGGTGTTTCCTCCGGTGAAGGCCGTTTCTTTGGCGTGGGCCGCTCAGTAGGCGACGTAGACATCGGTCAGCAGGTCGGCGGCGACGGGCAGCGGGGCCGCCTTGGCGCAGCGCACGGCGTCCTCGATCAGCGCGTTCACCTCGCGGTCGATGGCTTCCAACTCGGCGGGGGCGACGGTGCCGGTTTCGGTCAGGCGCTGGGCGAGCAGCGTGATGCAGTCGCGGTTGGCGCGCAGGCTCTCCACCTCGCCCTTGGCGCGGTAGGTCTGGGCGTCGCCTTCGAAATGGCCGTAGAAGCGGACCATGTTGCATTCCAGCAGCGCCGGGCCGCCGCCTTCGCGGGCGCGCCGGATGATCTCGCCGGCCGCCTCGTGCACCGCGAAGAAGTCGGTGCCGTCCACCGTCACGCCGGGCAGGCCGAAGCCGGTGGCGCGGTCGATGTAGCTGTCGCAGGACACCGCCCATTCCATGGCGGTGGATTCGGCGTAGCCGTTGTTCTCCACCACGAAGATGACCGGCAGGTTCCACACCGCCGCGAGGTTCATGCTCTCCAGGAAGGTGCCCTGGTTCGACGCGCCGTCGCCGACGAAGGTGATGCCGACTCCGCCGTCGCCCCGGAACTTGGCGGTCAGCGCCGCCCCGCAGATCAGCGGCGCGCCGGCGCCCAGGATGCCGTTGGCGCCCATCATGCCCTTCGACAGGTCGGCGATGTGCATCGACCCGCCCTTGCCCCGGCAGGCGCCGGTGGAGCGGCCGTAGATCTCCGCCATCATCTCGTGGACATCGACGCCCTTGGCGATGCAATGACCGTGGCCGCGATGGGTCGAGGCGATGCGGTCGTTGTCGTTCAGGTGCATCATGATGCCGGTGGCGCAGGCCTCCTCACCGGCGTAGAGGTGGACGAAGCCCGGAATGTCGCCCTTGGCGAAGTCGATGTGCAGACGCTCCTCGAACTCGCGGATGGTCCGCATGGTCCGGTAGGCTTGCAGCAGGTCCGCTTTGTCGAGTGGATAAGGATTGTCGGTCACGGACGTTTCTCCCTTGTCAGGTTTTTCAAAGGCAGGTTTTTCAGAGGCGGTTTTTTCAAAGCTCGGCCGTGACCGGCGCCGGGGCGCCGGTCAGCAGCCTGTACTGGGCGGCGTGCTGCATGCAGCCGCCCACGTTCACGGTGCGGAAGGCGTCGTCCCGGAGCGTCAGGGACACGCGGTCTTGCGCCGAGAATGCGATTTCCCGCTCGCCGTCGAGCGCGATGGAGCCGGCCTTCACCTCCGGCACGAACGGCACGCCGGCCGGCATGCGGCGCCAGTCAGCGACGCCGACCGAGGCCATCAGCCCCGGCGCGATGGGCGCGCGCAGCACCGTCACGCCGGACGCCGCCGTGCCGGACGCCGGTGCGCCGAGACGCACCATCAGCCCGCCGCTCTCCTCCCGCGTCACCGGCTCCAGCAGGCCGGCGATGGCCGACATGCCGATGACCTCCGGGTCGGCGAAGGTGACGAACAGCTCGCGGAAGCTGTCCGGCTTCCACAGGGCGCGGGCCCCGACGTAGCGCTCGGTCACCAGGGCGACGTCGACCAGCGCGATCTCCTCCACCCGGCCGTTGAGCGACACGTCGATGCGCTTGTTCGCCGCGAAGGCGATGTCCGCGGGCACTCGCCCGGTCACCGCCAGGCCGGTCGCCAGTCCGGTGATGGTCGGCTCGCGGTGTTCGGGAAAGGCGTTGTTGGTACCGGTGGAGATGCCGGCCACGGGCACCGCCCCGCAGTGCGCCACCACGGCGCGGTGCGTGCCGTCGCCGCCCAGCACGACGATGGCGGCGACTCCCGCCCGGCGCATCGCGTCCGCCGCCCGATGGGTGTCGGCGACGGTGCCGGTGACCGGCATGGGCAGCGGGTGAATGGCGGGGTAGGGCGCCTCGCCGTGCGCCGCCGCCCGCGACAGCCCGCGCGCCACATGGCGCCCGATGCCGCCATGCTCCGGCATCATCAGGACGTCGGTGACCCCGCAGGCGCGCAGCGCGGCCAGCACCCGCAGGACGATGTTGGCGCGATCCGTGATCTGGAGGTTCGCCGCGTTCGCGACGACCCGGCGGATGTCGCGTGCGGATACTGGATTGGCAATGATGCCGACGGCCGGTGCCACGCGTCCACCCCTTCGCTTCGCTGTTTTGAAGGGGTCTATGGCAAGAGCCGTGCCAAATGTGCGTGTGGCTGACTATCGTGGTTCCGCAACGGTTTGCGCGACGAGTGGCGGTGTTGCGATCACCTCACCTGTTGCATGACCTGTTGCAGGGGCGTTGCAACAGGTGTTGCATGCCTCAATCCAGCCGGTGCGGCGGGACGATGCCGAAACGGCGCATCTGGCGGTGGACGGTCGAGCGGTCCACGCCCATGTCCCGCGCCGCCGCCGACACGTTCCAGTGCAGGCGGCGCAGCACCTCGCGCAGGCGGACGGCGGGGTCGTCGCTGTCCGGGGCGGCTGTCGGAGCGCCCGCCGGCCACGCCTTGAACACGTCGCTGCGCTGCATGGGGTCGGGAATGTCCATCAGCTCGATCAGCCCGTCGGTGCAGACGGCGCAGGCGTAGTCGAGCGCGTTCACCAGCTCGCGCACGTTGCCGGGCCAGCCATGGGCGCGCAAGGCCGCCAGCGCCGGGGCGGCGATGGCGTAGGCGATGCCGTCCCGCTCCGTCCGCTCGGCCAGCAGCCGGTCGATCAGCCAGTCGAGGTCGCCGCGCTGGCGCAGCGGCGGCACGGTGAACACCGCGCCGTTGAGACGGAAATACAAGTCGTCGCGGAACGTTCCGGCCTTGATCAGCTCGACCAGATCGCGGTGGGTCGCGGCGATGACGCGCACGTCCACCGACACCGCCCTGGTGCGGCCGACGGGCGTGACCTCCCGCTCCGCCAGGACCCGCAACAGGCGTGTCTGCGAGGACAGCGGCATGTCGCCGATCTCGTCCAGGAACAGCGTGCCGCCGTCCGCCTCCAGGATCAGCCCCTTCTTGCCCCGCGACGCGGCCCCGGTGAAGGAGCCGGGCTCATGGCCGAACAGCTCGCTTTCGATCAGCGCCTCCGGCAGCGCGGCGCAGTTCACGGCGACGAAGGGCTTGGCCGCGCGCACGCTCGACTGGTGCAGGGCCTTGGCGAGGTGCTCCTTGCCGGTGCCGGTCTCGCCGTGGATCAGCAGGCTCATCCGCGTGTTCACCAGCTTCGCCGCGCGCGTCAGCACCGCCTTCAGCGCCGGATCGCCGCCGCACATCGCCTGGAGCGGCTTGGGCAGGCTTCCCTCGTCTCCTTTGTGTGGGCGCGGGACGGCGATGGCCGGAGGCGGCATCGCCTGCGCGAACAGGGGGGTCCCGCTGCGCCGCAGGCGGAGGGTGCGCTGGTCGGTGGGCTGAGAGCGCACGAACCGCACTAGGTCGTCCACCTGGCAGTCGAACAGGTCGGAGAAGGATCGTCCGATGAGTTGCTCCCGGCCCTCCCCCTCGCCGGCCAGCAGTCGACACGCGCGGTGATTGAAGCCGATGATCCGCCCGGCGCCGTCCAGCGCGATCACGAAGTCCGGATCGACTTCCGCGAACTCCTGGGAGGCGGAGAGCTTGACCACCCACTCCCGGCGGAAATTGTTGTAGAGGTTGGCGTTTTCGATCTTGTGCGTGTAGGCCTTGACCAGTTGGAGGGCCAGATACTGGCTGATCTTGGGCTCCGGCGAACGGAGCGCGGAGATGTCCAGCACCGCCGCAAGCCCGCCGCCGCTGTGGAACACCGGAGCCGCCGTGCAGGTCAGGGGAATGTGGGTCGCGTCGAAATGGTCCGTCTGGTGGACGGTCAACGCCTCGCCCGTGGCGATGCAGGTGCCGACCGCGCAGGTGCCGGCCCGGCCCTCGTTCCAGTCCGCGCCGAGATAGAGGCCGGTCCGGCGCAGGTCGTCGTCCGACGCCCGGTCGCCGATGAAGTCGACGGTGACGCCGTTGCTGTCGGTCAGCAGCAGGGCGTAGCCCATGCCGGCCACCTGATGATACAGCGCCTCCAGCCCGAAACGGGCCATGCGCAGGAACTCGTCCATCGCGTCGCGGTGCAGGCACAGGCGCTCGTGCGGCAGGATGTAGGCCTCGCGCCGGACGGTCGGGTCCAGCTTGTGATCGGCCACGCACCGGCGCCAGGATGCGGTGATGATGGCGTCGCGCTTCGACGCGATCCCTTCCGAGACGCGGACCAATTCGTTGATGTGCGCCGCTTTGGCGTTCTCCATCAGCGTATCCTCCCTGGAGCGCAAGCGCTCTGATCTGGTCAGCCGAATCGGAGCAATATATCAAGCGCCGCGTCGCACAGGCAATTTGTGCAATAGTATTGCAGGCAGCCTGTGCTGCGGCCCGGAAATGCGCCACACCCCAATGACTGACTGACGCTCAACCCCTCCCGACGGGCCCCTGGAGATCGCCGTCGACACGGCGCCACAGGTTCAGCGGGTTGCCGTCCTGAACCGCCTCGGGCAGCAGCGCCGCCGGAACATCCTGGTAACAGACGGGGCGCAAAAAGCGGCGGATCGCCAGGGCCCCCACCGAGGTGGTGCGGCTGTCGGAGGTCGCCGGAAAGGGGCCGCCGTGGACGATGGCGTGGCACACCTCGACCCCCGTCGGCCAGCCGTTGAACAGCACCCGCCCAGCCTTCCGCTCCAGCGTCGGGAAGAGCTGGCGGGCCATGTCGGCGTCCGCGTCGTCGGTGTGCACGGTGGCGGTGAGTTGGCCCTCCAGACGCTCGGCCACCGCGCGCATCGTCGCCACCTCGGGGCAGCGGACCACCAGCGAGGCGGAGCCGAACACCTCCTCCTGCAAGCCCGGGTCGGACAGGAAGGCCGCGGCGTCGGTGGCGAACAGCGCCGCCTGGCACTGGTTCGGCCCGGCGCAGGCCTGCCCGCGCGCGACCGTCCGCACGTCCGAACGTGCCGTCAGCCGGCGCACGCCGTCGTCATAGGCGGCGTGGATGCCCGGTGTCAGCATGGTGGCCGCCGCGCTCTCCCGCAAGGCTGCCGAAGCCGCCTCCAGGAAACGGTCCAGGCCGGGGCCGTCCACCGCCAGGACGAGCCCCGGATTCGTGCAGAACTGACCGGCGCCCATGGTCAACGAGGCGGCGAACGCCTTGCCAAGCGTCTCCGCGCGCGTCTCCAACGCGGCGGGCAGCAGGAATATCGGGTTGACGCTGCTCATCTCGGCATAGACGGGGATGGGCTCCCGCCGCGCCGCCGCGACGTTCATCAGCGCGATGCCGCCCCGGCGCGAACCGGTGAAGCCCACGGCCTTGATGCGCCAATCGGCAACCAGCGCGGTTCCGGCCGCATGGCCGGAATCGAACAGCATGGAGAACACGCCGTCCGGCAGGCGGCATTCGGCAACCGCAGCCTGGATGGCGCGCCCGACCAGTTCCGATGTGCCGGGATGGGCGGGATGCGCCTTGATGACCACCGGGCAACCGGCGGCCAGCGCCGACGCGGTGTCACCGCCGGCCACGGAAAAGGCCAGCGGGAAGTTGCTGGCGCCGAACACCGCCACCGGGCCCAGCGCGATGTGGCGCTGGCGCAGGTCGGGCCGCGGCAGGGGGCTGCGCTCGGGCTGTGCCCGGTCGATATGGGCGTCGAGCCAACCGCCCTCCCGCACCACTTGGGCGAACAGGCGCAATTGGCCGACGGTCCGGCCGCGCTCGCCCTCGATACGGGAACGCGGCAGGCCGCTCTCGGCAACGGCCCGCTCGACCAGCGCGTCGCCCAGGTCGAGGATGCGCCGGGCGATGGTCTCCAGGAAACGGGCGCGGGTCTCCGGGCCCGTTTCACGAAAGATGTCGAACGCCTCCCAGGCCAGAGCGCAGGCGCGCTCCACCTCGTCCTCGGTGCCACCGCCGAACGCCGGCTCCATCTCGCGGCCGGTGGCGGGGTCGACTGCCCGGAAGGCGACGCCCTTGCCATACACGCCGCCGCCGCCGATCAGCATCTCGCCAGTCATCGTCATGGCACGTTCCTGTCAGGGGGTTCTTGAATTGCAGCGCGGAGGACTCCTGGGAGCCCTCCGCGCGTGGTCACGATGATGAGCAGCCGACGCGTCACGTCAGGACGGGGCGCGCCTTGGCTGCGTCCACGAGCTTCAAGGCGCCCGCCAGCGCCCAGGAGCCGAGGGTCACCACCGCGAGGGCGATGGCGAGCGGGCGGTCGAAGAACACGGACACGTCTCCGCCGCTCTTCAGCATGGACGTCATGAAGGTCTGCTCGATCACAGGCCCGAGGATCAGGCCGAGCACCGCCGGAGCGACCGGAATGTCGTTGGCTTCCATGAAATAGCCGAGCAGACCGACGATGGCGATGATTCCGACCGCGAACAGCGTGTTCTCGACCGAAAAGGCCCCGACGATGCAGAAGAGCAGGATGATCGGTGTCAGGTAGGTCCTCGGCACCTTCAGGATCAGGCCGAAGGTGCGGATGCACAGGATGCCCAGCGGAATCATCAGGAGGTTCGCGACGAAGAAGATCGCGAAGATCGAGTAGATCGCCGTCGGGTTGTTGAGAAAGATGGTCGGGCCGGGGTTGAGACCCTTCAGGAACATGACGCTGATCACGATGGCGGTGATCGCGTCGCCGGGAATTCCGAACACGGTCGCCGGGATGTAGGCTCCACCCAGGCTGGCGTTGTTCGCCGCGCCGGCGGAGATGAGGCGTTCGACCTTCTGGTCGAGGGCGTTCGGGTCCTTGCCCTTTTGCGACCGGCGGGTGACCGCGTAGGAGATCCATGCGGCGATGTCCGCGCCGGCCCCCGGCAGAGCGCCGACGAGCGTTCCCAGCGTGCTTCCGCGCAGGACCTCGCGGCGGTGTCGCCACATCAGGCGCCCCATCCCGGCGCTGACCGAGCCGACCGCCGGCTGCGCCCGCCGTTCGTCGGTTGGCGGAAGCGTCACGGTGCGCAGCAGCTCGGAGATCGCGAAGACGCCGATGAGCAGCGGAATCAGGCCGAGGCCGCCGAGCAGATTGGTGACGCCGAAGGTGAAGCGGGGGGTTCCGGAGACCGGGTCCATCCCGATGGTCGACAGCCCCAGCCCGAACAGCAGGGCCGCCACCCCCTTGAGAAGCGACGATCCGCCGACGAAGGTCGCGCAGCTGAGGCCCAGGACCGCGAGCCAGAAATATTCCACGCTGCTGAACTGAAGCGCCAGTTCGGCGAGGTTCGGAGCCGCCAGGGTCAGGACCAGGGCGCTCAGCAGGCCCCCCAGGACCGAGGAGAACAGGCCCGCTCCGAGGGACAGTCCGGCCTTGCCTTCGCGCGTCAGGCTGTACGCGTCGTCGGTGTAGGCCGCCGACGCCGGCGTGCCCGGCATGCGCATGAGCGCGCCCGGGATGTCGCCGGCAAAGATGGCCATGGCGGAGGAGGTGATGATGGCCGCGATAGCCGGCACGGGTTCCATGAACATGACGACCGGCACCAGCAGGGCCGTGGCCATCAGCGCGGTCAGGCCGGGGATCGCCCCCAGCACCAGCCCGTAGATGGCCGAAGCGACGATCACCAGCAGCAAGTGGACGTCGAGCAGGACGCCGAGAACGTCCGTAAGGATCACCATAGCAGCCACCCCGAAATGGTCTGAAGCGGTCCCCACGGCAGGGGTACGTGGAGCACGGAGGCGAAGATCGCCGTCAGCACGACCGCGGTGACGGCTCCCGCCGGCACGCTGCGGCGCAGGGGCACACCGGATACGGCCAGCACGAGGACCATCACCAGGACGGCGGTGAGCAGGAAGCCGGCCGCGTCGACGATCAGCACGTAGAGGGCGATCGCGGCGGGGATGGAGCAGAACCGCACCCAGCCCTGCCGGGTCCGCGACCACTCCGGCCGGTGCCAGAGGGGTTCGGTGCGCAAGGTGCGGAGGCCGAGCAGAGCGATGACCCCTCCGACGAGGATCAGCCCCGAACCGATGATCAGCGGGAAGAATCCGGGGCCGAACTTGAGGTGGCGCGGCGGCTTCAGGTCGGCCGCGTGGTCGATCATCAGGATGCCGATCACGATGAAGAACAGACCGACGAGGACGTCTTGAACTTTCATGGCGGATAGCCTCCACCGTCAGAAGGAATGCATGGTTTGCCCGGCTCCCCGCTGGTCACTTGCCGTAACCAAGGGCGTCCATGACGCGGGCGGTGTCCTTCTCGTGCCGCAGCATCAGCTCCTCAAGCTGCTTGCCGTTCAGGTACTTGACCCCGAAGTTCGCCTTCGCCATGGCGTCCTTGTACGCCGGGCTCTGCGTTGCCTTGGCGACCGCGGCGTCCAGCTTCGCGACCACGTCGCCCGGCATTCCGGCCGGACCGCCGAGGGCCCGCCACGTTCCGCCGTCGACGGCGGTGCCGATGGACTGCTTGGTGGTGGGCGCGTCGGGGAATCCGGGCACCGGCTCGGGGCTCAGAACGGCCAGGGGACGCACGCGGCCGGCCGACATCAGGGCGGACGCCTCGGGAAGGGAGGCGGTCTGGAAATCCACGCCGCCCGCCGCGAGCTCGATGAGGCCGGGTGCGGCGCCCTGGCCCGGCACCCATTTGATCGTGGCGACGTCGATCCCATAGTCGAGCATCATGCCGGCCACCGGGATGTCCCACACGCTGCCGCAGCCGCCGCTGCAGTGAACCTTGAAGGATCCCGGAGAGGCCTTGATCGCCTCCAGGGCCGTCTTCAGGTCCTTGAAGCGGGACCCGGAACCGACCAGAAGGGAGGAGGAGTCACCGTTGAAGTTGGCGATCGGCGTGAAGTCCTTGGCCGAGAAGTCGGCTTGTCCCGTCGCCTTGTACCCCGCGTACGGGAAGAGAAGCCCGATGGTGTAGCCGTCGGGCGTGGCGTTCTTGATCGCCGTCAGGCCGACCACGCCACCGCCCTGGCCCTGGTTGATGATGGTGATCGGCTGCCCGAGGATGTCCTTCAGTTCCCGCGCCAGGATGCGGGTCGTCGTATCGCCGCCGCCGCCGGCCGCCGCCGGAACGATGATCGTCACCGGGCGCTCGGGATATTCGGCCTGCGCCGTGCCGGCCAGACCGGCGAAAGCCATCAGAACGGATGCAAGAACGCTGATGCGCATGGATTTCCCTCCCGTTGCCGTCCGAGGCGCGCACGCCATCGGATCGATATCTTACTTGTTGTACCCGACGGCGTTGATCGCGCGTGCGGTCTCCTGCTCGTGCTGCTCCATGAAGGCCCTCAGCTCGGTCCGTCCAAGCCAGGCCGCCCCGAACCGGCGCGCCTTCATCTCGCTCTGGAAGCGGTCGCTCTCGAACGCGTCCTTCACCGCGGATTCGATCCGCGCCACGAGCGCGGGGTCCATGCCGGGGGGGCCGGCCAGACCGCGCCAGGTGCCGCCGCTGTACGGCTTGCCGACCTGTTCGCCGACGGTGGCGACGTCCGGGTAGCCCTCGATGCGTTTCTCGCTCATCACCGCGATGCTGCGGACCCGGCCCGCGTCGCGCAACGCGTCGACCTCGGGAAGCGAGCACAGGACGACATCGACGCCGCCGGAGGCCAGTTCCTGCAGCCCGGCCGCCGATCCGGCGGCGGGAATCAGATTGAGCCGCTTGGCATCGACGCCCTGGTCGAGAAGCAGGGAAATGAAGGGGATGTCCCAACTGGCGTTGCACGTGCCGCCGCACGAGATGCGGAGCGAACCGGGATCCGCCTTAAGCTTGGCCACGATGTCCGCCACGCTCTTCAGCGGGGAGTTCTGCGCAACGTGCACCGCCGCGGGATCGGCGTTGAACTGGGCGATCGGGGTGTAGCTCGCCGACGTGAAATCGGCCTGTCCCAGCAGCTTGTACTGGGCGAACGGGGCGATCTGGCCGAGCGTGTAGCCGTCGGGCTTGGCCGTCGTATAGGTCGTCATCCCGACGACGCCCGACGCCTGAGGCTGGTTCACGACGTTGAAGGGCCGGCCGAGCTTGGCTTCGAGTTCCCGGGCGAGCAGGCGCATCGTGTAGTCGCTGCCGCCCCCGGCCCCGGCAATGACGATCAGCGTCACCGGCCGCTCGGGCCATTCGGCGAGAGCCGGCGCGGCCCCCGCAAGACACGTCAACATGGCAACGGTGGCCGCCGTTCCACGGCCGAGCCTGCCTATGGGCAGTCCCATCATGAGCGTCTCCTCCAAGACATGCCGCAGGGCGGTTCGGCGCCCTGCCTTTTCTGTCGTATCCCACGATACGGGATGTTCGTCAAGCCAACATACTTATATAACCAGCATTGACAACGTTAATCAGCGTTGACAGGTTATGGGCGCTGAACGCAAATACCGCAATGTGGGACACACAAAGAGGAAACGTCCAAATGTCAACTTCGCTGAGCGGCATCATCCCCCCTCTGGTCACACCGTTCACGGCCGACGGGGAGATCGATGAGGCGGCGTTCCGCGCCCAGGTGCGGTTCATGCTGCAAAAGGGCGTCCACGGCGCCTGCGTTGGAGGAAGCACCGGCGAGGGGCACACCCTCTCGACCGAGGAGCTGACGCGTCTCGTCGCCATTTCCTGCGAGGAGGTCGACGGCGCCGTTCCCGTTGTGGCGGGCATCATCGTCAACAGCACCCGCGACGCCATCGCCAAGGCCAGGGCCCTGGAGCACCTGCCGGTGGCGGCCTTGCAGGTGACGCCCGTCCACTACGTCTTCAAACCCGACGAGGACGCGACGCTGGCGCATTTCCGCACGCTCGCCAGCGAGACGCGGATGCCGATCGTCATCTACAACGTGGTGCCCTGGAACTACCTGTCGCCGTCGCTCCTGGTCCGCATCATGAAGGAGATCGACAGCGTCATCGGCGTCAAGCAGAGCGCCGGCGACCTCAAGCTGATGGCCGATCTGCTGAACGAGCAGGTGCCGGGCAAGCTCGTCTTCACGGCGGTCGACGCGCTTCTCTACCCGTCCTTCGCGCTGGGAGCCCACGGCACCATCGCGGCGAACCCGGCCGCGGTGCCCGGCGTGACCGTCGCGCTGTGGAACGCCGTGCAGGCTGGCGACCATCCGCGCGCGCTGGAAATCCACCGGAGTCTGCTGGCCTTCTGGAACACGATCAACGGCGACAACCTGCCGGGGTGCGTCAAGCATTCGCTCAGCCGGCAAGGGTGCGAGGTCGGCGTCCCGCGCCAGCCGATGCCCGCCGCCACCGAGGCGCAGAAGGCGCGCATCGATGCCGCCCTGCGCGAGGTGCTTCGTTACGAGGCCTCGCCGACAACGGCCGCGGCGGAATAACCGCGTCGGCCGAAGCCATGGAATGCCGGCCACCCTCGGAAGCGCGCTTGCGAGGGTGGCATCCCCAGGGAGGGACGCCAGGGAGGGACGATGAGCACGTCGACACGACTTGACCCCGAAGGGCCGGTTGGCCGATCTTTGCTTCGCCCTGCGCCTGAAGCAGGCGGAACAGGGCTCAACGGCCAAGCCCGATACGCCTGTCCGGCAGGGGAGCAGAAGGAACAGGCATTCTTGAAGACGAACAACATCAAGTCAGCTGGAAAGATGCTCAGCGTCCTTGAATGTTTTTCCACGGTCGACCGCAGGCTGTCGCTCGCCGATGTGGCGCGCCGGACCAAGCTTCCGCGCAGCACGGCACACCGCCTTATTCTCACGCTCAAGGAAATCGGGTTCCTGGAACAGGACCACAGCCGCGACGAGTACCGGCTCGGCATCAAGCTCTTCGAGCTGGGATCGATCGTTCTGGCCAACATGGACGTGCACCGCGTGGCGAAGCCGTACGTGGACGCGCTCAGCACGCTGTCGCGGGAGACCGTCCACCTGTGCGTCTTCGACGGCATGAAGATGGTCTTCATCGAGCGGGGCGCGGGGGGCCGGTCCGGCCAGAACAACGCGACGACGACGATGGAGGCGTCGCCCTGCCATTGCACCGGTGTCGGCAAGGCGACCCTGGCCTTCCAATCCGACCTCGTCATCGACCGCGTCCTCGGGATGGGGCTTCCGGCCTACACACGCAACACCCTCACCGACCCCGACCGGCTGAGGGAGGATCTGGCGGCGATCCGCCAGCGCGGATACGCCATCGACGACGGTGAGATCGACATCGGCGTGCGCTGCGTCGCCGCGCCGATCCGCAACACCAGCGGCCATGTCTTCGCCGCGGTGAGCGTGAGCGGCCCCGCCACGCGCATGACGCACGAACGGGTGCAGAGCCTCGCCCCGGTCGTCATGAGCCACGCGGAGTCGATTTCGCTCCAGCTGGGCTACAGCAACGGTGACGACGCCGCGGCGCTGGCGCTCACCACACCCATCACGTAACGGGCGGGACCGGGCCCCAGCGTCCGGCCCCAAGCCCCACAAGCCCGCATCCGACCATCGAATCCTTCCAGGCACCGACGCGCCGGAGCGCTGCGGGCGGAGGGCTGTCATGGCGCGCGGACGCGGCGCAACGGGAGGAATCCATCGTGAAGAAGCTGATCAACGATCCTGCGCATTATGTGGACGAGATGCTTGACGGGCTGTGCGCCGCCCATCCGTCACTCATGCGCGATGGACCGGCGGGCCGGGTGATCCGCCGCACCGAAGGCGCCCGGTCGGGCAAGGTCGGCATCGTGACCGGCGGCGGATCCGGACACCTGCCCCTGTTCACCGGCTATGTCGGTCCGGGCCTCGTCGACGCCTGCTCGATCGGCAACGTCTTCGAAGGCCCCACCGTGGATTCCTGCATGGCCGCGATCAAGGCGGCGGACGGCGGGCGCGGTGTCCTGCGCCTGTACGGGAACTACGGCGGCGACCGTATGAACTTCGACATGGCGGGGGAGTTCCTGGAGGACGAGGGCCTGGAGCTGAGCACGGTGCTCGGCACCGACGACATCGCCAGCGCCGCCCCCGAGGAACGCAGCAAGAGGCGCGGCGTCGCCGGCATCGTCTACGCCTACAAGATCGCCGGCGCCCGGGCCGACGAGGGCGCCTCGCTGGCCGAGGTGACCGCGGCGGCGGCGAAGGCCGTGGAGCGGACGCGGACCATCGGCTGCGCCCTCTCGTCCTGCCAGATCCCCGGTGCGGCGGAACCGTCGTTCCGCATCGCCCAAGGCGACATGGAAATGGGCATCGGCATCCACGGCGAACCCGGCATCTGGCGCGACACGCTCAAGCCGGCGGATGCCGTCGCGGACGAGATGCTCGACCGCCTTCTGGCGGAACGCCCCGAGGGAAGCGGAAACCGGGTGTCGGTCCTGGTCAACAGCCTCGGCGCCACCCCCCTGGAAGAGCTCTTCATCCTGTACCGGCGCGTCGCGGAACGGCTGGACAAGGCTGGGCTGGCGGTCGTCCAGCCCCTGGTCGGGCCTTATGTGACCTCGATGGAAATGGCCGGCGTGTCGCTCAGCCTTTGCTTCCTCGACGATGAGCTGGAACGGCTTCTCGCCGCTCCGGCATCCTGCCCCTTCTGGAAGGTTGGTTGACCATGGGCCTGACCGTCACGCACATCGCCGCCGGTGTCGCCCTCGCGCACGCGCGCATGACGACCCTTGAACAGGAACTCAACGCGGCCGACGCCAGGCTCGGCGACGGGGACACCGGCGGCATGCTGCGCCGGGTGCTGGATCTCATGGCCGGGCAGCGGATGGATGGGATCGACGATGTCGGGGTGAGCCTGGGCATCCTTGCCAAGGCCGCGACCGCCGCCACGGGATCGAGCCTCGGCACCTTGCTCGCGACCGGGCTCCTGACGATGTCGAAGAGGACGAAGGGGCGGACCGAAATCCCCTGGAGCGAACTGGCTCCCCTTCTCGAACAGGCGCGCGATGCCGTCATGGCGCGAGGCGGCGCGAAGCTTGGGGACAAGACCGTGGTCGATGCGCTCGATGCGGTCACCTCGGCCCTGGCCGGCGCCGGGAATCAGGCCGCGATCCGCGCAGGAGCGGTCGCAGCCTGTGACGAGGCGCTCGTCCGCTTCCGGAACGAACCTTGCCGCATGGGACGTGCCCGCATGTATGCCGACAAGAGCATCGGCGTGGATGATCCCGGCATGCTCGCTTTCGCGCGGCTCACCGAGAGCATCTGCCGGCGTGGCGCGTGAGGCACCGTCGGCTCGCTCGGTCAGGCAGCGAATGGCGGGTCGGCGACCTCGGCCCAGGCCGCCAAGGCCTGGGCGCGGGGCCTGCATGATCGATCGGCGGCTGCGCCGAAATCAATCGCACACGACGACGTCGGCGGACGAGAGGCGATGCAGCAGGTGTTTGCGGCGGCGTTTGTCCGGCGGCAGCAGCTCGTAAAGAAAGGTCTCGATGGGCCTCCAGACCGAGACCCAACCAAGGATGACGAAGCTTTCCTGCAAAATCCGGGTCATCGGGCGAGCCGGAAAGTTGTTGGAGATCTGCCAGGCAAGGAAAAGGCAGATCGACAGAACGACGAAGCCGATCAAGGCCGCTTGGCGCCAGGTTCGGATCGACTCGCGATTCCTTTTCGCCTCGCCGGCGGCACAGGCGGCGAAATGGCCGGTCAGCGCGGCGGCGACGTCGAACCGCGGATACCGCGTCATCTCCTCGGCCGGAAGATGGATCACGATGCGAACCGGCTGATTCGCGGGCTGTTCCTTCACACGCCTCAGGAAATACTCCTCGGCGCCCGACGTCAGAGTGCCTTCGCGGAACGGCGACGGATCGACGCTGTCGAACAATTGCGACAGGTGGCAGAGCCTGATGTCGATGACGTCGTTCTTCGTGTCCAGCGGCATCCTCATCTCCCGCGTTCAAGACCGAATGTCCAAAGGCGGTCACACCGCCGATGGACGAGCCGAAGCTGGCTTGCGCACCGTCTCGCGGCGGCCGAACCACGCCACATAGAGCGTCGGAAGGAAGACGAGCGTCAGAAGCGACGCGACGAGGAGGCCGCCCATGATCGCGAAGGCCATCGCACCCCAGAACACCGTGAAGGCGATCGGGATGAGACCGAGCACGGTGGAGGCGGCGGTCAGCATGATCGGGCGGAACCGGGAGCCGCAGGCTTCGACCACGGCGTCCGTGATGCCATGTCCGGCGGCCCGCTCCGCCTCGATCTGCTCGATCAGGATGACGGCGTTCTTCGCGATCATGCCGACGAGCGCGAGGACCCCCAATATGGCGACGAAGCCGAGCGGCTGGCCGGACGCCAGCAGCGCCAGAACGACGCCGATCAGGCCGAGCGGCACCACGCTCAGCACCATCGCCAGACGCTGGAAGCTGCGAAGCTGGACCATCAGCACGGTCAGCACCAGAAGCAGCATCAGGGGGACGACGGCGAAGACCGACGCGCGGCTTTTGGCGCTTTCCTCCGCGATTCCGCCGACCTCGATGCGGTATTCCGGCGGCAGGGCGGCCGACAGGTCGGCGATGCGGGGCGCCAGGGCGTCGATGGCGGATTCCGGTGGGACGCCGGGCGCGACGTCCGCCTGCAGCGTCAGGGTCGGCTGCCGTCCGCGCCGCCAGACGAGCGGAAGATCCTGGGCGTAGCCGAAGGACGCCAGCTGGTTCAGCGGAACGCTCCGCCCGTTCGGCAGGGACACCGGCAGGCTGCGCAGGGTTTCCACCGACAGGGTCTGCCCGCGGGCGTCCCGCGCCAGAACGTCGATCAGGTAGATCCCGTCGCGGATCGGCGTGACGGGGCTTCCCGAGACGGCGGCGTTCAGCATGGTGGCGACGGCGGCCGAACTCAGGCCCAGGCGCCGCGCTTCGTCCTGGTCGATCCGCACCCGCAGTTTGCGGGCGGTTTCCATCCAGTCGAAATTGATCCGTCGCGTCTCGGGAAAGGTCGCGACGACCTGCGCGAGCTTCAGCGCGATCTCGCGCACCTCGCTCGGGTCCGGCCCGACGACGCGGTACTGCAGCGGCCATCCCACGGGCGGCCCGAGTTCCAGGGGGTACACGCGCGCGACGGCATTCGGGAACTCCTCGGCCAGCAGGGTCTCCAGACGGGATTGCAGCCGTTCGCGCGCCGCGATGTCCGTGGTCACGACCACCGTCTGGCCGATGAAGGGGTTGGCGAGCTGGACGTTCAGCGGCAGGTAGAAGCGGATCGCGCCGCGCCCGGCATAGCTGCTCCAGCGCGCGATCCCCGGCTCCTTGGCCAGCAGCGCGTCGAACCGTTCCACCGCCTCGCGCGTGGCGTGGATTGAGGCGTTTTGCGGCAGGCGGAGATCGACCAGAAGCTCGACCCGGTCCGACGGCGGAAAGAACTGCCGCGGCACGAGGCCCAGCGCCAGGATCGCGGCGACGAACAGGCCGAGCGTCGTCGCGATGGTCACCCCGCGGAACCGGATCGCCCCGCCCAGAAGGCGGCGGTACAGCCGCAGCACGGCGCCGGGCTCTCCGCCCCGCCCCGGCTTGGGCGGCCGCAGCAGCATCATGCCCAGGACGGGTGCGAAGACGGTCGCGACGAGCCACGACGCGATCAGCGCGATGCCCACGACGGCGAAGATGGAGAAGGTGTATTCACCGGCGGAGCTCTGCGCGAATCCGATCGGCACGAAACCGGCGATGGTCACCAGCGTGCCGGACAGCATCGCGACCGCCAGCGCCTTGTAGGGATACACGGCGGCGACCTCCATCCGGTCGCCGGCGGCGAGCCGCCGGGTCATCGCGTCGATGGTGGTCATGGCGTCGTCCACCAGCAGGGCGAGCGCGATGATCAGCGCGCCCAGCGAGATGCGCTGGAGGTCGATGCCGAGCAGATCCATCGCGGCGAAGACGATGGCCAGCGTCAAGGGAATCGTGATCGCGACGATGGCGCCCGCGCGCAGGCCGAGCGCGACGAAGCTGACGATCAGCACGATGACCACGGCCTGCCACAGCGACGTGATGAAGTCGGAGATCGCCTCGTCGACCGTGCGCGCCTGATCGGCCACCAGATGCGCCTCGATCCCCATCGGCAGGCCGGCGCCGATGCGCGCCATCGCCGCCGAGACGTTCCGGCCGAGGGCGAGGATGTCGCCGCCCGGACGCATCGCGATGGCGAGCCCGATGGCCGGCTCGCCGTTCACCCGGAACAGCGGCTGGGGCGGATCGGCCAGATCGCGGCGCACCTCGGCCAGATCGCGCAGGCGCAGCATGCGCCCCCCGGCCACGAAATTGACGTCGAGGATGTCCTGCTCCGACGTGAAGGCGCCCGAGACCTGCAGGGACAGCGCCTCCTTGCCGGTGCGCAGCACGCCGGCCGGACGCACCGCGTTCTGCGCCTGCAGCGCGGCGATCAGGGCGCCGGGCTCGACCCCCAGCCCGGCCAGCGTCTCCAGCGAGAAATCCACGTAGACGCGCTCGTCCTGTTCGCCCAGAAGCTCGATCTTCGAGACGTCCGGGACGAGCAGCAGGCGCGAACGGACGTCTTCGACGGCGTCGCGCAGTTCGCGGTGCGTGAACCCGTCGGCGGTGAAGCCGTAGATGATGCCGAAGGTGTCGCCGAAGTCATCGTTGAAGCCGGGGCCGAGGACGCCCTGCGGAAGGGTGTGGCGCATGTCGCCGACCCTCTTGCGCACCTCGTACCAGGTGTCGCTCACCGCGCGGCCCTGGGTGCTGCCGACCAGATCGACGAAGATCACGGTCGTTCCGGGAACCGTGTAGCTGCGCAACGTGTCGAGGTTCGGCACCTCCTGCAGCGTCCGTTCGATCCGCTCGGTCACCTGCTGGAGCGTTTCGTCCAGGGTGGCGCCCGGCCACTGCGCCTGCACCACCATGGTGCGGATGGTGAAGGCCGGGTCCTCCGCCCGGCCGAGCTTCAGGAACGCGACCGTTCCCGCCAGGACGACCCCGATCATCAGGAAGAGGACCAGGGAGCGGTTCCGGATCGCCCACGCGGAGAGATTGAAACCGCTCATCATGGCCCGGCCCCGAGCATGCGCACCTTCTGCCCCGGCCGCAACGCCTGCACCCCCGCGGTGACCACGACCTCGTCGGCTTCGAGGCCGCGCGCGACGATGACGCGGGCGAGGTCGTAGCGTTCGAGGTCGATGTTGCGCAACGCGACGGTGCCCGTCGCCGGATCGACGACCCAGACCGCCGGCTGCCGGTTGGCCTGCGTCAGGGCCGTTGCGGGAATCTCGAAGCCGCCCACGCCGCCGACCTGGATCGACCCGTTGACGGTCGAGCCGAGGCGCATCGCGTCGGGCGGGTCCTGAAGGCCGACCCGGACCGTGAAGGTGCGGGTCACCGGATCGGCCTGCGGCGCCACTTCGCGCACGCGCCCGATGGTCTGCACCGCGGGGTCGGAGGCCAGGGACACCGTGACGACCGAGTTGGCGGGGGCGATCCGGAACACCGGTGCCGGAACGTCGAAAACGGCGTCGCGCCCGTCCCGGCGGGCCAGATGCACGATCATGCGGCCGGCCGCCACCACCTCGCCGGGTTCGGCGCCGCGGGCGGTGACCGTGCCGGCGCCGTCGGCCACCAACTCCGTGTAGCCCAGGTTATCCTGCGCGGTGTCGAACTGCGCCTGCGCCGAATCGACCTGCGCCGCCGCGGCCTTCAGCGCCTGCGCCGCGGTGTCGTAGCGGGCGCGGGTCGTCCAGCCCTGGCCCAGGAGGGTTTCCTGCCGTTCGTAGTCGTTGCGTGCCAGCGTCTGCTGTCCCATGGCGGCGCTCAGGTTCGCCTGCGCCATTCTCAGGGCGTTGCGGGAGGGTTCGGGGTCCAGGCGCGCGATGGGTTGCCCCGCTTCGACCTGATCGCCGACATTCACCAGGCGCTCGATCATCCGTCCGTCGATGCGGAAGGCGAGGCTGACCTCGTCCTGCGCCTGGATCTGGCCGGTCAACGACAGGGTCTCGCCGCCCTCATGCTTCGCGACCGTCACCACCCGCACGGGGCGGACCGGGTCCGCGACGGGTTCCTCGCCGGAACCGCAAGCCGCGAGCAGGATCGACGGCGCGACGGCGAGCAGAGCCCATCGGCGGTGTGCGCGTTCGGCTCGATTGTGGTTCACGCATTCCCCCATTCTTGCGGCGTCCGGCGATCCCGATGTGACGTTCGCCCTAGACCCCGAGGCGCTTGAGCAGGCTGGCCAGAACGATCAGGACGACCAGGGCGAGCATCGGTATGGCGGCGGCGACGACGAAGACGTCGCCATAGGAGTCGCGATGGTTGAGCCTGCAGACGGTGAGCAGCGTGATGACGGCGCCGTTGTGCGGCAGCGCGTCGAGCGCACCCGAGGCGACCGCCGTCACCCGATGCATCACGTCGAGCGAAAAGCCGGACGCCTGCGCCATGTCCACGAAGGCCGGACCGAGCGAGTCGAGGGCGATGCTCATGCCGCCGGACGCCGAGCCGGTCATCGCGGACAGAACCGCCACGGACGCCGCGACCGACACCAGGGGATTGCCGCCGCCGATGGCCAGAACGGCCTGGCTGATCGTCCCGAAGACCGGAAGGGCGGCGATCACCGCGCCGAAGCCGACCAGGCTCGCCGTGCTGAAGATCGGCAGGACCGAAGCGTCGGCGCCCCTGTCCAGGCTCGTGCGCAGATCGCCCAGGCGGTTCCAGTTGCCGGCGATCAGAAGAAGGATGGCGAGGAACAGCGCCACGATGACCGCCCATACGCCGCGCACGGCCTCGATGGTCGTGGCGCCGAACCGCGGCTCGGCGAGGAAGGCGGTGTCCATCCGGGGAGCGACGACCTGGACGAACAGGAAGTTGCTGGCGATGACCACGACGATCGGCAGCACGGCCAGCGCGGCGGGGGGCAGGGCCTCCGCGTCGGCGCGTCCCTGCCGCGCGGGTTCGGCGGAGAGTTCGGCAATGTCGAATCCCTCGCACTGGGCGCGTTCGCGCGCCACGCGGTCCAGCACCGGAGTGCCGTCGTCATGGTCGCCGTATCCCTCGCCGGATGCCTTTGCGGTGGCGGCGCGCCGGTCCAGCCACAACACCCCCAGCACGAACATCACGAACCCTGTGACGATCCCGAGGCCCGGCGCGGCGAAGGCCGTGGTGCCCAGGAAGGGCATCGGGATCGCGTTCTGGATCGCCGGCGTTCCCGGCAGGGCCGACATGGTGAAGGTGAAGGCGCCCAGCGCCAGGGCGCCCGGTATCAGCCGCTTCGGAATGTCGGCGTCGCGGAACAGGGCGGCGGCCACCGGGTAGATCGCGAAGGCGACGACGAAGGCCGACACGCCGCCGTAGGTCAGGACGGCGCAGCACAGCACCACCGACACGACCGCGCGGTCCGGCCCCAGCCGGCCGCTGACCAGCCGGGCAAGGGATCGCGCCGACCCGGTGTCGTCCATCAGCTTGCCGAAGATCGCCCCAAGCATGAACAGGGGAAAGAAGGCGATGATGAAGGAGCCGGTGTTGGCCATGAAGATCTGGGTGTAGGCGCCGAGGATCGGCAGGCCGCCGGTCAGCAGGGCGGCGAGCAGCGCGGCCGCCGGTGCGGCGATCAGCAGGGTCACGCCGCGATAGGCCAGGACGATGAGCAGCGCGAGCGCGGCGAGGACGACGGCGAGATCGATCATGGCGGTGGCTCCGTGGGGCCTGCTCAGGGGGCTCCGTGCGAAGGCGGCTGGGGCGGCTCGGGGTAGCGCGCGTCGTAGGGATAGCGGGGAAAGTCCTTGCCGAGCCTGCGCCAGTCCGCCAGCCACTGTTCGGTGACGGTTCGCCCCTCCTCGCGAAGCGCCGCGAAGTAATCCAGGCTGCGGTTGAACTTCGAGGTGTGCTTGAGGCCCCAGGCGGTGTCGCGGGTCATCTTGATGGTCCGGACCGCGACGATCTTGTGGGTGTCCAGCGGGGGGCGTTCGTTTCCGTGCCGCTCGATCCATTGGTTGATCGTCATGATGGCGTCCAGTTCCTGGTTGAGCGACAGGTTGCCGGCCAGATCGTTCTCCCGGTCCCGGATGTCCTCGAGACCGATGTTCGGGGAGGCGGGATGGAACTCCTGCGGGTTGATGCGCACGATCCAGACCTCGTCCGGCTTGTCGTCCTTCACCCTGCCGTCGAGAAGGTCGCGCACCGGCGGATTGCGCGAATACAGGCCATCCCAATAGAACCCGTTGCGGGTGACGGTGCGGCCCGGCACGCAGGTCGGGAACACCATGCCGGGGATGACCTGCGCGGGCATGACTTCCGGAAGCGTTCCCGACGCCGCCACGCCTTCCAACGAGATCGCCCGGCGCATGCGCCAGCGGGTGATGTCGTACTGGTTGATCTCCCGGCCGTCCGGCCGCAGGCCCATCTGTTCGAGGGTCTTGTTGGAATCGAACACCTCGAAATTGCCGCTGAGCACCTCGATGGCGCCCGCAAGAATCCGGATGTCGGCTTCGGCCACCCGCGGCCAATCGATCGCGTCGAAATGCGGACACAGGTCCTTCAGCAACTCCGGAAACCCAAGATACTGCCAGCGGGCTCCCATCATGTTGAGGCCGGCCAGTCCCAGTTGACCGACGGCGGCGTAGGGGTTGGCCGCCGGCAACGGCAGACCCTGCGACTTCCACTCCAGGAGGGCGGCGACCAGATGGTTGTGGGCGGTCTCCACCGGGGTGGTCGCGGCGAAGGTCGTCCACAGGAAGTCCAGGCGCTCGACGGCCTTGCCGATGGTGCCGCACGCCGTGTCGGCGGTGTTCGGGGCGAGGCCGTACCACGCCGCCAGCGCGCACAGCGCGCCCGCCGACGTGCCGCTGATCGCGACGATGTCGAAGGTGTCGCCGTCCCGTGGGGTTTTGTCCCAGCCCTGTTTCGTCGTCAGGATGGTTTTCAGGACGCCCCAGGTGAACGCGGCGTGCGTTCCTCCCCCCTGGCAAGCGATCGCGACCTTCTTGGTGGCCATGTCTTCACCGCCTTCCAGGGTGTTCAGGGGGACCGGTCGTTGGGCAGGGGGTGTCCGGACGTTTCCCCGGACGCTTCATGCGCCAAGGCTTCCTCAATCCGCCCCAGCAGGTAGGGGAAGAAGGGGTTGGATGACATGCGGAGCAGGGCATCCATGCTGACGATCAGCGCTCCACGCTCCCCCCGGGCGGCCACCGCGCCCAGGTGGATGCCGAAATCCTCGTTGGGATCGGGGTGCAGGCCGTACAGGGAGTCGGTCGTCGGAAAGGGAAGGGCGACGTGCGAGAGCGAATAGACGTCGGGGGGATAGACCAGCCCCAATTCCTGCACCTGTTCCGTCTCCGCACCGGCCTCCGTCGTGCGTGCGACCACGTCGGGGCGCTCCGCATCGGCGTTGGTGATGATCGTGGTTCTGAACCGGCGGGGCGGATCGGGAAGGATGCGCGCCAGCATGGTGTCGGACGCCGAACTCAGGAGCGGGCCGAACTTGGTGTTGCGGTTCACGTCGAACAGCACGAGTTCGCTGCCGTTGGCGGGCAGGTGGGCGTACAGTCCGGACAGGATCGCGCGCGTGCTGACGGTGAAGTCCATCACGGACTGGAAGGTGAGGATCGGGGCGAGGCCGTCCAGCCGGCCATGGCCCGCAAGGTTCGCGATCCGGCTCTGAAGGGCCGAGGTCAGCAGATGCGACTGCCGCGCGCCGTTGACCGGAAACGAGTTGTACTTGAAGGGGTTGAATTCCGGCACCACGCCGAGCCAGGCGGCTTTCGCGAAGGGGGGGAAGATCGCGGGCAAACCGGCCAGCCCGGCAAAGCGCGCGAATGCGGTGATCCCGATCATCGGCGAGATCAGAACGATGCGGTCGGGGCGCTTCAGCCGTGCATCGTCGAGGGCGTCGAGCGCGTACATCATCGCAAGCGCGCCGCCGTTCGAAAACCCGACCACATGGAACGGTTGGTCCGGAGCGATGCGCCGCTGCGCTTCCCGCGCCGCCAGCCGGGTGGCCGCCAGCCAATCCTCCCACGCGATATCCGTCAGGCCTGCGGGAACCGTGCCGTGTCCGGGCAACCGGATGGCGATGGCGACAAAGCCGTACGCTTGATAAAGACGGGCGATGTGACGAAGGCTGTAAGGGGAGTCGGTCAAACCGTGCAGGAACAGCACCGCTCCTTTGACGGGACCGTCGGGTTCGAGCACATAGGAACGGTTCCAGTCCTGATCGAACCGCCCGGGGTAGATCGGGCTTCCATCGAAATACCGGTTGACCGGGACGCGCTCCCCCGGGGGCAGTTTCTGGGTGACTTCCGCCCGGACACTGTCGAAGATGGCCGCTTCCGACGTCATGTATTCGGTCCAGCCGCCGCTCTCCAGATCCTTCCCGTGCAGTTCCTGTGGCACGAAGGTGTGCCAAATCTCGAGTGGCAGGCCACGTTGCGAGTCATAGGCGCGCACGAGAAGCAGAACGACGACACTCACGACGAGCAGCGTGATGATTCTCCCTGCGATTTTGCGGACCCACAGTCTCATGAAGATATGACCTTCGAGTTCAGAGGGTTCGCTTGGCCACCGCAAATCAGAGCAACCAGTTTGAGCGTTCCCGGACCCATGGGGAACCGAGGCGAGCCGGAACACGCCCATGGCGACGGCTGTCTTGAGAGGCGCCCGCACACAGCCGGGAGCCTCGGTCATCGCAAGCGGTCGTATAGGGATTTTAACGTAATGATCATGCCGCAACGCGATCAGGCATACCCATATTATGCAAAGGGCATTTCCGATGAAAGACTTCCATATTGACTAATCCGGCTATTCATTGTGAGTTATGGCGTCACACTAAATTTATGGCAGCCGCTGCAACGAAAATGCTTATTAAAAACTAAAACGGTACCTGATCAATGCTGTTTAGTGCCTGAATAATAGAGAAGGCCAGCGTGATTATGGGAATCGATCTGGGCTGCGCCGCATTCCGCGTCGGTGTTTCAAAACCAGAGCCCGTCCCTGGGATGGGCGGGAACGTGGCCCGGCGCTGTGCGTCAGCTTTGTGTGAAACGTGGACGCTGTCCGTCCCGTAGGCCTGTTGGCCGGATACGGCCGGCGCGTCAATTGACGCGCATCCACCGCAAAGCCCCCTTTCGACCGCATGACGGCGTTCGCGGGGGCCGATCCTTCGCCCGCGGTGCTTGTTGATCACCGTCCCCCGATCTTCGCACCAATGCCGTGGCCACCCGGAGCAGGCGGGTGGCCACCGCAAGGAGGCGGCGCCTTCTCAGCCGCGAACGTCGACGACGACGCGACCGCGAATCCGGCCAGCCAGGATCCGGCTTGCCAGATCCGGCAGCGCCTCGAAGGGCTGCACCTCATACATCGTCTTCAGCAGGTCTTTGTCCAGGTCGCGGGCCAGCCGCGTCCATGCGGCGTCGCGGCGGTCCGGCGGTGCCATCACGGAGTCGACGCCCAGCAGCGCCACGCTGCGCAGGATGTGCGGCAGGACCGTCCCCGGCAGATCGGAGGAGCCGGCCAAGCCGCAGGCGGCGATGGCACCGCCCCAGACCGTCTGCGACAGCGCGTTGACCAGCGTCTGCCCACCCACCGAGTCGACGCCGCCGGCCCAGCGCTCCTTCTGCAATGGGGCGCCCTTTTCCTGGAGGGCGGCGCGGTCGATGAATCCGCCGGCGCCGAGGCTGCGCAGGTACTCATGCGTCTCCGGCCGGCCGGTGGAGGCGACCACCGGATAGCCGCGCTTGGCGAGCAGCGCCACCGCGACCGAACCGACGCCGCCGGCGGCCCCGGTGACCAACACCTCCTTGCCGCCCGGCTGGACCGCGCCCCATTTTTCCAGGGCATCGACGCAGAGCGCCGCCGTGTAGCCGGCGGTGCCGATGCCCATCGCCTCTTCGAGCGAGAAGACGTCCGGCAACCGGGTCAGCCACTCGGGCTTCAGGCGCTGGAAACGGGTGTAGCCGCCCCACTGCGTTTCCGACAGGCCCCAGCCGTTGGCCACCACCTTGTCGCCGGGTTTCCAGGCGGGGGAGCGGGATTCGACCACGGTCCCCGCCAAGTCGATGCCGGCGACCATCGGCAGCTTGCGGGCGATGCGTCCCTTGCCGCTGACGGCGAGCCCGTCCTTGTAGTTGACGGTGGAGTAGGCAACCTCGACCAGCACGTCGTTGTCCGGCAGGTCGGCGAGGGTGAGTTGCTTGAAGCCGCCCTTGGGCTTGCCGTCGACGTCTTCGATCACAAAGGCATTGAAAGTTTCGGCCATGGTTGGGTCCTTGTTTAGCGGCGACGGGAATCGCTGCGGGAAGTGTTGAATGCCGGGGGCGGTGCGCGCTGCGCGTCAGCCGCCCGCGGAGAACGCCAGTTGCGCCCGCTCCTTCAGCTTGCCGCGCTGGATCTTCTCTCCGTTGGGGCTCATCGCCGTGGGGAACTGGTCCACCACGACGAAACGCGCCGGAATCTTGAAATCGGCAAGCGCGGCTCCGACACGCTCGCGCAGGGCGGCCTCGTCGAGAACGGCGCCCTCGCGCAGGCGCAGGAAGGCGACGGGCTTGTTGCCGCGCTCCGTCGCCGCCTCGACGACCACGGCGGTCTCCACGCTGTCGTCGCGTTGCAGCACCGTCTCGATCTCCGCCGGATCGACGAGGAAGCCGCCGAGACGGAGGACGTCGCCGCTGCGGCCCTTGAAGATGAAGCCGCCATCCACCCGCATCGTCGCCAGATCGCCGGTGATGAAGAAGCCGTCCTCGGTGAAGGCGGCGCGGGTCGCTTCGGGATTGCCGAAATACGCGCAGAACAATGTGTCCGACGCGATCTCCAGGCTGCCGATCCCGCCCGGCGGCAGGACCTGTCCGGTGGCGGTGTCGCGCACCCGCACCCGTGCCTTGGGATTGACCGGATGGCCGCCGGACAGCTTGCGCAGGCCGATCGGGGCGTTCGGGGCCTGTCGTGAGAAGAACGAAAAGATCTCGCTCATCCCGAAACCGTTGGTCATCGGCACGCCGCGCCGCTCCGCCTCTTCGGGGAACAGGGCCAGGGTCGGGTTGAAGGACGCGATCAGGCAGTCGCGCAGGGACGGAAACGGCTTGTCCTCCGGGCAGACGTCGAGCAGGCGCTTGAAGAGGTCGTCCGGTCCGTTCAGGTGGGTGATCGACCGCGACCGGATCAGGTCGCGGGCCTCCTCCGGCTCGAACAGGCTCATCAGCGTGACGGACGCGCCGCCGGCCAGGGTGGCGGCGAACTGCGAGAAGCCGAACACGCCGCAGAACGGGATGGCTTGCAGCAGATGGGCGTCGTCGGCGTCATAGCCGAAGGCGACCGCCACCTGCGCGGCGTGGTGGGCGACCGCGCCCTGGCGGTGCAGGGCGAATTTGGGAAGACCGGTGGTGCCCGAGGTCGGGAAGATGATGCAGGGAAGCTCCGGTGCCGCGGCGCTTTCGCCGGCCGCCTCGGCCAGCAGGTCATGGTGATGAACGACCCGCACACCCGGCAGCGGGAAGCCGGACCGCCCATCGTCTTCGCACAGGACCGCCAGACGCAGCGACGCCGTCGCGGCCGGGTCGAGTTCGCCCAGCATGGTCAGGAACGGGATGTTCTTGAAGCCGGGCCAGACGACGATGGCCGACGCGCCGGTGCGGCTGACGATGGATTCCACCTCGGCCCGGCGGAAGCGGGTGTTCACCGAGACGGCGATGGCGCCGATGTGCAGGCAGGCGAAGAACAGGTCGAGATACGGGATGCCGTTCGGCAGCCAGAAGGCGACCCGGTCGCCCGGACCGACGCCGAGCCCCCGGAGCGCCGACGCGCAGCGCAGGCTGCGGTCCAGCAGATCCCCGTAGGACAGGGAGTGCCCGTTCCATCGGACGCGCGCGCCGGGCGCCGTCGCGGCGGCGTGGCGCAACTGGTCGATGGGGGTGACGGTGAAGGGGGGAGCCACATGCGTCATCACGGTCCTGTCGTCATCCGATGAGCCGTTGGAAAGAGGGATCAAAAAGGACGTCCCCTCCCCCAAGCCTGGGAGAGGGAGCCGTCCCGTCGGGCCGATGGCCCGGCGCCGTTACCGGTCGCTCCACTTGGGCAGGGGAACCTTGCGCATCTCGGCGTTGGCGGCGCTCTGCGGCCAGACGACCTGCAGCTTGCCGTCCTGCCACTGCATGACCGAGATCAGCGCCCGGGTGTTCTGCCCGGCTTCCTTCTCGCCGATCTGGTTCAGCTTCACCCCGGCGCCGGTCAGCAGGCTGCCGTCCGGCAGGTCGGTGGCGTAGGCGGCCTTGCGCAGCGCCGCCAGATCGGTCGAGCCCGCGCGCGGGATGACGTCCGTGAACAGGGTCCAGAAGCCGCCGAAGGCGATCAGGCCCAGCGGTCCCGGATCGCGCTTCTCCTTGGCGCGGAAGCCCTCGATGAACTCCGCGTACAGCTTCTGCGTCGCCTCCGGCAGGTTGGAGACGTTCGGCGAGGCCGGGGCGTCCACGTCGAAGATGCCGTCGGCGCTGGCGCCCGTCGCGGCGAGGAAGTCGGGAAGCGCGTAGCCGGTGCCGATGCCGATCATGGCCGGAATGTGGAGATCCAGCTCGCGGACCTGGCGCCAGAACAGGGCGGCGTCGTTCAGGTAGGAGGTCGCGATGACCGCGTCGGGTTTGGCCGCCTTCAGGCTGAGCACCAGCGACGACAGATCGTTCACCGTGCGGCTGTAGCGTTCGTTGGCGACCAGCTGCATGCCGAGGGTCTTCGTCTGGTTCGCCGCCGCGTCGCCGACCGACTGGCCGAACTCCGAATCCTCGGAGATCACGGCGATCCGCAGATCCTTCGGGTCCTTGCCCAGCTTGCCGGCGATGTCCTTGGCGAAGTCCGCCGCCGTCTGGCCCATCATCGACGCGTTGAAGGTCAGGCGGATGGTGTTCTTGTACTTGCGCTGGGTGATCTTGTCGGCGACGGCGATGGTCTCCCAGTACAGGGCGCCTTCGCGCTCCGCCACCTCGCTGGCGGCCAGGGCAAGCGAACTGGCGTAGCTGCCAGCGATCACCGGCACCTTCTCGCGCACGATCAGCCGGGTCGCCTCGGCGTTGGCGGCGGTCGGGGCCGGCGCGTCGGCGACGGCGTAGGTCACCGGACGGCCGAGCACGCCGCCGCGCTTGTTGATCATGTCGCGGGCGACCTCGGCGGCCTGATAGGCCTCGTTGCCGATCAGCGCCATCGGGCCGGACAGCGGGAACAGGACGCCGATCTTCAGCGGATCGGCGGCCTGGGACGGAACGGCGGCACCGGCCGCCGCCGCGGCGATGGCCGCCGCGGCGAGGATGGATTTCAAGCTCATGATGGTTTTTCCTCCCTATGTGTTTTGTATCGTCGCGCCGTTGCCCTCTCGCGGATCAGCCGCCGAGATAGGCTTCCTTCAGGCGCGGGTCGGTCAGCAGGTCGGCCGCCGGGCCGGACAGGACGATGTGGCCGTTCTCCAGCACATAGCCCCGGTCCGACATGGCGAGCGAATGCTTCACGTTCTGTTCGACCAGCAGGATGGTGATCCCGGTCTCCTTGATGCTGCGGACCAGCTTGAAGACCACGTCGACCATGATCGGGGCGAGGCCCAGCGTCGGCTCGTCGAACATGATCGCGCGCGGCTTCGCCATCAGCGCGCGGCCGATGGCGCACATCTGCTGCTCGCCGCCGCTCATCGACCCGGCGAGCTGGCCGGAGCGCTCCCGCAGCCGGGGCATCAGGTCGAAGACCCGCTCCAGACTCTCCGCGCGGTGGGCGCGGGCGTGCGGAGCGAAGGCACCGAGTTCCAGGTTCTCCCGCACCGTCATGAAGGGGAACAGCCGCCGGCCCTCCGGCACCTGGACCAGTCCGTGCCGGGCGATCGCGTGCGGCGGCAGGGAGCCGATGTCCTGGTCGAAGAAGGACACCCGCCCGTACCGTTCGATCGTGCCGGAAATGGCGTTCAGCAGCGTGGTCTTTCCCGCCGCGTTGGCGCCGACGACGGACACCACCTCGCCTTCCCGGACGTCCAGGTCGACTCCATGGAGCGTCTGGATCTCGCCATAGAAGGCATCGAGCTTTCTAACCGTGAGCACCGAAGTCCTCCCCCAGATAGGCTTGGATCACCGCCTTGTCGTTCAGCACGTCGGTCGGCAGCCCCTCGGCCAGCTTGCTGCCGTGGTTCATGACCACGATCCGGTCGCTGACCGCCGTGATGACCCGCATCAGATGTTCGATGATCAGGATGCTGACGCCGTGCGCGCGGATGGCCTCGATCAGCAGGATGGCCTTCTCCACCTCCGACGGGTTGAGGCCCGCCATGACCTCGTCCAGCAGCAGCACCTTCGGCCGGGTTGCCAGAGCGCGGGAGATTTCCAGGCGCTTGCGGCCGGGCAGCGGCAGGCTCGCGGCCGGCACGTCGCGGCGGTCGGCCAGCCCGGTCAGGACCAGCGCCTCCTCGGCGATGCGGCGGGCCTCGGCGATGTTGTGCGTCTGGTTGATCGCGCCGACCACAACGTTGTCGAGCACCGACAGCCCGCCGAACGGCTTCACGATCTGATAGGTGCGGGCCAGCCCGGCGCGGCAGACCTGATGCGCCTTCAGGCCGGTGATGCTCCTGCCTTCCAGCAGCACCTGCCCCTCCGTCGGCGGAAAGGCCCCGGCGATGCAGTTGAACAGCGTGGTCTTGCCGGCCCCGTTGGGACCGATCAGGCCGACGATCTCACCCTCTCCAATGCGGAGATGGACATCGTTGACGGCGCGGAGGCCGCCGAACTGCTTGCTGATGCCCCGGACTTCAAGCATGGCGGCTCTCCTTGCGGACCGGACGGCGACGGGTGGACCCGCCAAACGCCCCGCGCAGGCGCCGGGCGGTGGCGCGCGGCGCGCGGACGGCGCTCATCAGGCCTTGCGGCAGGACAATGACCATCACGATGAGGAGCGCGCCGTAGACGAGCAGGTACAGGCCCTGAAGGCTGCCGGCGAACTCCGCGCGGAGATACTCGCTGAGCGGAACGATGAGCACCGCGCCCAGGACGGGGCCGAGCGGCGTGCCCATGCCGCCGATGATGGCGATCAGAGCGATCTCCACCGAGAAGCCGATGCTGAGCACGGTGGACGGCTCGATCAGCAGGATGTAGTTGGCGTAGAGCGTGCCGGCGATGGCGCTGAGGAAGGCCGACAGGCCGATGGAGAACAGCTTGGTCCGCACGGTGTCGACGCCCAGCGCCTCGGCCGCCTCCTCGTTCTCGCGCATGGCCGCCAGGGCGTAGCCGATCCAGGAGCGTTCCAGCACGTAGGTGATGAGAAGCACGACCAGAAGCGCCGCCATCATGATGTAGACGTACCAGAGCCGGTCGGAAAACATCATGTTGGCGAAGCTCGGGTCGAACGGCAGGGACAGCCCTTCCGCCCCGCCGGTGAAGGAGCGCCAGTTGACGATGGCGATGCGCAGCACCTCGGCGAAGGCGATGGAGGCCAGCGCGAAGAACGGCCCCTGAAGGCGCAGGGTCAGCGCGCCGATCAGCGTCGCGAAGGCCACGGCGGCGGCTGCCCCGACGAACATGCCGATCCAGGGCGACAGGCCGAAATGCATGTAGAGCAGAGTCGAACCGTAGGCGCCGAGCCCGAAGAACGCGGCATGGCCCAGCGAGAACTGCCCGGCGTAGCCGCCGGCGATGTTCCAGGCGGCGGCGGCCAGCGCCCAGAACAGGACCTTCCAGAGGAAGTGCAGCGTGTAGGAATCGGCGGCGATCAACGGCAGCGCCACCAGGACCGCGACCATCGCCAGGGACAGCAGGAGGCCCTTGCGGGTCGGCCGGTAGGGAGCCAGGAGGGACGTCAGCGTCATGGGTCAGGCCCCCAGCTTTTCGGAGCCGCGCTGACCGAACAGCCCGGCGGGACGGAGCAGAAGCACGGCCAGGAAGACGAGAAAGTAAGCCATCTGGCGCATCTCGGAACCGATGAAGAAACCGCTCAGCGTCTCGATCAGGCCGATCGCCAGGCCGCCGATCAGGGCGCCCGCGATGCTGCCCAGACCGCCGAGCACGACCACCACGAAGGCGATCAGCACGAGGTTGATGCCGACCGTCGGATAGACCGGGAACATCGGCGCCAGCAGGGCGCCGGTCAGCCCGGCGCAGGCGGTGCCGAGGCCGAAGGTGAACAGGTCGATCCCCTTCACGTCGATGCTCATCAGCGACGCCGACCGCCGGTCCTGCGCCACCGCGCGCATCGCCTTGCCGGTGTAGGAGGTTTTCAGGAACAGATAGATGACGGCGACCACCGCCATCGCGACCGCGAAGGCGATCAGCAGCGGCGCCGGCAGGGCGATGTCGCCGATCCGCAGCACCTTGCCGGCGAACACCGACGCTGTGGTGCGGAAATCGCCGCCGAAGATCATCAGCGTGACGTTCTGCAAGACCAGCCCCAGCCCGACGGTGGCGAAGATCTGCGCCACCTGCGGCGCGCCCTGGATCGGACGGATGATCGCCCAGGACAGGAACAGGCCGAACAGGAACATCAGCGGCGTCACGATCAGCAGGACGAGGTAGGAGTCCAGGCCGCTCCAACTGTTCAGCACATAGGTCAGGTACATGCCGACCATGACGAAATCGCCATGGGCGAAGTTCTTGATGCGGGAGACGCCGAAGATCAGCGTCAGCCCGATCGAGATCAGCGCGTAGATGCCGCCGAGCAGGAGGCCGGACACCACGAGCTGGACGATGATGGCCGACATGGCGTCATCCTCCCGCCGGAGTCTGGGATGGCGCCGGGCCATGGGACAACGGGCCATGGGACAACGGGTCGTAGGACAACGACCTCACCCGCATGTCCGCCGTGACCTTGCCCTCGTCGTTGCGGCTCTGCACCATCTCCAGGGCACCGTCGGCGGAGCGGCGGACCCAGAGGCTGGCGCGGGAGTCCCAGAAGACCGGGCGCAGGTAACGCACCTCGACGTCGAAGGCGGCGGGCGGGCGCTCGTCCGCCAGCACGGACAACAGCCAGACCGCCGTCATGATTCCCTGGGCCAGTGGCGCGCGGAACCCATGGCGGCGCGCGAACTCCTCGTCGAAGTGGATGTCGTTGCCGACATCCTGGGAGAAGACGCGGACCTTGTCGGGCGTCACCTGCTTCTCGCGCAGCAGGGTCCAGCCATCGGCCGGGGGTTCCGCCCGTCGCGGCATCGGCGGTGCGTTGCCGGAATTCTGCGGCGTCTGGCCCGGCGGATCGGCGAGGAGGCCGGTCAATTCGGTCTCGATGCAGACGCGGCCCTCGCCGTCGGTCAGGTGGTAGAGCTCGGTGACGCTGTGGCCCTTTCTCACCCGGTGCAGGTCGCGGACCCAGCCGGTCACGGTCAGCGGTTCACCGACCCTGGACGGTCGGATCTGGCGATAGACCTGCGAGAAGAACACGTAGCCGTCGATGTCGAGGCCGCTGGCGACCATCGAGTCGAAGCAGTCCAGCCCGAACAGGCCGGCTTCGTAGCGGTCGCCGTAAAGAGCGGGATCGACATCGGCTGCGGTCAGGCGTTCGGCCTGATAGGCCGCGGAATGGGCGACGCTGCGCGACGGGTATTTGAATCCCGGCTGCGCCCAGCGCGCACGCTCAGCACGCGGCGACCTGCTCGTCGCGTTGTCCATGCTCTCCCCCCAATCCCAATTCATGATTGTTTGGCCAATAATCAGACCCAGGGATCGATGTGTCAACTCCCAAGACGTTTTTTCGACTTGAGAGTCAAATTAGCACCCTGAAGGTCGATCTGGGCTTGATCGGAACGCCCGGTTGTGTTCCAAGGGGACACGCTGGTGAAGCGGGTTGCGGTACATCGCGAAGGCTGAGGCAACGGACGACATGGCACGCTGGAACAAATCTGTCCTCAACCCTGAGCAGCAGAGAAGCCTCAAGCTTGAGGTGCTTTATAAAGTCGCTGCCGCGGCCTTCCGTCGAAATGGCTATCACGGAACATCTTTGATCGATATCGCCGATATTCTCGGAGTATCCAAGGCCACGCTCTATTATTACGTCAAGAACAAGCAGGATCTTCTCTTTCAGTGCCATCTGGCCGCGGCGGACCAGGCGCTGGAAACCATTTGCACTGATCCGTCACTGAATGGTCTTGAGCGGTTGCGGCGCAGTCTCGTCGCTTATGTCATTTCGATCATCGGCGAGGACAGCTTCAGCGTCGTCATCCTGGAGGAGCGGTCGCTCAGCGACGAACAGTTGCGGGTGGTGATCGAGAAGCGCGATGCCTTCGAGCGCCGCTTGCAGGACGTCGTGCGCACCGGGGTGACGGATGGCAGCATCCTGCGCTGCGATCCGAAATTCGCCGTCTTCTCCGTCCTGGGTGCCGCAAACTGGGTGACGAAATGGCATCGGCCCGAGGGGGCCTGGACCATCGACGAGATCGCGCAGGCGTCGGCGGCTCTCCTGTGCCGCGGCCTGGCGGCCGGCCCCCTTCCGAGCTACCCGAGCAATCGGCTGTACGGAGACCAACAACCGTAGCGCCGGACGTCGCGGCCGCCGGCGCATCGCCGGCGGTGGCTTCATCCATGTTCCGCGCCGTTGTGTGGTCGAACGGTCCTTGGGATGGCTCGGACGGCGGCGAGGCGTGTCATGCCCCCCTTCACCACCTCCCTTCAGCAGGCGATTCCTTGCAATTGTGATAAAAGTAGACCAATTCCGAAAGTGGCGGGCGTGTCGCGTTTTCTTCAAATTCTTGACGGCCGTCAAGTAACGGGGACACGAAATCTGGGACGTTGGCTTCGGAAGCAACAATCGCCCTGGATTGCATCATGAAAACCAAGACCTTCCTCGTCACCGTCAGCGCCGCCGCCCTCATCGCCCTGTCCGGGATCGGCGCCGCATCGGCCACCACGCTGTACGCCGAGCCGAAGGTCAAGGAACCGGCGGTCGACATCGTCCAGGACCCCGCGGCGGTCCCGGCGCCGGAAGCGGCGGGCAAGCGCGCGCCCAAGACCCACAACGTCGTGCTGACCACGACCGAGGTCGAAGCCAGGCTGGATGACGGCACGACCTACACGTACTGGACGTTCAACAACAAGGTCCCCGGCCCGATGGTCCGCGTCCGTGTCGGCGATACGGTGAACGTGTCCATGACGAACGCGCCGGGGTCGGTCATGAACCATTCCATTGATTTCCACGCGGCGACCGGCTTCCTTGGCGGCGGACAGATCACCCAGGCGGAGCCGGGCCAGACCAAGGAATTCTCGTTCAAGGCGATGGCGCCGGGCGTCTACGTCTATCACTGCGCCACCCCGATGGTCGCCCAGCACATCGCCAAGGGCATGTTCGGTCTGATCGTGGTCGAACCCGAAGACGGTCTGCCGAAGGTCGACAAGGAATTCTACGTCATGCAGCAGGAGATCTACGCCACCAAGGCGAAGAACCTGCCGGCGGCGGAAGACGACTACGACGGCTTGGTGAACGAGAAGCCCGGCTATCTGGTGTTCAACGGCGCCGTGGGTGGTCTGGTGAAGGACAAGCCGCTGAAGGCCAGCGTGGGCGAAACCGTGCGCATCTGGTTCGGTGTCGGCGGGCCGAACTTCACCTCGTCCTTCCATGTCATCGGCGAGATCTTCGATCGCGTCCACAACCTCGGTGCCCTGGACACGCCGCCGCTGAAAAACGTGCAGACGGTCACGGTGGCGCCCGGCGGGGCGACGATGGTGGAATTCAAGGTCGACTACCCGGGCAAGTACGCCTTGGTCGACCACGCTCTGAGCCGCGCCACCAAGGGGCTCATCGGCATTCTGGAAGTCGATGGCAAGGCGGACGACAGCATCATCCTCGACAAGAGCGGCGATTCCCGCAAGCAGCTTGGCGAAATGAAGCATTGATCCCATCCTGACGGGATGCGCACGGGGAGGGTGGGGGTCGAAACCCCCGCCTTCCATTGTGGGCATTCCCTGCTTGCCGCTGGTGCTCGGCCACGCCGAACGGCGCGCGGTTTGCGCGGGCACAAAGAGGCTCGGTCATCGTCGCGGCATGATCCGGTTATGACCTTTCCATCCTTTTACGATGCGGCGCCGCGGCTCGTCCTGCGCGACCCGCTGAGCGAGTTCCTCGGCGCGGCCGAGGGCGGCCTGATTCATTACGGCTATGCCGATGCCGTGCGGTTGGCCGGCCATTCCTGTCCAACCGTCGCGGGGGCCTACCTGATGACCGTACGGTCGTTGGAGCGTCTGTATCCTGATGAGGTGCCCGAACGCGGGGCCGTTGCGGTGTCGGTCCGCGAGGCCGCCGACGACGGCGTGGCCGGCGTGATGGCAAGCGTCGCCACGCTGCTGACCGGAGCGACGGAGAACACCGGCTTCATGGGCATCGGCGGGCGCTTCGATCGCCGGAACCTCCTGTCCTTCGGGGTCGGCATTCAAGGGACGATGGCCTTCGTCCGCACGGACACGGGGGTGGGCGTGCAAGCGACGCTCGACAGCGGCGTCGTGCCGGTCGATCCGGCGATGCGCGACCTTCTGCAACGTTTGTTGTCCCACGCGGCATCGCCGGATGAAGCGGTGCAGTTCCGCATCCTGTGGCAGGAGCGGGTCCGGCGCATGCTGGTGGACCACGCCGACGACCCACGATTGGTCGGGCTTGCCGCTTGGAATGGCCGATCCGGCGCGTGACCTCCTTTTTTCGGAAGACTTTGGGCATGCACACCGACAGCCGGACCGGCCAACTCCTGCACGACGACCATCACCGCACCATCGACCTCCTGAACGCTTTCGAAGCCTACCTCGAACGCACCACCGAGGACGACATCCCGCATCTCGACGCGGACGGCCGCGCTCTGCTCGCCACCCTTGGCAAGGAGCTGGGCCAAGACCTCGAACGGCATTTCATCTTGGAAGAACAGTGCCTCTTCCCGCCCATCGCCGCCGCCGGCGCCTACGAGATGACGGTGGACCTGTCGACCGACCATGAGGCCTTGCGCCCACTCGTCCGCCGCGTCGCCCGGCAATGCGCCCTGGCTCTGCGTGAGGGGTTCGATGAGGAAAGCTGGCCGGTCTTCCGCCATTTCGGGCAGCAGTTGATCGACGGCCTCGTTCTGCACATTCAGAAGGAGGAGACCGCACTGCTTGGTGCCGTCGATGCCGTGCTCACGCCGGCCCAGGACGTCGCCCTTGCACGGGCTTACAGCGATGGCCCGGGTTCCGATTGACCACACGACGGCGCCGCCATGGGGAACCGGTCATGGCGGAGGCTGCTCAGCCGACGGCGTTGAAGTCGTCCAGAAGGGCGGCGATGCGCCCGCTGTCGCTCTGGTCCATGATGACGCGGGCGCGGCGGGTGGCCTCCTGAAGGTCCAGCTTGCGGATGCGCCGCTTCACCAGGGGGATGGCGGGCGGCACCATTGACAGGGCGCGCACGCCGAGTCCCAGCAGCAGGGCCGTGTAGCGCGCATCGCCGGCGATCTCGCCACAAACCGACACCGGGATGCGGGCGCGCAACGCCGCCTCGATGGTGAACTGGATCAGGCGCAGCACCGCCGGGTGCAGCGGGTCGTAAAGCGAGGCGACCTGCTCGTCGCCGCGGTCGATGGCCAGTGTGTACTGCGTCAGGTCGTTGGTGCCGATGGAGAAGAAATCGGCGGCGTAGGCCAGCGCATCGGCGGACAGGGCCGCGCCCGGAACCTCGACCATCACGCCGACCGGCGGCAGCGGGTCGGCGATGGGAACGCCGCGGCGGCGCAGGCGGCGGGCCACCTGGCCCATCATCTCGCGCACGCGCTGCACCTCGGCGACCGAACAGATCATCGGCAGCAGGATGCGCAGCGGCCCATGGACCCCGGCCCGCAGCATGGCGGCGAGCTGCGTCTCCAGCAGCTTCGGCTCGCGCAGGCCCAGCCGGACCGCGCGCAGGCCGAGCGCCGGGTTCGCCGGCTCGCCGTAGCGGCCCGCCATCCAGCCGGCCAGCTTCTCCCCGCCCACATCCATGGTGCGGGCGGTGACGGTGCGCCCGCCCATGCCCTCCACGATGGAGCGCAGGACGGTGTACTGTTCGTCCTCGTCCGGCAACTGGTCGCGGTTCATGAAGAGGAACTCGGTGCGCAGCAGGCCGATCCCCTGCGCCCCGTTCTCCAGAGCGTGGTCGAGATCGCGCGGCAGTTCCAGATTGGCCTGGAGCGTCACCGCGGTGTTGTCGCGGGTGACCGCGGGCAGCTTGCGCAGACCCTTCAACTGCTCGCGCTCGCGCTCCCGCTCGGCGCGACGCTGCCGGTAGTCCTCCAGCACCTCGGGGGTGGGGTCGATGATGACGCGCCCCTGAAGCCCGTCCACGATGATCGTGACCCCGTTCTTCAGCCCGGACAGCAGTCCGCCGACGCCCAGCACCGCCGGAATGCCCAGCGACCGCGCCATGATCGCCGTGTGCCCCTCGGCGCCGCCGAGCACGGTGGCGAAGCCGGCGACGCGGCGCGGGTCGAGCAGGGCGGTGTCCGCCGGGGTCAGTTCCTCGGCCAGGATCACCGAGCCGGGGTTCAGCATGGAAAAGGCTTGGTATTCGTGCCGCATCAGGTTGCGGATCAGCCGCCGACCAACCTCGCGCACGTCGGCGATCCGCCCGGCGAGGTAGCTGTCCTCCATGCTCGCGAAGGTCTGGGCGATGGTGGCGATCTCCGCCTGGACCGCGGCCTCGGCGTTGACCAGTTCCTGCTGGATTCGGCGCTCGACGCCGCGCGTCAGGCGGGAGTTGGTGACCATCGCCAGATGGGCGTCGAGAAGGAAGCCGATCTCCTCCGACGCGGAGCCGGGCAGAACCAGCGCCTTGGCCTTCAGCTTGCGGATCTGGCGGCGCGCCTTGCCGCAGGCGTCGGCGAAGCGCGCGGCCTCGGCCTCCACCTGGTCGGCGGCGAGCGTGTATTCGGGGACGCGGATGGCGCCGCTCTCCACCACATGGGCCGGGCCGATGGCAATGCCGGGCGAAACGCCCAACCCGCGCAACGACCGCCCCTGGCCGGCGGCCGGAACGTCAGTCTTCATCGAACTTGCGGGTGATCAGATCCACGAGCGCCGCCATGGCCTCTTCGGCCTCGCGGCCATAGGCGTACAATTCCACCGAGGTGCCGGGGCCGGCGGCCAGCATCATCAGGCCCATGATGGATTCGCCCGACACCTGCGTCTCGCCGCGCCGCACCTCGATCTCGCAGTCGAAGGTGGCGACCAGTTTCACGAATTTCGCCGCCGCGCGGGCGTGCAGGCCGCGCTGGTTGCAGATGGTGACGGTCTGGCAGATTTCGGGGTTCCGGCCCTCGGGGGCCTGCCCTTCGATTCCAGGGGCGCCTTGGTCGGGCGCCTTCTCGTTCGGAGAACTCATCGGGTCACCCGTCCGACAGCAGCGAGGAAGCGACGTTGATGTATTTCTGCCCAGCCTCCCGCGCGGCGGCCACGGCGTGGGTCAGAGTCTCCTGGCGGCGCACGCTGGCCAGCTTGATCAGCATGGGCAGGTTCACGCCGGCGATCACCTCGACCTTCGCCTTGTCCATGATGGAGATGGCGAGGTTCGACGGGGTCCCGCCGAACATGTCGGTCAGCACGACGACGCCGGCCCCGTCGTCCACGTCGGCAACGGAGTTCAGAATGTCCTGACGGCGCTGCTCCATGTCGTCGTCTGGGCCGATGCACACGGCCCGCACCTGCTGCTGCTCACCCACCACATGCTCCAGCGCGGCGATGAACTCTGCCGCGAGGCGCCCGTGGGTTACCAGAACCATACCGATCATGGGACATCCTTCAATTCTGGAGCCTCCCCCGAAGCCACATTCATATTGCGGCACTTATGAACGATCCCTTATCCGGATCGATCCGCTCCCCTGGTCAACCCCTCTGGTCCAACCTTGGTCCGTCAGCCGGTCCGCGGGGCCTGCCGGTCCAGCTCCCGATGGCTGATCCCGACCTTCAGGCCCAGCCCGCCCAGCCACGCGGCCAGCCGTTCGGCGACGAACACGGACCGGTGCTTGCCGCCGGTGCAGCCGATCGCAATGGTCAGGTAGCTCTTGCCCTCCTGGTTGTAGCGCGGCAGAAGCGGCTGCAACAGGTCCGTCAGATGACGGAAGAATTCGGCGAAATCCGGGTCGTTTTCCACCCGCGCCGCCACACGGGGGTCCAGGCCGGTCAGCGGTCGCAGTTCCGGATCATAATGGGGATTCGTCAGGAAGCGTACGTCGAACACGAGGTCCGCCTCGCGAGGCAACCCCATCCGGAACGAGAAGGAGGTGACGAAGACCTGAAGCGCCGCCTGGGTGCCGATCTGGAAGTTGCCGGCCAGGATGCGGCGCAGGTCGTGGATCGACAATTGCGTGGTGTCGATGGTCACGTCGGCCTGCTGCTTCAGCGGCAGCAGCATGGCGCGTTCCAACTGGATGCCGTCGGGCACCGGGCGGTCGATGGCCAGCGGGTGGCGGCGGCGCGTCTCGGTGAAGCGGCGCTGCAGCGTCTCGTCTCCGCAATCGAGGAAGACCAGCCGCACGTCCAGCTCGGCGTGGGCCTTCAGCGCCTCCACCTCCTCCAGCATGGCGTGGGCGGAAAAGTCGCGGGTGCGGCTGTCGATGACCAGGGCCAGCGGGCGCCTGCGGGGATCGGCCTGCTCCAGCAGCGCCGGGACCAGCGAGAGGCGCAGGTTGTCCACCGCCTCGTAGCCGAGGTCCTCCAGCGCCTTCAGGGCGATGGACATGCCGGCTCCGGACATGCCGGTGACGAGCACGAGTTGACCGTTCTGGCTCGCCGGCCGTTCCGCGGGATGGCTTTCGAAGGGGAGGCGGTCGGTCATGGCAGGTCCGGAACCTTTCCCAGCGAACCGGCCCGCGCGGCGCCGGCGGCCAGCCTGAGCTTGGCCGGGGTCGAGGCGTCGAAGGGGCAGAGGGCGAGGCGCGGCACGGTTTGGTCGAGAAGGTCCGCCGCCTCCTCTCCGGGCAGGCGCTCCACGGCGTCGCGCGGCACCAGATCGACGACCAGCCCGACTTCCGCTTCCGTGGCGGCGGGCACGGGCATGATGCCGACGCCCCGCACCTCCAGCAGGCCGGCCAGCGCCGCCGGCGCCGTCGCCATCAGCCTGCCCTGGTCCACGCGCAACTCCACCCGGTCGTCCGCAACCAACAGGGCACCCGCATCGATCATCCGCAAGGCCAGATCGGACTTGCCGCTGCCCGACGGCCCCCGCAGCAGCACGCCGACGGGCGTTCCGCCCCGTATGCCGCCGCCGATTCCATGGCTGTCATTCCATGTGCCGACCAAGACGCAGGTGCCGTGAATCGTTACCATGATCCCGCGAAAGTGAGGCGTGCCGCTGGTTCTGTCAATGGGATGCCGAAAATGCATCCTTTTCCCGCCTGATACGCCTCGAAAGCGCCGGTGCGCCCTCCATGGTCCAGTGCCCGCCGCCCGAGTCCCGGCCTCAGCCCAACGGGCCCCGGCCGGCGGTCAGGCCCAAGCGCAGGCCCGACCGGGTGCCGCGGCGGATGTCCGCCAACTCGCTGGCCAGCGCGTCGCGCCGCCGGATCATCTCGTCCAGGTCGTCCAGCTCGGCCGCCTCCTGGCAGGCGGTGCGGAAATCCTTCTCTCGGGCCAGCCGGGTCAACAGATGCGTGTAGCTGTCGGCGATGGTCGCCAAATGCCGCTGGGCGCCCTGGAGAGCCTCCGCCAGCTGCGTCCGTTCGTTGGCCGACACCCGCATCATCCGCGCCAGTTCGCCCTGCTGGACGCTGGCGTCGTTGATGAGACGGGCCAGCCGGTAGCGGCGGAAGTCGATGACCTTGGTTGAAGCCGGGGTGGCCGAAGCCGGGGCGGCTCCGTCGACCGGGCGCGGTGCGGTCGGCTTGAGGTCGGGCTTGATGTCGGACATGGCCCTCTTCCGGTTGGTGACGTCCGGTTGTCGAAAGGCCAGCCGTCGCAGGCGCGGGTATGACCAGAATCGAGCATCCGCCGCACCCACGACTTTGTCCATACATCTTTTCTCAAATTGCAACTATGCCGCATCCACCCTGCGGAATCGCGTCAGGGGCGGGGCAGGCGCACGGTGAAGACGGCGCCGACCGTCTCCCCATCGCGGCCGAGGCGGTTGGCGGCCCGGATGGTGCCGCCATGGGCCTCCACGATCTGCTTTGAGATCGACAGGCCGAGGCCGGAGTGGGTGCCGAACTTCTCGCCCGCCGGCCGTTCGGTGTAGAAGCGCTCGAAGATCGCCTCCTCCTTGCCCTCCGGGATGCCGGGGCCGTCGTCGCTGACCGTCACCTCCACCGCGCCCTCCGGGGTGCGCCGGGCGGCCAGCCGGACCTGCCCGCCGGGCGGCGAGAAGGACAGGGCGTTGGCGATCAGGTTCTGGAAGACCTGGGTCAGCCGCCCCTCCAGCCCCCTCACGGTCAGGGATCCGCCGCGCGGCGGTTCGATGACGACCTGCGGCGGAGCCTCCGTTTCGTCGCCGTCCTCGTTGCCGTCCTCGTCGCCGTCCTCGTCCTCCGCGGTGGTGCGGTGGATGTCGGCGAGCGTACGCAGCATCGCGCCGATGTCCACCGGCTCCAGCGCGGCGCGGGACAGCTCGGCGTCCAGGCGCGAGGCGTTGGAGATGTCGCTGATCAGCCGGTCCAGCCGCTGCACGTCGTCGGCGATGATCGCCATCAGCTTGTCGCGGCGGGCCGGGTCCTGGATGCGGCTGACCGTCTCGACCGCGCTGCGCAGCGAGGTCAGCGGATTCTTGATCTCATGGGCGACGTCGGCGGCGAAGCGCTCGATGGCGTCCATGCGCGCCCACAGTGCTGCCGTCATGTCGCGCAGCACGCCGGACAGCTCCCCGATCTCGTCGCCACGGCGGGTGAAGTCGGGGATTTCGGTGTGGCGCCCATGGCCGGTGCGCAGCCGGTCGGCCGCCTGGGCCAGCTTGCGGATGGGCCGGGCGATGGTGCCGGCCAGATAGAGCGACAGCAGGACCGTGACCAGAAGCGCCACCGCGAAAACGCGCAGGATGTCGGTGCGCACCGACCGGATGGCCTCGTCGATCACCGTGCCGCTGCGCGACAGCAGCACCGCGCCCAGCACCTCCTTGTAGCGCTGGACCGGAACGGCGACCGTCAGCAGCAGGTTGGAGCGGGCGACCGGGGAGGCCAGCCGCCACACCGTCGCGCTGTTCTCGCCGGCCAGCGCGCGCTCCACGTTGGGCGGCGGGGCGGCCGATTCGGCGGCGTGGCCCGGCGGCTCGCGGTAGAGCGGCAGGTTCTCCCGGCTCGGCACCACGTCGATGAAACGGGCGTAGAATTCGTTGACCGCGCGGGACGCCGGGTCGCCGGAGGGCGGCAGCGGCAGCTCCTGGATCTCGATCTTGCCGGGCGAGCCGGTCAGCACCCGGCTGTCCGAGAGCAGCCGCCCGTCCGGCCCGTAGAGCCGGGTGTGCGTCTCCGTCGCCAGCGCCAGCCGGCGGATCATCTGGCGTCCCAGCTCCGGCGACAGCTCGTAGCTTTCCTGGCCCAGTTCCGGCTCGTCGGCGGCCCGCTGCACCGCGCCCTCGCCGAGCGCGGAGGCGAAGATGCGCGCCTCCGTCTCCAGCGCGTCCAGCTCCGCCTGGACCAACCGGTCCTGGTAGCGGCCGAGATAGAGCAGGGCGCCGACCAGCAGCAGCAGCGCCAGCACGTTGACGGCGAGAATCCGCAGGGTCAGCGGCGACGGCACGCCGCGCACCCGGCGCCTGGACGCGGCGCGCGGCGCGGCGCCGGGCTTGACGGGCGGGGAAGGGGCGTGGTCCGGACCGCGGACCTCACTCCCTGTATCGGTAACCGACGCCATAGAGCGTTTCGATCTGCGCAAAGTCGGAATCAATGGCCTTGAACTTCTTGCGGAGCCGCTTGATGTGGCTGTCGATGGTGCGGTCGTCGACATAGACGTTCTCGCCATAGGCGGCGTCCATGAGCTGGTCGCGGCTCTTCACATGGCCGGGGCGCTGGGCCAGCGCCTTCACCAGAAGGAACTCCGTCACCGTCAGGTCGATGGGCTGGCCGTTCCAGGTGCAGGAATGGCGGGCGCCGTCCATGACCAGCGGGCCGCGGGTCAGCAGCACGCCGGGTTCCGGCGCGGTCTTGTCGCGGGTCGCCGCCTCGCGCCGCAGCAGGGTGCGGATGCGCTCGACCAGCAGGCGCTGCGAGAAGGGCTTCTTGATGTAGTCGTCCGCGCCCATGCGCAGACCCATCAGCTCGTCGACCTCGTCGTCCTTGCTGGTCAGGAAGATGACCGGCAGGTGGCTGGTCTGGCGCAGGCGCTGCAGCAGCTCCATCCCATCCATGCGCGGCATCTTGATGTCCAGCACGGCGAGGTCCGGCGGACGCTGGGTCAGGCCGCGCAGCGCCTCGGCGCCGTCGGTGTAGGTGCGCACCTCGAACCCCTCCGCTTCCAGCGCCATGGCAACGGAGGTCAGGATGTTCCGGTCGTCGTCCACCAACGCTACGGTGTGAGACATGTCGTTCGCGTTCCCAATCGCACACCCCGGTTTCGGCAACCGCCGGTTCCGGCGGCCAGCTCCGGCGGCCAGCTCCAGCGGATGACCGGCCCGTTACGGTCGCTTACTACGGAAGATATGGTTTCGTCTTATTTCGAAATGCGGGCTTTCCTTATGCTCCACGATGCCCATGAGGCGGCGCAAAGGCATGAAAAGCCAACTTTTCGCTTTTCCCAACCTATTTGTCTGGGCCAATATGGCACCAATGCGGCGCCGGGGAAACGGTGCTGCGCGGGAGAACGCATTCGTTTCAGGGCATGAGTTCCGACGAGTCCCCCATCCGTCCGACCCCAGCGGGGCCGGGCGCCGCGGCGTCATCGGACGTCGGCGGCCATACGGGAGGCGCCGCAAGGCGTCTGATGCGTGGTGCCGGTCTGGCGACGCTGTCCACCGCCCTGCGCGGGGAAGGCGCCCGGCACGATGGCCAACACGATGACCGGGGCGGCTGGCCCTATCCCTCGCTGGTCCAGGTGGCCTTCGATCTGGACGGCACGCCTCTTCTTCTTCTCTCCACCCTCGCCGACCACACGAAGAACATCGCGCGGGATCCGCGCGTCGGCCTGCTGTTCGACGGAACCGCGGGGCTGGCGGAGCCGCTGTCCGGGCCGCGGCTGTCCGTTCTCGGACGGGCCGAGCGTTCGGAGGAGCCGCGCCACCGCGCCCGCTTCCTGGCGCGCCATCCCGGTGCGGCCCTCTACGCCGGTTTCACCGATTTCAGCGTCTACGCGGTGTCGGTGGAGCGCGCCCATCTGGTGGCCGGCTTCGGCCGGGTGCGGTGGCTCGACCGCACCGACCTGCTGCTGCCCGGCGTTCCCGCGGCGCTGGCCGAGGCCGAGGGCGCCATCCTGAGTCACATGAACGCCGACCACGCCGACGCCTTGCGGCTGTACGCCACGGTTCTGGCCGGACGCCCTACGGAAGGTGCCGAACCGTGGGTGATGACCGGCATCGACCCCGACGGCTGCGACCTGCGCCGCAGCGGCGAAATGGCGCGGGTTGATTTCGATCACGGCGTGGAAAACCCCGAAGACGCTAGGGTCACTCTCGCCGGGCTCGCCCGGCAGGCCCGCCAGAGCGCGACCGGCAGTGTGCCCGGCAGCGCACCCGGCGCCGCCGATGACCCGGTGGATTCGCCGGTGGATTCGCCGGTGGATTCGGATGATCGTGACGGCTAACCACGACGCCGCGGCAAGCGGCGCGCAAAAGAGCGCAACCAGGAGAAAACGTCAGTGGACCATAACGGACCGACCCGTTGCCGTTTTGGGTTTGTGGCCCTCGGGCCACCCCTCTCTTGCCAATCAGGACATCGGGCGCGCCCGGGGGGCGCGTCGGGATGACCGCCGTCCGGCCTGCGGGCCGGGCTGCGGTGGTATGAGCCGGCGGAAAGACACCGCCACCGAACGAGGACGGCTTCGATAAGGGCCGAAAAGGCCAGCCGTCCGGACCTCCGGGCACCGGCCCCCGCATTCCAGGGGGGCGGCGAACCCGGAGACGAGTTGAGAGGCAAAGGATGACCGGAACAACGCGCACGCGGAACAAGAAGCTCCTGGCCTGGGTCGAGGAGATCGCGAACAAGTGCAAGCCCGAGCGGGTGCACTGGTGTGACGGATCGCAGGAGGAATACGACCGCCTGTGCGCCGAGATGGTAGAATCGGGCACCTTCATCAAGCTGAACGAGGCCAAGCGCCCGAACTCCTACCTCTGCCGTTCCGATCCGGGCGACGTCGCCCGCGTCGAGGACCGGACCTTCATCTGCTCCGAGCGCAAGGAGGATGCCGGCCCGACCAACAACTGGGTCGCCCCGGCCGAGATGAAGGCGAAGCTGGACGGCTTGTTCGAGGGCTGCATGCGGGGCCGCACCATGTATGTGGTGCCCTTCAGCATGGGGCCGCTGGGCTCCGACATCGCCCACATCGGCGTGCAGATCTCCGACAGCCCGTACGTCGCGGTGAACATGCGCATGATGACCCGCATGGGCCAGAAGGTGCTGGACATCCTGGGCGACGGTGACTTCGTGCGCTGCCTGCACTCCATCGGCGCGCCGCTGGAGCCCGGCCAGCCGGACGTGGCCTGGCCGTGCAACGCCGACCACAAGTACATCGTCCATTTCCCGGCCGATCACTCGATCGTCTCCTTCGGCTCGGGCTACGGCGGCAACGCCCTGCTCGGCAAGAAGTGCTTCGCGCTGCGCATCGCCTCGTCGATGGGCCGCGAGCAGGGCTGGCTGGCCGAGCACATGCTGATCCTCGGCGTGGAAAGCCCGGAGGGCGAGAAGACCTACGTCGCCGCCGCCTTCCCGTCGGCCTGCGGCAAGACCAACTTCGCCATGCTGGTCCCCCCGGCCGAGTTCGAAGGCTGGAAGGTTCGCACCATCGGTGACGACATCGCCTGGGTGAAGCCGCAGCCGGACGGAACGCTGCGCGCCATCAACCCGGAGGCCGGCTTCTTCGGCGTGGCGCCGGGCACCAGCATCAAGTCGAACCCGAACGCGCTGAAGACGCTGAACTCCAACGTCATTTTCACCAACGTCGCGCTGACCGACGACGGCGACGTGTGGTGGGAAGGTCTGACCGACGAGACGCCGGCCCACCTGATCGACTGGCAGGGCAACGACTGGACCCCCGCTTCGGGCCGTCCCGCCGCGCACCCGAACTCGCGCTTCACCGCCCCGGCGGCGCAGTGCCCGTCGATCGATCCGGCCTGGGAGGACCCGGCGGGCGTTCCGATCTCCGCCTTCATCTTCGGCGGCCGCCTGTCCAAGACCTTCCCGCTGGTGTTCGAGGCCTACAACTGGCGCGAGGGCGTCTATTGGGCGGCGACCATGGGCTCGGAGGCGACCGCCGCCGCCGTCGGCCAGGCCGCCATCCGTCGCGACCCCTTCGCCATGCTGCCCTTCTGCGGCTACAACATGGCCGACTACTGGAACCATTGGCTGGCGATGGAAGGCAAGGTGGAGAACCTGCCGCGCATCTACCGCGTCAACTGGTTCCGCAAGGACGAGAACGGCAAGTTCGTCTGGCCGGGCTTCGGCGACAACATGCGCGTCCTGCGCTGGATCGTCGACCGCGTGCGCGGCCGTGCGGTGGATGCGGCGGAAAGCCCGTTCGGCTACATGCCGCGCTACCAGGACCTGAACTGGGCCGGCCTCGATTTCGCCGAGGACAAGTTCCGGAAGATCATGGACATCGACCGGAAGGAGGCCGAAGCCGAGGCCAAGGACCAGGAGGAGCTGTTCAACCGCTTCGGCAGCCACCTGCCGGACGAGATCGAGCAGCAGCGCGTGGCGCTCCTCAAGCGTCTGGAGAAGGCTCCGGACACCTGGCGGATCGGCTGATCGGGCCGGCGCCGGATCGTCCGAGCGTGTGAAGAGGGGCCGCCCGCGGGCGGCCCCTTTTCTTTTGCGCGGGCGGCCACGGCGGGCCGCTTTTCGGGTACTCCTTTCGTGACACGATCCTTTGTCACGGCTAGGATCGCGTCCGACGCCGGGTGATTTACAAAAACTCAAGGGATTGCTGCGTCACTGGGCCGGCAGAACGCAAGCACGCTCGCCTGACCGGCTTTCCGCGGAGCGGACCGGCCAAGGCACGGAAAATGACGCTGGAGGACGGAAGACATGTTCGTGATGATCGGCTTCGGCGTCGTGGTGTTCAGCGTCTTCGGGGGCTACGTCCTGGGCGGTGGCCACCTGGGCGTGCTGTGGATGCCCTTCGAGTTCATGATCATCCTGGGCTCCGCCGCCGGCGCGTTCCTGATCGGCAATCCAAAAGCGGTGGTCACACACACTGGCAAGGAACTTGGGCACCTCTTCAAAGGGCCAAAATACAAAAAGGATGATTTCCTCGAACTTCTCACCATGATGTATCAGGTCTTCAAGATCGCGAAGACCAAGGGGCTGCTCGCCCTCGAACAGCACATCGAGAAACCCGAGGATTCGCCACTCTTCCAGCAATTCCCGAAATTCTACGGCGACCATCACGCCATATCCTTCCTCTGCACCTATCTGCGCCTGATGTCGCTGGGGGCCGACAACCCGCACGAGCTGGTCGACCTGATGGACGAGGACATCGAGACCATGCACCACGAGCACCAGCGGATCGCCGACGCCATCCAGGCGGTGGCCGACGCCGTGCCGGCGCTGGGCATCGTCGCGGCGGTGCTGGGTGTGATTCACACCATGGGGTCGATCACCGAGCCGCCGGAGGTCCTGGGCAAGCTGATCGGCGGCGCGCTGGTCGGCACCTTCACCGGCATTCTCGTCGCCTACGGCTTCCTGGCGCCGATCGCCAGCGGCCTGAAGAACATCTACCACGCCGAAGGGAAATACTATCAGGCGATGAAGATCGGCCTGATCGCGCATCTGTCCGGCTACGCGCCGGCCATTTCGGTGGAATATTCGCGAAACGTGCTGGAACCCGAATACCGGCCGAGCTTCGCCCAGGTGGAAGAGGCCACCTCGGCCCTGCCGCCCGCCTGACGCCGGACCCGCCCATGCCGTCTCCGACTTCCACCGAAGGCGCCGTCACCATCCTGTGGAACGAGGGAACGGTGGGCGAGTGGGCCGCGCTTTTCGCCCGCGTTCCCCGCTCCACCCTGCCGCAGTGCTTCGCCTATGCCGGCGCCATGGGGCGCACCCACGGCTTCGTGCCGCGGCTCGGCCTGATCCAGAGGGACGGTGCGTCCATCGGGATCGTGCAACTCCTGGAGCGGCGCACGCTCCGCCTGTTCCACCAGCGTCAGATCCACCGCGGCCCGCTGTGGCTTGACGGGGGTGAGCCGAATCTGGAGACCCAGGAGGCGGTCTTCCGCCTGCTGCGCCGGGCCTGTCCCGACAACCCGCTGAACCGAGCCAGCCTGCTCCCCGAACTGGCCGCCGGCGCGGAGGCGGAGGCGCTGCTGCAACGCTGCGGCTTCCGCCGCTTCGGCCCCGGCTATCGCACGGTCTGGCTCGACCTGTCCCGCGGCGAGGAGGCGTTGCGCGCGGCGATGGCCCGTGACTGGCGCCAGCGGTTGAAGGGGGCGGAGAAGGCCGGTCTGGTCATCGACCTCGACTGGGAGGCCAAGAACCTGCCCTGGCTGATGAAGCAGGAGCATGAGCAGGCCCAGACCAAGCAATTCCGCCCGATGACCGGCGCGCTGGCCGTGCGCATCCGCAACGGGCTGCTGAAAGGCGGGGGGAAGGGTGATGGGGTGCTGATGGCCGCAGCGCTGGAGGACCGGTCCATCAAGACCGGCCCCGCGGCGAGCGCGCTGTTCTACATCCATGGCGGCACGGCCACCTACCAGATCGGCTGGTCCAGCGAGTCGGGGCGCAAGAGCGGAGCGATGCGGCTGGTGCTGTGGCGGGCGGCGCTGGCGCTGAAGGCGCGCGGCGTGGGCTGGCTCGACCTCGGCGGCGTCAACCCGGACAGCGCGCCGGGCGTCACGGAGTTCAAACTGGGAACCGGTGGGCTGGCGGTGGAGAGCGTTGGCCTGTATCGCTGAAGCCGTTTCGATTCATCGAGGGCCGTTGCAACATGAGGCGGCCTGTCTCATCCTGATCGCGAGCGGAGGAAGCACGTCATGGCCAAGGACGACATGAAACCGGAGGAAGCGCAACTTGCCATTGCCAAGGCGGCTCAGATGAAGCCGCAGGTTCAGGCCATGCGCGACCGCCTCCGCAAGATGGCGGACGACGAGGAGAGGGGCGTCCAGATCCTCGCCAGCGCCATCCGCCGCTTTCTTCACCAGGAGTAGGCGGGGCGACGCCTCAGCAGGTGGTCGCCCTGGTGCAGCCCTTGTCCTCATGCGGGCCCGGAGTGCGGGCGAGCTGGAGGCCGCTGCGTGCCTGATCGAAGGTTTTTTCCAGAGACCGCACCGTCTGTTCGAAGGCTTGCAACTCACGGCCCTCCAGCTTGTCGCCGGTCGGCAGGTCGATGCTCTTCGGGTTGATCTGCTGGCCGGCCTTCAGCACTTCGTAATGCAGGTGCGGTCCGGTGGAGCGCCCTGTGGTGCCCACATAGCCGATGACGTCGCCCTGGTCGACACGCGCGCCGCGGCGCGTGCTTTTGGCGATCCGGCTCAGATGGGCGTAGGCCGTGGCGATCTGCGTGTTGTGGCGGATGCGGATGTAGTTGCCGTACGCGCCCTTCGGCCCGACCTCCTCGACCACGCCGCCGCCCGCGGCGTAGATCGGCGTGCCGGTCGGCGCGCCGAAATCCATGCCCTTGTGCATCTTGCTGAAGCCCAGGATCGGGTGATGGCGCATCCCGAAGCCCGAGGTGATCCGCGCGCCGTCGATCGGCGTGCGCAGCAGGGCGCGGCGGATGCTTTCGCCGTCGCGGTTGTAATAGTCGATGCGGCCGTCCCGGCTCTTGTGCCGGTAGATCGGGTATTCCTTGCCGCTCAGCACCAACGCGGCGTAGAGCACGTCGCCTTCGCCGGCGTATTTGCCGTCGGCGGTGACCAGCCGCTCATAGAGAACCTCGAACTGGTCGCCCGGCTGGAGGTCACGCTGGAAGTCGACGTCATAGGAATAGTCGCGGATCAGCGCCATCATCACTGACACCGGCACGCCGGCCGCGTTCCCCGCCTCGAACAGGCTCGACCGGATCACGGTCTGCGCGGCAACCGGCTGGCGGGTGACGGCCTTTTCCGATTCGCTCGACGTGAATCCGGCATCGCCCTTGCGGGACACCGAGACGGAGCGCACCACGTCCGGCAGGAACTCCAGTCCGACGAACTGCTTGGTGCCGCCGCGGCGCGGCTCGAACAGGACGGTGACCTGCTGGCCGACCTGCAGTTTGCGCGGATCGTAGACCTTGCGCAGCGCCGCGATGGCGTTGGTCGCCTCGTCCGCCGGGACGTCGGCACCGGTCAGCATGTCCATCAGCGTGTCGCCGCGTCCGACGGACAGGATGTGACGGTGGGCGGTCGGGGACCGCTCGTCATCGTCGTCGCTTGTCTCTTTGGCGGTGACTTTGGCGGCCCGCTCCGGCGGGGCCGTCCGCGCGCCCGCCGCGTAGGCGGGCGGTGCGACGGTGTGGGAGAGGAGCCCCGCCAGACCAGCGGCAACCAGGGCGAGCGTGGGAAGGCCACCGAGCCTCGAACGCACCGTCATCCTCCTATGTTTCCTCACACGTTTCGGACCGTTGTGGCGGCAGGCTGTTCAGCCGCCCAAGGAGTTGCCACTTTCTATAGGCGACCATGAGCACCCTTTTTGTCACTGTCAACCCGATAGGGGTATCTGCGTCAATTGGTTGTGCGTGCCAGGGCCGTTCCCCCCGGGTGGTGCGCTCCGCCATGGCGGGGCGTCCGATCCGAGGGAGTGACGGACATACACTGATTCCAGCTTGGACTTCGGTGATAAGTCGCTCCGTGAAGAATTTTTCATGGAAATGCAAAAAGCCCTTGCGTCGTTCGGCGGGGTGCGCTTATAAACCGCTCCACCGACGCAGCGCCGCTGAGAAGCGCGGCAGCGACGGATCAAAAAGCGGACGACAATCCAAGAAGCGGCGCCAAGCATACGGCGCTGTTTGTTTTGTCTCCGGATTTCTGGTTCATCGGTTTAGGCCCTGGCGGCCCGCTCCTCGAAGGGGTTGGGTGCGGGGTGTTGCGGTTCTCCTGAGAGCCGCGGGATCTTGGATATCGTTGATACCGTGTTGTGAGAAGGGATGCGCAGGCGGCGGTTTTGGCCGTTGGCCGCGGACCGGTTCCGGAAGGGACTGGCATCGCGGGTCGCTTGAGCATCTCGGTCAAGCAGTAAGAGACGAACAGTTTCGAAGGCTTGGGTTGAGGTCGCTTTGAGCGGCCCTGTCAAGTGGATGCTTCGGTGTCCAGCTTGAACCTGAGAGTTTGATCCTGGCTCAGAACGAACGCTGGCGGCATGCCTAACACATGCAAGTCGAACGAAGGCTTCGGCCTTAGTGGCGCACGGGTGAGTAACACGTGGGAACCTGCCTTTCGGTTCGGGATAACGTCTGGAAACGGACGCTAACACCGGATACGTCCCCCAGAGAGATTTGGGCGGAGAAAGTTTACGCCGAGAGAGGGGCCCGCGTCCGATTAGGTAGTTGGTGGGGTAATGGCCCACCAAGCCGACGATCGGTAGCTGGTCTGAGAGGATGATCAGCCACACTGGGACTGAGACACGGCCCAGACTCCTACGGGAGG
>NZ_WHOR01000060.1:0-24497 GCF_013340925.1 Azospirillum formosense
GCCCCTCCCTCTCCCGGGGCGGGAGAGGGGACTTCAGTTGCCGTCACGCCGCGCGCGGCAGCACCGTTTCGGCCAGCCGCACCCAATAGCTGAGACCGATGGGCAGGACCGCGTCGTTGAAGTCGTAATGCGGGCTGTGCAGGTTGCGCCCGCCGTCCGACGAACCGGCGCCGACCCAGACGTAGCAGCCCGGCCGTTGCTGCAGCATGAAGGCGAAATCCTCCGCGCCCATGCTGGGCATCGGGTCCAGGTCCAGCCCCGATTCGCCGACGACTCCGGCGGCGGCGCGGCGGGCCAGTTCGGTCGCTCCGGCCTCGTTCACCGTGGAGGGGTAGCGGCGCTCGTAGCGCATCTCCGCCTCGACCCCGAAGCCGCTGGCGATGGCCTTGGCCAGTTCGCCCATGCGCCGCTCCACCATGTCCTGCACCTCCTTGCGGAAGGTGCGGGTGGTTCCGCGCAGGACGGCGGTGGCCGGAAGGACATTCCACGTGTCGCCGGCGTGGAACTGCGTGACGCTCACCACGGCGGAATCGACGGGATGCACGCTGCGGCTGGCAATGGTCTGCCAGGCGTTGACGATCTGGGTGCCGGCCAGGATCGTGTCGGTGCCCAGATGCGGCATGGCGGCGTGGGTGCCCTTGCCGGTCAGGGTCAGCTCGAAAATGTCGTAGGCGGCCATGATGGGGCCGGGGCGCAGCGCGATCTTGCCGACCTCAAGCCCCGGCCAGTTGTGCATGCCGTAGACCTGCTCGACGGGGAATTTCTCGAACAGCCCGTCCTCGACCATCACGCGCCCGCCGCCCTCGTTCTCCTCCGCGGGCTGGAAGACGAAGGCAATGGTGCCCTGGAAGTTCGGATGCGCCGACAGGTGGCGCGCCGCGCCCAGCAGCATCGCCGTGTGCCCGTCGTGTCCGCAGGCGTGCATGCGCCCCGGATTGCGCGAGGCGTGGGGCAGGTTGGTCTGCTCGTGGATGTGCAGGGCGTCCATGTCGGCGCGGAAGGCGACCGCCGGGCCCTCGCCGTTGCGCAGCAGGCCGACCACACCGGTCTTGGCGAGGCCGCGGTGAACCTCCAGCCCGAAGGAGGCCAGCTTCTCCGCCACGAAATCGCTGGTCCGCTCCTCCTCGAAGGCCGTTTCCGGGTGGGCGTGCAGGTCGCGCCGCCACGCGGTCATGTCCGCCGTCAGCGCCTCCGTCCCCTCGATCGTCCTCACCATGTCCCTGTTTCCCTGTGTTTCATGAGTGTGTGCGAATGATCTTGCCCAAAAATGCCCCCGCCGTGCAAAGCGCATGGCGATGCGGTGCCGTCACATCACCCTTGCAGCGCGGCCCGGTTCCGTGCAGGATGTGAGTGAACGTTCACTCATGACTGACGCCACGACGGGAACGCCATGTCCAAAGATGCCCGCATCGACGCCCGCAACAAGGTCCGGGACGCCGCCATCGCGCTGTTCGCCCAGAAGGGGGTGAAGGCGACCACCATCAAGGACATCGCCCGCGCCGCCGGGGTGTCGGAGGGGGCGCTGTACCGCCATTGGGCGAGCAAGGATGACCTTGCCGCCGCCCTGTTCGCCGCCGAATACACCGCCCTGTCGCACAGCCTGCGCGAGGCGGCGGGGAGCGGTCCGGCGCCGGAGCGGCTGCGCCGCGTCATCGCCTGGGCCTTCGGGCTGGTCGAGGCGGCGCCGGACCGCGCGCGCTTCCTCCTGCTGTCGCAGCACGACGCTCTGCCGCTGGTGCCGGACGGGCTGGAGACGCCGGTGGACGTGGTTTGCGCCATCGTCGGCGACGGCATCGCGGAGGGGAGCATCGTCGACGCCGACCGCGAGGCGCTGGCCCACACCGTGATCGGCGCCATCGTCCTCAACATCCAGTCGCACGTTTACGGACGGCAGACGGCCCCGCTCGGCACGCTGGCCGACACGGTCGCCGACACGCTGCTGCGCGGCCTGTCCACCGGAAAGGAAACCTGAGCCATGGGCGAACTCGGCCTTCTCGCCACGCGGCGCTTCCTGCCGCTGTTCGTGACGCAGTTCCTCGGCGCCTTCGGCGACAACGTGCTGCGCGGCGCCATCGCGGTGCTGGCGGTCTACGGCATGGCGGGGACGGCGGGCGACGGCGCGCTGATCTCGACGCTCGCCGCGGCGGCCTTCACCGTGCCCTTCCTGCTGTTCTCGGCGACCGCCGGGCAACTGGCCGACCGGTTCGACCGCACGCTGATCGCCCGCGCCGTCAAGGTGGCGGAGATCGGCCTGATGGCGATCGCCGCCTGGGGCATCATGCGCGCCGACCTCGGCGTGCTGATCGTCGCGCTGGTCGGCATGGGCGCCCATTCCACCGTCTTCGGGCCGGTCAAGTACGGCCTGCTTCCCGACCTGCTGAAGCCGGAGGAACTGACCGCCGGCAACGGCTTGGTGGAGGCCGGGACCTTCGTGGCGATCCTGCTCGGCACCATCGCCGGCGGCTCGCTGGCGCTGGCCCACCCGCTGGCGCTGCCAGGGCTGCTCGGGGCGACGGCGCTGGGCGGGCTGGCGGCGTCGCTGCTGATCCCGCGGGCGGGCAACGCCGACCGGACGGTGCGCGTCGGGCTGAACCCGGTGTCGGTCACCCTGCGCGTTCTGCGCGCCACCGCGCAGGACCGCGTGTCCATGCTGGCGATTTACGGCATCTCCGTCTTCTGGGGCGTCGGCGCGGTCGTCATGGCGCAGTTCCCGGCCATCGCGCGGGAAACGCTGGGCACCGACAGCGCGGGGGCGACCCTGCTGCTGGCGGTCTTCGCCGTGGGCGTGGCGGTCGGCTCCGTCTACGCCGGGCTGGGGCACCGGGTGCCGTCGCGCGCCGACGCGCGCCGCGCCGCCCTGGCGGGCCTCGTCGCGGCCGTGGCCGGGGCGGCGCTGCCTTTCCTGACGCCCGATGCGCCGTCGACGGAGCCGCTGTCGGCGCTGGCCCTGCTGGCCCAGCCCTGGGCGATGCCACTGCTGGCCGACCTGTTCCTGATCGCCGCGGCGGGCGGCGCCTTCGCCGTGCCGCTCTACGCGCTGATCCAGCACCGCGCGGCGGTCTCGGCCCGCGCCCGGGTGATCGCGGCGGCCAACGTGGTCAACGCGCTGTTCATGGTGGTCGGCTCCGGCATCGCGGCGGCCATGCTGGCGCTGGGCGTCACGCCGCTGACCGTCGCCGCCTGGGGCGGGGCGAGCATGCTGGCCGCCGTTGTCCTGGCGCTCGCCATCGACGCGGTGGGGATGGGGCGGGCGCTGGCCCGCGCCTTCTTCCGGCTGGCCTTCCGGGTGGAACTGCGCGGTGCCGAGCATCTGGAGCGGCTGGAGGGGGCGGCGGTCGTCACGCCGAACCACCAGTCCTTCCTGGACGGCGCTCTGCTCGCCGCCTTCCTGCCGGGGATGCGCTTCGCCGTGGACAGCTTCATCGCGCAGCAGGCCTGGGCCAAGCCCTTCCTGGCGCTGGCCGACCATGTGACCATCGACCCGACCAAGCCGATGGGCACGCGCCTGCTCGCCCGCACCCTGGCCGACGGCCACAAGATCTGCGTCTTCCCAGAGGGGCGGATCACCGTCACCGGCTCGCTGATGAAGATCAACGGCGGTCCCGGCATGCTGGCCGACAAGGCGGGCTGCCCCATCGTGCCGGTCTGCATCGAGGGGGCTCAACGCTCCTTCCTGTCGCGGATGCACGGGCGGCTGCGGCTGGGCCTGTTCCCGCGGATCACCATCACGGTCATGCCGCCGGTCGCCACCCCGGACGTGACGGGGCTGGCCGGCAAGAAGCGGCGGGCGGCGCTGAAGTCCTGGCTGTCGCGCGTCATGACGGAGACCGTCTTCGCCGCCGGGCAGCGGCCCGACACGCTGGCGCTCGCCCTGCTGGAGGCCGGGCGGAAGACCGGCTGGGGCAAGGCGGCGGTCCAGGACGGCGACTTCACGACGCTGTCCTACCGCGCCCTGACCGCGCGTTCCCTGGTGCTGGGCCGCATCCTGGCGCGCGGCACCGAACCGGGGGAGGCGGTGGGCGTGCTGCTGCCGACCGCCTCGCCGACCGCGGCGGTGTTCTTCGGGCTGGCGGCCTACGGGCGGCCCGCGGCGATGCTGAACTTCACCGCCGGGGCGGAGGCCGTGAAGGCGGCCTGCCGCGCCGCCGGGCTGCGCCGCATCGTCACGTCGGCCCGCTTCGTGGAGATGGGACGGCTCGGCCCGCTGGTCGAGGCGCTGGCCGCCGAGCACAGCATCGTCTATCTGGAGGAGGTGAAGCGCGGGTTGGGCATCGGCGACAAGCTGCGGGCGCTGGCCGCGTCGGTGGCGCCGGAGCGCTTCCTGCCGGAGCAAGGCCAGCCGGACGACGTGGCGGCAATCCTCTTCACCTCGGGGTCGGAGGGACCGCCCAAGGGCGTGGCGCTGACCCACGACAACCTGCTCGCCAACATGGCGCAGGTGGCCTCCGTCGTGGACTTCACGCGGCAGGACGTGGTGTTCAACTGCCTGCCGGTCTTCCACTCCTTCGGGCTGCTCGGCGGGATGCTGCTGCCGATCCTGAACGGGGTGAAGACGGTGTTCTACCCCAACCCGCGCCATGTCCGGCTGATCCCGGAGCTGGTCTACCAGACCAACGCCACGGTGCTGTTCGGCACGGACTTCTTCCTGAACGCCTGGGCGCGGGCGGCGGACCCCTACGACTTTCGCTCGCTGCGGCTGGTCTTCGCCGGGGCCGAGCGGTTGCAGGAGGAGACGCGCCGCACCTACACGGAACGGCTGCGCGTGCATCTGCTGGAAGGCTACGGCACCACAGAGACCTCGCCGGTGATCGCCGTCAACACGCCGGCCCGCTTCCGCCCCGGCACGGTCGGGCAGGCCCTGCCGGGCATCGAGACGGAGCTGCAGCCGGTCCCCGGTGTGCCGGTGGGTGGGCGTCTGCGGGTGCGCGGGCCGAACGTGATGAAGGGCTACATGCGCGCCGACAACCCCGGTGTGGTCGAACCGCCGGAGGACGGCTGGCACGACACCGGCGACATCGTGGACATCGACGCCGACGGCTTCATCCGCATTGTCGGGCGCGTCAAGCGCTTCGCCAAGGTGGCCGGCGAGATGGTCCCGCTGGGGCTGGTCGAGGAGTTGGCGCTCCAGGCCGACCCCGACGCCGCCCATGCCGCCGTCGCCCTGCCGGACGCCCGGCGCGGCGAGCGGATCGTGCTGGTCACCGCCGGCGCCGGCCTGACCCGCGACGCGCTGGCGGCGGCGGCCAAGGCCAAGGGCGCGCCGGAAATCGCCATTCCCCGCGACGTGCTGCGGGTGGAGACGATCCCCCTGCTCGGCACCGGCAAGACCGACTACCCCGCCGTCAGCCGGCTGGCCGCGGAGATGCTGGCGAGCGAGACGGCCTGACGACCGGTGTGGTCAGGGGCGGCAGGCGACGTGCAGCCCCTTGCCCACCGGGAAGATGGTGGAGCCGAAGCCGGGCAGGGCGTCCACCGCCGCGACGTAGCCTTCGATCTCCTGCGGGTGCGACAGGGCGTTGTCGGCCAGCAGCAGGCAATCCGGCTCCAGCTTCGGCAGCAGAAGGCGAAGCTGCTCCGGGGCGCTCCAGCGGTCGGCGTCGAAGAACACGCAGTCGAAGGGGCCGTCCAGCCCCGCCACCGTCTCCGTCGCGTCGCCGACCAGCAGGGTGACGCGGCTGGCCAGCCCGGCGCGCTCCAGGTTGGTGGCGGCCTGGGCGCTCTTGCCCGGATCGCGCTCGATGCTGGTCAGCGGCTCGGTGGCGCCGATGGCCTGCAACGCCGCGGCGAGCCACAGGGTGCTGACGCCGTTGGAGGTGCCGATCTCCAGCACCCGGCGGCGGCGCCCGCTGCGCACCAGGATGTGCAGAAGCTCCGCCGTCTCGCGCTCCAGATTCAGCATCTTGCGGGCACGGTCGCCCTCGCGCGCGTCGTTGTCGCGCCCATAGCTTTCGAGATCGCGGAGCACGCGGTCGACGGCGTCATCCAGCAGCATGGTGTTGGTCCCGGTGGCGGAGAGTGGGACAAGACCCTGCGCCGATTGTGGCCGTGCGGTCAAGAGAGTGCCGTCAACGAAAAGCCCCCTCCCGCCGGGTAGCGGGAGGGGGCTTGTGGTTGGAGCGGTTATGCCGCCTGGTTGAGCTGCTCGGCGCGCTGCGGGGCGATCTTCAGGCGGGTGGCGAGGTAGGTGAGATAGGCGCGTTCCGCCTCATGCTCGCGGTCCACCGCCATCAGCGAGGCCAGATAGACCTGCTCCGCCATGTCCGGATCGGTGACGGAGCGGACCAGCGAGTCGAGCGATTGCGGCTGGGACAGCTCCTGCTCCACGATCCGCCGTTCCTCCGGGCCACCGCCGGCCTCGTCCAGGGCGGACATGACGCGCTGGCGCTCGGCCTCCGAAATCTCGCCGTCGGCGTTGGCGGCGGCGATCATGGCGCGGATCAGCAGCAGGGCGTGCTGATCCTCCATGGCGAGTTCCGGGAACGCGCCTTCGCCGGCTCCCGACGGGGCAGCGTCGGGCGGGGGAGCGGTGCGCTGCTGGAAGACCTGGGACAGCCGCTCGCCCAGCGATCCGCCGCCGGAAGCGCCGGCCCCGCCGAGGATGCCGCCGAGGATGCCCCCCGGCGTGTTGCCCGAACCGGACGGCGGCGCCCCCCACGGGCTGGCGCTCGGCTGTCCGGAGCGATCCGGCGCCTGTCCAGAGGAAGGCTGCCCGGAGGGCGGCATGTTCTGCTGACGCTCCTGATAGGCGCGGTAGGCGAGGTAGGCCAGCGCGCCCAGCCCGGCCATGGGGCCGACGCCCATACCGCCGCGGGCGTGCATCGCCGGCCCGGCACCCATTCCCGAACGATTCAGGATCGACCCAAGATCCTGTGCGCTCCTGCGGCTGTGTCCTCCCATGCCGGTCGCCAGAAGGGTGCCGAGGATGTTCTGAAGATTCGCCATGACGCGCCTCTCTCCTTGTCGATGCGGCTTCGCGCCTCATCAACAGGCGGGAGGGCTGGGCGTCACGGCATAGCTATCGGTGCCGATGATGGGCCATACCCGCCGATCCATCTCCTATGACGGCCGCTATGCCGGAGGTGGGGTGGCTTTCGAACAGGCTGTGCAGGGCACCGACTTCCGCTATCGTGGCGCGCATCAGAGCGCAGCAAGCGCCGACGCCCGCCGGTCGGCGGGTCGCATTTTGGAGGAGACACCCATGACCTTCGACCGGCACGCGGAACCGCCTCCGCTGGACTTGTCGCCGACACCGTTCGTTCCGCCGCCGGCCCCGGCCTGCGGATCGCTGTGGAACGACTATCTCCACCGCCTGCTGGGCACGGCGCACGGCTGCGTCGCCGCGAACGACGACGAATCCGATCCGGAGCCCGCCTGCTGCTGCGCCGCCGGGTGACGCCGTGAAACCGTGCCCCTGAAACCGTGATTGGAAGCGGCCGGGTGCCTGTCAGCGGGCGCCCGCCGCCTCGATGATCACCGCCGCCACCGCGTCGGGCCGGGAGGCGTGCGGGATGTGGCTGGTCCCGACCTCGACCGTCCGCGCGCCGATGCGCTCCGCGGTCGCCCGCAGGAAGGCCGGGGGAAGCATTCGGTCCTCGCCGGCGACGACGTACCAGGACGGCTTGTGCTCCCACGCCGCGGCGGTCACCCGCGTGCGGAAGCAGCCGGCATGGACCGGCCCCTGCGTCGCGGCCAGCAGCGCCGCCTCCGCCGCCGGCACATCCTGGGCGAAGTTCGCCGCCAGACTCTCCGCCGACAAATGCAGATAGCCCGCACGGTCCATCGACACGCTGGACAGGCCGGGCGAGGGCGGGAAGGGCTTCAGCGTGTCGTTCGGCGACTGGCCGACCCCCGGCGCGAAGGCCGCCACATAGACCAGCGCCTTCACCTTGTCCTGATTCCCGATCTGGGTGATCACCGCCCCGCCCCAGGAATGGCCGACCAGCACCACCGGCCCCTTGGCGCGGTCGATGGCGCGTTGGACATGGGCGACGTCCTCGTCCAGCGAGGTCAGCGGATTCTGCACGGCGATCGCCTCCAGCCCCTGGGCCTGGAGCAGAGGGATCACGCGGCTCCAGGCGGAGCCGTCGGCGAAGGCGCCGTGGACGAGGATGACGGAAGTGGCGACCGGGTCCATGGACCGATTCCTGTGACAGTGACCGACCCTATCCTCTGAGCACGCCCGCGCCCGCCTGTCCAGCGCGGAGCCTGCGCTTTTCCTCCCTGCGGAAAAGCCGGTCCGGCTCTGGGGTCAAAGGATGTCATGCTGCGAAGCGGGATGAAAATTTCGCAGAATCGCCCTTGAAGCTAAGATTGTTCTGGGATACGGTATACCAACAGTGAGACGAGGCGATTGTCCGCCCCTTCCGCCAAGCCAGTCCGTCCGTATCGCCAGCCCGAGCCCTTGAGGTGAGCCATGGTCAAGACCCTTTCCGCCGTCCGTCCCGGAAGCCGCCCGAACACCGTCCGCGGTGTCGACGATGCCGCTCCCGCCGGCGTCGTGGTCGCCCTGCGCCCCGATCACCGGCCGTCCGATCATCGCCACTCTGATCATCGGCAGCGGGCGGCGGTGCTGGCGGCGACCACCGGCGGGCGCGGCCCGCGCATGGACATGCTGACGATCACCCACAGCCGCGGCGCGGCGGAGGATCGCGGGTCGGAACTCATCCACATCGACGGCCCCTATGCGGACGTTCTGGCCTACATCGCCGACTCGCCGGAGTGCGTGGTCTGCTTCGACACGCTGCACGGCGGCATGGCCCGCGCGCAATTGTCCGTGCCCTGAGGTCGTCCATGCCCTGACTGGGCGCCGGGTCCTGCTGGAGAGCGAACCGATGAACGCTTGTATGATGAACGAGTGTGTGAAGACGCCCTTTTCCGGGCAGGAACTGGCCTCCGCAATCATCGCGGCGGCCCTGTCGCTCCCGTCGGCCAACGGCCGGCTGCATCTGCCCAGCGGCGCTTTCCTCTGCGACCCGGCGGCGCTGGAGCGGGAATTCACGGCGGCGGCGCAGGAGTTGTCCCACTGGCTGGGGCAGAATGACCAGCGCATCGCCGAGGCCGCGCGGGCGAGCCGGCTGAAGATCGCGGCCGGGGTCATCCGGGCCGCCGTGGCGACGCTGGAGCACGCCGAACGGCGCTGCCGTGCCCTGCGCGACCGTGGAGAGCGGGCGCTGTCCATCGACTTCAGCGCGGTTTGCGACCGGATTCAGGAGCGTCCGGGCCTTCTCGCCCAGACGGTGGCCGCCGTCGCCGCCGGCCACACCATCCACGCCGTCGCCGCCTGAGGACGGCGACCGCTGGCGGTTGGGCGTTACAGCAGGGTGTGCTCGACCAGGATCTTGGTGCCGATGGCGAGAAGGCCGAGACCCCCGATCAACTCCGCCCGGCGGCCGAGCAGCGGGCCTGCGGCCCGGCCCAGCAGGACGCCGCCGAAGCCCATCAGGAAGGTGACCACGCCGATCAGGCTGGCGGTCACCGCGATGTTCACGTCCGCCATGGCGAGGCCCACCCCCACCGCGCTGGCGTCGATGCTGGTCGCCACCGCCACCGTCAGCAGGGCCAGCCAGCCCGAGCGGGCGGCGGCCGCCTCGTCGTCCTCTTCCCCGGCGAGCGCGTTGCGGATCATCGAGCCGCCGATCAGCAGCAGCAGGCCGAAGGCGATCCAGTGGTCCACCGCCTGGACGAAGCCGGCGAAGGCCGAACCCACCGCCCAGCCGATGGAGGCCATCGACAACTGGCAGGCGCCGAAGGCGAAACCGACCCGCAACGCCTCGGACAGGCCGGGACGCTTCTGAACGGCGCCGCGGCCCAACGCCGCGGCGAAGCTGTCCATGGAAAGGCTGACGGCGAGGACGAGGGAGGTCACACCGAGCATGGCAACGAACTCCGGCCAAACGGGCACGACAGCACGGCTACCCCCGGTTGGCCTTCGGGAGCGTCCGCACCATCGGTCTTGCCGAACCGGCCGGACTCTGTCCGGCTGCCGCGTGCGCCACGGGACGGCCTGATGCAGGAAGGTCCCGAGTCTGTTGGCGCACGCCCCTCTCGACGGAGGGTGGCTACTCCCCAATGACGGAGCGGACCCTAGCGCCGGTGCGTGTGGGTGTCAATCTATATGAACAGCTGTTCATATATATTTGAATCACTCTAAAAAAGCGCCGGCCGGAGTGCGCCACCGGCGCCCTGGTGCAAGGCGGAACGATTTGTTAAGAGCCTCTGACGCCTTTATGCCGGTGCGGTTCGTTGGGGTGCGAAACGCTCCAATGTGATGGGCATGATTGGGCGGGGGAATTCGCCATGGGATTGCTGACGGGGGTCGGCTCGCTGTCGCTCGCGGGCAAGACGGTGTCGCTGTGTGTCGGTGGGTTGGTCGTGTTGACGGGCGCCACCTTTGCGGTCAACGAGACGTTGCTGAGCCGCTATGCGGAGCGCATGGCGGTCGAGCGGCAGGAAACGAACATGCGCGTCGCCTGGGACGTGCTGAACCAGTACGGGCGCGACATCAATGTCCGCGACGGTACGTTGTACGCCGGCGACCGGGCGCTGAACGGCTTTTTCGAACCGGTGGACCGCGTGAAGGCGCTGGTCGGCGGCACCGCCACCCTGTTCATGGGCGACACGCGGGTCACCACCAACGTCCAGAAACCGGACGGCGGGCGGGCCGTCGGCACCAAGCTGGCCAAGGGGCCGGTCTACGACGCCGTGCTGGTGCGGGGCGAGCCGTACCGCGGGCAGGCCGACATTCTGGGCGTTCCCTTCTACACCGCCTACGACCCGATCAAGGACCGCTCGGGCAAGGTGGTCGGCGTGCTCTATGTCGGCGTGCCGAGGGCGGAGTTCTTCGCCCCGATCCGCGACACCCAGACGATGATCGGCGGGCTGGGCGCCCTGGTGACGCTCCTGGTGGCCGGTGGCAGCCTGCTGCTGTCGCGGCGCATCTTCCGTCCGCTGTCCGCCATGCGCGGCGCCATGGAACGGCTGGCGACGGGGACCCTGTCGGTCGAGGTCCCGGCGCTCGGCCGCAAGGACGAGATCGGCGGCATGGCCCAGGCGCTGAGCGTCTTCAAGGAGAACGCGCAGCGGGTCGCCCGGCTCGATGCCGCCCAGGCGGAGGAGCGCGCCCGCGCCGAGCGGGACCGCCGCGACGCGCTGGAGGCGGTCGCCCGCAGCTTCGAAGAAACGATGCTGAGCGTCGTCGAGACGCTGAGCGCCACCACGGCCCAGCTCGAATCCAACGCCCAGCGCCTGCAAGGCATTGCCGAGAGCAGCAGCGGGCAGGCCGCCGCGGTCAGCGGTGCGGCGGGCGAGGCCAGCGACGACGTGCGGACCGTGGCCGGCGCCACCGAGGAGCTGACGGCGTCCATCGTCGAGGTGTCCCGCCGGATCGACGAGTCCTCCCGCATGGTCCGCAACGCGGTGGAGGAGGTGGAGCGCACCAACCACACGGTCGAGGGACTCGCCGCCGCCGCCGGCAAGATCGGCGAGGTGGTGACGCTGATCCAGAGCATCGCCGCGCAGACCAACCTGCTGGCCCTGAACGCGACCATCGAGGCGGCGCGGGCGGGGGAAGCCGGCAAGGGCTTCGCCGTCGTCGCCAACGAGGTGAAGGGGCTCGCCAACCAGACGGCCAGGGCAACCGACGAGATCGCCCAGCAGGTTGCGGAGATCCAGGCGGTGACCGGCAGCGCGGTGACGGCCATCGGCGGCATCGGGCGCACGGTGGTCGCGGTCAACGATCTGGTGGGCCGCATCGCCGGGGCCGCCGATCGTCAGAACGCCACCACCGGTGAGATCGCCCGTAGCGTCCAGCGCGCCGCCGACCGCACATCGGAGGTGACCCACAGCGTCCGCGACGTGTCGGCCTCCGCGCATGAGACCGGCAGCATGGCGTCGGAGGTGCGCTCCGCCGCCGCCGACCTCGGCCGTCAGGCACTGGCCCTGCGCGAGCAGGCCGGCGCGTTCCTCAACCAGGTGCGTTCGGCATAAGGGGGGCTCCCATCCGTGTTCCGCAACCCGCGTTCGTTGCTGTTCGTGTTCTTCTTCGCGTGCTTGGCGGCGCTGCTGGTCTTCAGCGGCGACCCGCCGGACGGTGGGCGGACCGACGCGAACCGGGACTTCCTGGCGGCCTGCGAGGCCAGCCCCTTCGCGACGCAGAACACCGGCTCCACCGAGGCGGCGGTGCGGGTGTGCTCCTGCATCCTGTCCTGGCACCGCAAGGAGGGCGAGGCCACCGGCCGGCCGCTTCCCGCCGCGCTCTATGGCGGGGAGGGGGCGGCCGGCGCCGCGGCGGCGGCGGTGGACGAGCGGGCGCGGGCCTCCTGCCTGTCCGGGCGCGTGACGCCCTGATTATCCGAGACCCGCTTTTTTGAGAATCGCCCGCAGGACGGGGCGGCCGGGGCTTTTCCTTCAGCCCTGCCACACCCATCCTTTGGCGCTATGAACACGCACGACACCCGCAATCCCTGCACGAAGCTCTGCCGCTACGACGCGGCGGACCGCTGCATGGGCTGCTTCCGCACCCGCGCGGAGGTGAGGCACTGGAAACGCCTGCCGGACGAGACGAAGGCGGCGATCAACGCCCGCATCGCCGCGCGCGGCGGCACCGTTTCCAAGAAGGACGGCAAGCGGACGAAGAAGCTCGACAAGAAGATCCGCAAGCTGGAAGCGAAGCTCGCCACCCTGCGCGCCCGCCGGTCGGACCTGGAGGGGCCGGTGGTCAAGGCGGCGGAGTGAACGCCGCCGCTCGCAGTCTCAACCGATCCCGGCGTGCCGTTCCACATAGAGCAGCAGGGCAGGGTAATAGTGCCTCTGTGACGCCGTCAGTTCCTGGCAGTAACGGCGGGCCATGCCGTTGGATAGCCAAGCATCAAGCTCGCCGTTCTCACGCTTCTGGGCGATGACGCGGTCGATCTTGTCCATGATCTTGTGGATCACGTCCGTTCCTTTTCCGGTGTTGATTTGCTGTGGAAGGTCTGGGTGCCGCAGAGGCGGCGCCGTCGATTGCCCGTTCAATATGAACCTTGGGACGGCGGTGAGCTGCGCATTATGGGCATGCCTGTGTACCGCATTGCACAAAAGTGCGCTCGGGCCATCGATCTCGCGCGCGGGTCTGCCCTTCGCAGGCGTTCGTTGACCGGCTTCCCGGCGCCGTCCCATTCTGCACGTCGAAGGAAGAAAACCGGGGAGGACGTGCGGTGGGGATGGCGGTGGACCGCCGGTCGCCGCAGCCATCATCATGACCGCCATCGCCATGACCGAACGCCGCGCGGAGCTGGACGGCGCCGCCTCCGCCACGCTGGTCCTGCTCTGCCTGCTCTGGGGCTTGCAGCAGGTCGCCATCAAGGTCGCCATGACCGGATTCTCGCCGGTGCTCCAGGGCGGGTTGCGCTCGCTGGGCGCGCTGACGCTGCTGTGGGCCTGGGCGGCGCTGCGCGGCATGCGCCTGTTCGAACGGGACGGCACGCTGGGGCTGGGCCTGCTGGCCGGCACCCTGTTCGCCGGGGAGTTCCTGCTGATCTACACGGGGCTGTCCTACACCACGGTGTCGCGAAGCATCCTGTTCCTCTACACGGCGCCCTTCCTGGTGTCGGTCGGAGCGCATCTGCTGCTGCCGGGGGAGCGGATGCGCGGCATCCAGGCGGCCGGGCTGGCCTGCGCCTTCGTCGGTGTGGCCGTCGCCTTCGCCGACGGGCTGCGCCTGCCGACGAACCGCGAGATGGTCGGCGACCTGATGGTGCTGGCGGCGGCGGTGCTGTGGGCGGCCACCACGCTCGTCATCAAGGGCAGCAAGCTGGTCCGCGCCAGCTCGACCAAGGTGCTGTTCTACCAGCTTGCCGTTTCCGGTGCGGTGATGCCGGTGGCCTCGCTTCTGATGGGCGAGGCGGGGGTGACCGCGCCCGGCCCGCTGGCGCTCGCCTGCCTCGCCTTCCAGATCGTGGTGGTGGCCTTCGCCTCCTACCTCGCCTGGTTCTGGCTGGTCGCCCGCTACCCGGCGGCCCGCCTGTCGGCCTTCACCTTCCTGACGCCGCTGTTCGGCGTGCTGTCCGGCGCCCTGCTGCTGGGCGAGCGGGTCAGCGCGAGCCTCGCCGCGGCGATGCTGCTGGTCTGTGCCGGCATCTGGCTGGTGAACCGCCGCGCCCCCGCCGCGGGGGCGTAGAAAGACGGGAACCGGCCCGGCCGCCACCGGTTGGCTCTGCTGTCCCAGCACAAGCAGCGGAGCCGGTTTCATCATGGATTTGAACGGAAAAGTCGCCCTCATCACCGGGGCCGGGTCGGGCATCGGCAAGGCGTCTGCCACCCTGTTCGCCAGCGCCGGGGCGAGCGTCGGTGTGCTCAGCCGCACCGAGGACGAGATCCGCAGGACGGCGGAGGAGATCACCGCGGCGGGCGGCAAGGCCATCCCCCTGGTCGCCGACGTCGCCGACAGCGAGGCCGTGAAACGGGCGGTGGACCGGCTGGTCCAGGAATACGGGCGGCTGGACATCGTCTTCGCCAACGCCGGGATCAACGGCGTCTGGGCGCCGATCGACGAGCTGACGCCGGAGGAATGGGACCGCACCATCAACATCAACCTGCGCGGCACCTACCTGACGCTGCACCACGCGGTGCCGCATCTGAAGAAGGCGGGCGGCGGGTCGGTGCTGGTGACCGCCTCGATCAACGGCACGCGGGTGTTCAGCAACGCCGGGGCCACCGCCTATTCCTGCACCAAGGCGGCGCAGGTCGCCATGGTCCAGATGCTGGCGCTGGAGCTGGCCAAGCACCGCATCCGCGTCAACGCCATCTGTCCGGGAATGATCGACACGGACATCCAGGACAACACCCAGTCGCGCAACACCGAGAAGGCCGAGGAGGCCGCCGAATATCCCGACGGCGAGATTCCGCTGACCCGCGGCAAGCCGGGCAGCAGCGCCGACGTGGCGGAGCTGGCGCTGTTCCTGGCGTCGGACCGCTCGAAGCACATCACCGGCACCCCCGTCTGGATCGACGGCGCCGAATCCCTGCTGATCGGCTGAGGACCCGCTCATGGCGGACAGCTTCATGGCGGACGGCGCCGCGTGGTGGCAGAGCGGGGTGATCTATCAGGTCTACCCGCGCTCCTTCCAGGATTCGAACGGCGACGGGGTGGGGGACCTGCCGGGCATCCTGGCCCGGCTCGACCATCTCCAGGCGCTCGGGGTGGACGCGCTATGGGTGTCGCCGATCTATCCGTCGCCGATGGCCGATTTCGGCTATGACGTGTCGGACTACACGGGCATCCACCCGCTGTTCGGGACGATGGAGGATTTCGACCGGCTGCTGGCGGAGCTGCACCGCCGGGGGATGAAGCTGATCCTGGATTTCGTGCCCAACCACAGCTCCGACCGGCACCCGTGGTTCCAGGCCAGCCGTTCGTCGCGCGACGATCCCAAGCGGGACTGGTACATCTGGCGCGACCCGGCCCCGGACGGCGGACCGCCGAACAACTGGCTGTCGGAGTTCGGCGGCGGCGCCTGGGAATGGGACGCGGCGACCGGCCAGTACTACTACCACGCCTATCTGAAGGAGCAGCCGGACCTCAACTGGCGGAACCCGGCGCTGCGCGATGCCATGCTCGACGCACTGCGCGTCTGGCTGGACCGCGGGGTGGACGGCTTCCGGGTGGACGCCATCCACCACCTGATCAAGGACGCGCAATTCCGCGACAACCCGCCGAACCCCGGCTGGCGGGAGGGCATGTCGCCCGTGCGGCGGGTGATCCGCCTCCACACCGTGGACCAACCGGAGGTGCACGACGCCATCGCCGCCATGCGCCGGGTGGCCGACGGGTATGGCCCCGACCGGCTGCTGATCGGCGAGGCCTATCTGCCCATCGACCAGCTCATGGCCTATTACGGCGCCGACCTGACCGGCTTCCAGCTTCCCTTCAACTTCCATCTGCTGTCCACCCCGTGGGAGGCCAAGACGCTGGCCGCGCTGATCCGCACCTACGAGGCCGCCCTGCCGCCCGGCGGCTGGCCGAACTGGGTGCTCGGCAACCACGACCGCTCCCGCGTGGCGAGCCGGCTGGGGCGGGGCCAGGCGCGGGTGGCGGCCATGCTGCTGCTGACCCTGCGGGGCACGCCGACGCTCTACCAGGGCGACGAGATCGGGATGACCGACGTGGACATTCCCCCCGACCGCGTGCAGGACCCGTGGGAGAAGAACATCCCCGGCCTGGGGCTGGGCCGCGACCCGGTGCGCACGCCGATTCCCTGGGACGACCGCCCGCGGGGCGGTTTCACGACGGGCGAGCCCTGGCTGCCGCTCGGCCCCGACCATGACCGGGTGAACGTGGCGGCGCAGGCGGCCGACCCGTCCTCCATGCTGGCGCTCCATCGTGCCCTGCTGGCCCTGCGGCGGGCGGAACCGGCCCTGTCGGTCGGGCGCTACGAGCCGGTGTCGGCAGAGAACGACATCCTGTCCTATGAGCGCCGCCATGGTACCGGCCGCTTCCGCGTCCTGCTGAACCTGTCGGCCGGGGAGCGGATGGTGGACGCGGTGCCGGACGCTGCCCATATCCGGCTGTCCACCCATCTCGACCGCGGTGGGGAGCCGGTGTCCGGCATCCTCCGCCTGCGGCCCGACGAGGGGGTGGTGATCGGTTTCGACGACAAGGGAAAGGGTGGGGAATGAGCGGGGATGTGAAGAACAACGCGGCCAGGAACCGGTACGAGCTGACCGTGGGCGACGCCACCGCGGTGGTGGAGTACGAAAAGCGCGATGGGGCCATCGTCTTCACCCACACGGAGGTTCCGGAAAGCATGGCCGGGCAGGGCGTCGGCTCCGCCCTCGCGCGCGGCGCGCTGGAGGACGCCCGCTCCAGCGGGCAGAAGGTTGTGCCGGTTTGCCCCTTCGTGGCCAAATACATCCAGCGCCACCCGGAGTACCAGGATCTGGTCGTCGCGGAGGGCGGACCATCGACGTGAGGCAATTGCCGTGAAACGGATTCTCCTGGCCGCCGGCCTGCTGTCGCTTCTGCCGGCGGCGGGCCGCGCTGGGACGCTGGAACTCGACTTCGCCGCCTATGGCGGCGGCGTCTCCCTGGCGCGCGGCAGCGTCGTGCTGACCGAGCAGGTGGAGGGGGCCGCCAGCCGCTACCGGGCGGCGTTGGAGGCGGAAGCGGTGCCCTGGCTCGGCCTTTTCACCAATTTCCGTTACCGGGCCGAGTCCGCCGGACGTTTGGAAGCGGGCACCGCTGAACCGGACCGCTTTCGCGGCGAGCGCCGGCTGCGCCGCAAGCAGGACGTCATGACGCTGTCCTTCGGCCCCGACGGGGTGGATGTGACGGCCGACCCGCCGCTCAGCCCCGACAAGGCGGCGCGGGTGCCGCCGGACAGCCGCCGGGGCAGCATCGATCCGTTGAGCGCCGGGGCGGCGGTGATCCTGACCGCCAGCCGGGCGGGCGGCTGCGGCGGACGCTATCCCGTCTATGACGGGCGCCGCCGCTACGACATCATCATGACGCCGCAGGGCAAGGGGGATTTGCCGTCGTCGCGCTACCGCATCGCCACGGGAACGGCGGAGGTCTGCGCGGTCACGGTCCGCCCGGTGGCCGGCTTCCAGGGTGACCGCGACCGGGACCGCTTCTTCGCCGAGGGGGTCGAGCGCAAGGCGACCGTGTGGTTCGCCCGCGCGCCGGAGAGCGGGCGCGTCGTTCCCGTGACGGTGGAGGTGCCGACCGACACGATGACGGTGCTCGTTCACACCGTCGGCGTGAAGGCCGGCTTGTAACCGGAGTTACGGAGTCGCGGCGAGGCGCCACTGCCCGTCGTCGCCGCGGCAGGCCGTGCCGGTGGCGGATTCCTGGCGGCCGTCGATGGTCACCTTGTGCTGGAACTCCTTGCACTCCCGCCCGGCGGAATCGCGCCCGGCGCGGATCGGGGTGATGGTGCCGCTGGTGTTCGTGCTGTCCGGGCTGTTCCAGCGGATGGTCTGCCCGACCGGCGCGTCGAGCGCGCGGGTCTCCGCGCTCTGCGCCGCGTTGCGGCTGCCCGGGCTCAACTGCTCCATCAGATAGCCGCCGGCGAAGTAGCCGAGCAGGCCGCCGGCGCCGATGGCCAGCAGGTTGCCGCTGCCCTTGCCGATCTGCGACCCGGCGAGCGCCCCGACCGCGGCCCCGCCCAGCTTGCCCAGCAGGTCGTTGTCGATGCCGAAGGTCGTGTTGCCGCCGCTGCTCTGCGGGTTGGTCTGGGTCGGCGCGCCGTATCCGCCCTGGGTGAACACCTGCGCCGCGGCCGGTGCGGAGGTCAGGGGCAGGGCGACGGACAGGCCGAGGCAAAGGACCGAGGCGAAGCGAATCCCGGACAGGCGGACAGCGGACACGTCGTCTACTCCTTTATTGCAACGCGACCGTCATCTGAACACCAAGGCCCCGCTTACGGTTGGGGCAAAAGGGCGACAACGGCCTTTGGCGAGGATGGTTTTTGACGAGGATGGCAATCGTCAGGCGCGCTTCAACTCCGGGAAGGCATCCGCCACGCCACCGCCCAGCGCCTTGCGGACGGCGCGGGCGAGGTCTCGGTCGCGGTAGGGCTTGATCAGGAATTCCGCACCAGGTCCCTCGCCGCTCAGCCCTCCGGCCACGCCATGGGCGTAGCCGGAGGCGTAGAGCGCCTTCAGGGCGGGATGGCGGCGCTGCGCCTCCTGGGCCAGTTCCAGCCCGTTCATGCCGCCGGGCATCACCACGTCGGTGAAGAGCAGGTCCACCCGCGGTTCCCCGGCGAGCACGGCCAGGGCTTCCGGCCCGTTCTCCGCCTCGACCACGGTGTAGCCGAGATCCTGGAGGGTCAGGACGGCGACCTGCCGCACGTCGCGGTCGTCGTCCACGACCAGGACCACCTCGCCCTTGCCGGGCAGCGGACCGGCTTCCACGCCGTCCTCCGGCTCCTTCGCCTTGCGGGCGGCCGCCGGCGCGCAAGGCAGATGGAGGTGGAAGGAGGTGCCGCGGCCCGGCTCGCTCTCCACCCGGATCTGCCCGCCCGATTGTTTCACGAAGCCGTGGATCATGCTGAGCCCCAGCCCGGTGCCCTTGCCGATCTCCTTGGTGGTGAAGAAGGGTTCGAAGGCGCGGGCCAGGACCTCCGGCGGCATGCCGCAGCCGGTGTCGCTCACCGTCATCCGCACATAGCGTCCGGGGCTCAGCTCGGCGTCCCCCTCCTCGGCCTCCACCATGGTCGTGGCGATGGTCAGTGTCCCGCCCGACGGCATGGCGTCGCGCGCGTTGATGACGAGGTTCAGCAGGGCCGACTCCGCCTGCGTGCGGTCAACCAACGCCGGGCAGAGGGACGGCGCGCTGTCGATCTCGACGGTGATCGCCGGGCCCAGCGTGCGCTCCATCAGCTCGCCCATGTTGCGGACCAGCGCCTCGATGTCCACGCTTTCCGGGTGGAGTTGCTGGCGCCGCGCGAAGGCGAGCAGCCGCCGCGTCAGGTCGGAGCAGCGCAGCGACGCCTGAAGGGCCATCTCCACCCGCCGCGCCGCCTTGGGGTCGTCGAAGGCCATGCGGGCCAGCCGCTCCAGGCTGCCGATGACCACGGTCAGCATGTTATTGAAGTCGTGGGCGATGCCCCCGGTCAACTGGCCGATGGTCTCCATCTTCTGGACATGGGCGAGCTGGAGCTGAAGCTCCCGCGTGTCGGTGACGTCGAGCACCGTGCCGCAGAGTTCCGGCGGCCGTCCGTCCTCGCCCGGCAACAGCATGGCCTTTTCCAGAAGCGTGCGGTACTGCCCGTCGGCGGCGCGCCAGCGGTATTCCACCGTCGATACGCCGCCTTGCCGCATCGCCTCGAACTGGACGGCGGCGCGCTCGCGGTCGTCCGGGTGCAGGCGCGATTCCCAGAAACCGCCGTCCGTCAGGAAGCGCTCGGCGGGGAAGCCGAACAGCGCCTCGACGTTCTCGGTGACGTAGCGGAAGGGCGTGCCGCGCTCCGGTCCGGCGGTGTAGAGCAGGATCGGCAGGGAGCGGGCAATCATCGCCTGCCGCTCCTCCGACCGGCGCAGCGCCTGTTCGGCCTCAAGCTTCTCGGCCCGCACACGGTAGTTCTCGGCCATCAGCCGCTCGCGCAGGGCGGCTTGGCGCTTCACCTCCTCCGTCTTGCGGTACAGCTCGACGAAGACGGTGACCTTGCTGCGCAGGATGACCGGGTCCACCGGCTTGAACATGTAGTCGACCGCTCCCGCGGAATAGCCGCGGAAGATGTGCATCTCGTCCTTGTTTATGGCGGTCAGGAACAGGATGGGGATGTGCCGCGACTTGCGGCGGTTGCGGATCAGCTCCGCCGTCTCGTAGCCGTCCATGCCCGGCATGTGGACGTCCATCAGGATCGCCGCGAAATCCTGATCGAGCACGCGCTTCAGCGCCTCCTCGCCGGAGCGGGCGAGGATCACCGTGGCGTCGAGGTCGGCCAGCGTCTCCCGCATCGCCAGCAGGTTTCTCGCGTCGTCGTCGACGACGAGCACGCGGACCTCCGGCGGCGGCAGGATGGCGTCATCGATCTCGGTGAAGCTGGCGGGCATCTGGGTGTGGGGCATCGGATTCTCCTCACTCCCGTTCGGGGTTGCGGCCGCCGTCCTGCCGGCGTCCCGCCCAGACCCGCAGCAGGGACAGCAGATGGTCGATGTCCACCGGCTTGGCAAGATAGTCGGTCGCCCCCGCCTCGATGCACTTCTCGCGGTCGCCCTTCATCGCCTTGGCGGTGACGGCGATCACCGGCAGGCCGCGCCCGGACGCGGTGGCGCGGATTTCCCGGATGGTCTGGTAGCCGTCCATCAGCGGCATCATGATGTCCACCAGAGCCACGTCGAGGTCGGGGTGCGCCTTCAGCAGCTCCAGGCCTTCCGGCCCGCTCTCGGCGTGCAGCACCGTCATGTCGTGGGCCTCCAGGACGCTGGCGAGCGAGAAGATGTTGCGGAAGTCGTCGTCCACGATCAGCGCCTTGCGCCCCGCCAGCACCGGGTCGCGCTGGCGGATCTGGTCGAGCGCGTTGCGCTTGTCGTCGGGCAGCCGGTCCACCGCCCGGTGCAGGAACAGCGCCGTCTCGTCGAGCAGCGAGTCCGCGGAATGCACGCTGCGCAGCACCACCGTCTCGGCAAGCCGGCGCAGCCGCGCCTCGTCCTCCGGCGCGATGGCGTCGCTGACATAGGCCACGACCGGCATCCAGGCGGTGGAATCGCGGGTGCGCAGGCTGTCGATCAGCTCGAAATCGCTGGGCTGGGGGATCGTCAGGTCGAGCACCATGCAGTCGAACCGCTCCCGCGCCAGCAGGGCGCGGGCGGCCTCGGCGGAGGCGACGGTCCTGATGTCGATGTCGTCACCGCTCCCGCTGCCGCCCTTGTCGTGGTCGATCAGGCCGGCGATGCCGCCGGTCTCCGGGTTGGGCAGCTTCTCGACGATCAGCAGCCGGCGCTGGTGGCGCTCCACGAAGCCCTTGACCTTGGCGAGCGCCGCGAAGATCGCCTCGCGGTCGGCCGGCTTCTCGGTGTAGTCGAAGGCGCCCATGGCGAGGCCGCGGCGCCGCTCCTCCTTGGCGGAGATGACGTGGACCGGGATGTGGCGGGTGTGCGGGTCGCGCTTCAGCAGGTCGAGGAGCGCCCAGCCGTCGATGTCGGGCAGGCCGATGTCCAGCATCACCGCGTCCGGACGGTATTTGCGGGCCATCGGCATGGCCGGGCTGCCGGCGTGGGAGAGGATCGCCTTGAAGCCCTTCTCCCGCGCCAGATCGACCAGGATCGAGGCGAACTTCACGTCGTCCTCGACGATCAGCACCACCGGGTCGCCGGGCCGGATGCGCTCGCGGTCGTCGGCGACGGATTGGTGGTGGGGCAGCGCCAGCCGCTCCTCCGGCCCCGGCACCACGATGGGCCGCGTCGGCGCCAGGAAGGGGGCCAGCTTCGGCGCCGGGTCGCCGGTGCGGGCGACGTCGAACTCCATCGGCACGTAGAGCGTGAAGGCGCTGCCCGCCCCGGATTCGCTCTGCACGCGGATCTCGCCGCCGAGCAGGCGGGCGATCTCGCGGCTGATCGACAGGCCGAGGCCGGTGCCGCCGTATTTGCGGCTGGTCGTGCCGTCGGCCTGCTGGAACGCCTCGAAGATGATGCGCTGCTTGTTCTCGGGGATGCCGATGCCGGTGTCGACGACGGTGAAGGCCAGCACCCCCTCCGCCGCGTTCAGCACGGGGTGGGCCGCACTCCAGCCCTCGCCGGCCAGCCCGACGCGGAAGGTGACGCCGCCGGTCTCGGTGAACTTGAAGGCGTTGGACAGCAGGTTGTTCAGCACCTGCTCCAGCCGCTTCTGGTCGGTCTGGATGGCCGCGGGCAGCGGCTGGGTCATGTCGATGTCGAAGCGCAGCCCCTTCTCCTCGGCGAGCTGGGCGAAGGTGCGCTCGACATGGCCGCGCAGGTCGTCCAGCACCACCGCGCCGATCTCCAGCGTGACCGTGCCGGATTCGATCTTCGACAGGTCGAGGATGTCGTTGATGAGGTTCAGCAGGTCGGAGCCGGCGGCGTGGATGGTGCGGGCGAACTCCACCTGCCGGGGAGTCAGGTTGTGGTCGCCGTTGTCGGACAGCAGCTTGGACAGGATCAGCAGACTGTTCAGCGGGGTGCGCAGCTCGTGGCTCATGTTCGCCAGGAACTGCGACTTGTACTTGGAGGTGAGGGAGAGCTGCTCCGCCTTCTCCTCCAGCGCCTCGTTGGTCTGGCGCAGCTTCTCCTGCTGGGCCATCAGCAGCTCCTCCGACTGGCGGAGCGAGGCGGCCTGCTGCTCCAGCCGCTCGTTGGTGGTCTTCAGCTCCTCCTGCTGGCTCTGCAACTCGGCGGTCAGGCGCTGCGACTGCTTGAGCAGCCCCTCGGTCCGCATGTTGGTGGCGATGGTGTTGAGGACGATCCCGATGCTTTCCGTGAGCTGCTCCAGGAAGGAGCGGTGCGTCTCGCTGAAATGGCCGAAGGAGGCCAGCTCCAGCACGGCGTTCACCTCATTCTCGAAGAGGACGGGCAGGACGATGATGTTCAGCGGCGCCGCCTCGCCCAGGCCGGAGCTGATGCGCACATAATCCTTGGGCACGTTGGTCAGCAGGATCGGCTTCTTCTCGTGGGCGCACTGGCCGACCAGACCCTGCTTCAGCGTGAAGCGGGTGCCCAGCCCGTCGCGCTCCTTCAGGGCGTAGCTGGCCACCAGATCGAGGACCGGCTCCTCGCCGTCGCGGCTGGTGACGTAGAGGACGCCGTGCTGGGCGTTCACCAGCGGGGCGATCTCCGACAGGATCATGTTGGTGACGGTGACCAGATCGCGCTCGCCCTGGAGCATCCGTGTGAATTTGGCGATGTTGGTCTTCAGCCAGTCCTGTTCCGCGTTCTTCTGCGTCGTGTCGCGCAGGTTGCGGATCATCTCGTTGATGTTGTCCTTGAGCGACGCCACCTCGCCCGACGCCTCGACGGCGATGGAGCGGGTGAGGTCGCCCTTGGTCACCGCGGTCGCCACCTCGGCGATGGCGCGGACCTGGGTGGTCAGGTTGGCGGCGAGCTGGTTCACGTTGTCGGTCAGGTCGCCCCACACGCCGGTGGCGCCGGGCACCTTGGCCTGACCGCCCAGCTTGCCCTCGATGCCGACCTCGCGCGCCACGTTGGTGACCTGATCGGCGAAGATGGCCAGCGTCTCGATCACGCCGTTGATGGTGTCGGCCAGCGCCGCGATCTCGCCGCGCGCCGCCACGGTCAGCTTGCGCTTCAGGTTGCCCTCGGCGACCGCCGTCACGACCTCGGCGATGCCGCGCACCTGACCGGTCAGATTGGCGGCCATCATGTTGACGTTGTCGGTGAGGTCCTTCCAGGTGCCGGCGACGCCCTTCACCTGCGCCTGCCCGCCCAGCTTGCCCTCGGTGCCGACCTCGCGGGCCACGCGGGTGACTTCCGAGGCGAAGCTGTTGAGCTGGTCGACCATCGTGTTGATGGTGTCCTTCAGCTCCAGGATCTCGCCCTTCACGTCCACGGTGATCTTGCGCGACAGGTCGCCGTTGGCCACCGCCGTGGTCACGTCGGCGATGTTGCGGACCTGATTGGTCAGGTTGCCGGTCAGCAGGTTGACGTTGTCGGTGAGGTCCTTCCAGGTGCCGGCGACGCCCTTCACCTGGGCCTGACCGCCGAGCTTGCCCTCGCTGCCGACTTCGCGCGCCACGCGGGTGACCTCGCTGGCGAAGCTGTTGAGCTGGTCGACCATCGTGTTGATGGTGTCCTTCAGCTCACGGATTTCGCCCTTCACGTCCACGGTGATCTTGCGCGACAGGTCGCCCTTCGCCACCGCCGTGGTGACCTCCGCGATGTTGCGGACCTGGCTGGTCAGGTTGGTCGCCATCGCGTTGACGTTGTCGGTGAGGTCCTTCCAGGTGCCGGCGACGCCCTTCACCTGCGCCTGCCCGCCCAGCTTGCCCTCGGTGCCGACCTCGCGGGCCACGCGGGTGACTTCCGAGGCGAAGCTGTTGAGC
>NZ_WHOR01000061.1:0-24363 GCF_013340925.1 Azospirillum formosense
GGACCGGGACGATGCCGGCGACCCCGTGGACCTCGTTGAGCCGGTCCCCGCGAACGCGCCGGAAAAGCCCAAGCCCGACGCCGTCAGGCCGGCGGAAGGCAACGAGTCCGGAAAGAAAACCGCCAAGGACGATTCGGGCACGCTCGGCAAGACCCTCGCCGCGCTGCGCAACATGCTGGAGTTGGACGGCAAGCAGGGGCGCTGAGGCCCCGCTTGCCCGTTCCTCGAATCAGCCGTTCTCCGCCAGCACCGTGCCGGCCAGATAGAGCGAGCCGCAGATCAGCACGCGGGCCGGCCCCTCGACCCGCCCGGTCAGATCCTCCAGGGCGCTGCCCACATCCGCCGCCGCCGCGCTGTCGGCGATGCCGCAGGCGCGGGTGGCCGCGGCGGTGTCCTCCGCCGTCAGCGACGCCTCCTCGCCGGGGATGGCGACGGTGCGGGCGGCGGTGACGAAGGGCGCCAGCGGCCCCAGGAACTCCCGCGGCTCCTTGCTCGCCAGCATGCCGTAGACCAGCAGCAGCGGCCGTTGCGGCTCCTCCTCCGCCCAGCGCGCGGCCTGGATCGCCAGAACCTCGCCCGCCGAGTCGTTGTGGCCGCCGTCCAGCCACAGCTCCCAGCCGGCGGGCAGGCCGTCGGCCAGGGGGCCGCGGGTCAGCCGTTGCAGGCGGGCGGGCCACTCCACGGCGGCGAGGCCGCGGCGCACCGCCGCGTCATCCACCGCCTCGGCCACCGCGACCGGCAGATGGTCCAGGCAGGCCAGCGCCACCCCGGCGTTGACGATCTGGTGCGCCCCGGCCAGCCCCGGCAGCGGCAGATCGATGCGGCGGCGGGCGCTCTCGAAGCGGAAGCCGCCCTCGGTCGGGGTGACCGACCAGCCGGCAACCGGCGCGCCCACCGTCTCGGCGCGGATGGCCAGGGTGCGGGCGGCCTCCTCCGCGGGCTGCGGGAAGATCACGGCGGGGACGCCCGGCTTGAAGATGCCGGCCTTCTCGCCCGCGATGGCCTCCAGCGTGTCGCCGAGGAACTGGCGGTGGTCGTAGGAGATGCGCGTGATGGCGGTGACCGCCGGGCGGTCCACCACGTTGGTGGCGTCCAGCCGCCCGCCCAGCCCGGTCTCCAGAAGCACCACGTCCGCCGGTTCCCGCGCGAAGGCGAGCAGGGCGGCGACCGTCGTCACCTCGAAGAAGGTGATCGGCCCGCCGCCGTTGGCGGCCTCGCACTCCTCCAGCAGGGCGGCCAGCCGGTCGTCGTCGATCAGCGTGCCGGCCAGCCGGATGCGCTCGTGGAAGCGCACGAGGTGGGGCGAGGTGTAGACATGCACCCGCAGCCCCGCCGCCTCCAGCATCGCCCGCAGGAAGGCGAGCGTCGAGCCCTTGCCGTTGGTGCCCGCCACATGGACCACCGGCGGCAGGCGCCGCTCCGGATGGCCCAGCGCGGCGAGCAGCCGGTGCACGCGGTCCAGCGACAGGTCGATGACCTTGGGGTGCAGCCCCTTCAGCCGGTCGAGAACCGGATCGGCGAGCGACATCGCGGGGTCAGGCCGCCTGCTCGGAGCCGGTCCTCTCGGCGCCGGCCCTTTCCGCGCCGGCTTGGGCCGGCGTCTCGTCGGCGGCCTCGGCCTGGCTGCGCGGCTCCTCCGCCTGGACGGCGGCCGGCGCGGCCGGCAGCGCTTCCGGCGCCACGGCCAGGACCGGCTGCATCAGCAGGGTCAGGACGCGCGACAGGGTCGGGCGCAGGTCGCGGCGATGGACGACCATGTCCACCATGCCGTGCTCCTGGAGGTATTCGGAGCGCTGGAAGCCTTCCGGCAGGGTCTCGCGGATCGTGCTCTCGATCACGCGGGCGCCGGCGAAGCCGATCTGCGCGCCCTTCTCGGCGATGTGGATGTCGCCGATCATCGCGAAGGAGGCGGTGACGCCGCCGGTCGTCGGGTCGGTCAGCACCACGATGTAGGGCAGGCCGGCTTCCTTGACCATCTCCACCGCGATGGTGGTGCGCGGCATCTGCATCAGCGACAGGATGCCTTCCTGCATGCGCGCCCCGCCCGAGGCCGGGACGACGATCAGCGCCGCCTTCTGGGCGATGGCGGTGCGGGCGGCGGCCAGGATGCCCTCGCCCACCGCGATGCCCATCGAGCCGCCCATGAAGCCGAAGTCGAAGGCCGCGACGACCGCCGGCTGCCCGCCGATCAGGCCGGAGCCGACGACGATGGCGTCATGCCGGCCCGTCTTGGTCTGGGCTTCCTTCAGGCGGTCGGTGTAGCGCTTCTGGTCGCGGAACTTCAGCGGATCGACCACCGACTTCGGCAGTTCCACCGACTGGTAGTCGCCCTCGTCGAACATCGAGGCCAGCCGCTTGATCGGGTCCAGCCGCATGTGGAAGCCGCAATGCTGGCAGACGTTGAGGTTCTCCTCCAGATCGCGGTGGAAGAGCATCGCCTCGCAGCTCGGGCACTTGTGCCAGAGGTTGTCGGGAACCTCCTTGCGGGCATAGAGGGCGCGGATCTTGGGACGGACGTAGTTGGTAAGCCAGTTCATCGAATTCTTCCTGATATCCCGCTCAGCCGGCGCTCTCGGCCCGGCGATCTAGGCCGGCGCACTCAGACGCGCGCGCCGCGCACGCCGCCGGCCAGTTCCCGGACGAAGCCCAGCACATCCTCGGCCAGACCCGGACGGGCCTTGCCGTCCGCGTCCAGCCCGCCGGCCAGCCGCGTGACGATGGCCGAGCCGACCACCGCCGCGTCGGCGACGCGGGCGACATCGGCCGCCTGCTCCGGCGTCTTGATGCCGAAGCCGACCGCCACCGGCAGGTCGGTGTGACGCTTCAGACGCTCCACCGCGGCACCCACCGCGGCGTTGTCGGCGCTGGCAGCACCGGTGATGCCGGCGATCGACACGTAATAGACAAAGCCCGAGGTGTTCCGGAGAACCGTCGGCAGGCGCTTGTCGTCGGTGGTCGGCGTCGCCAGACGGATGAAGTTCACCCCGGCCTTCAGCGCCGGGATGCACAGCTCCTCGTCCTCTTCGGGCGGCAGGTCGACGACGATCAGCCCGTCCACCCCGGCCTCGATGGCGTCGGCCAGGAAGCGGTCCACCCCATAGGCGTGGATGGGGTTGTAATAGCCCATCAGGATCACCGGCGTGTCGGCGTCCGTCGCGCGGAAGCCGCGCACGAGGTCCAGCGTCTTGCGCGCCGTCGTCCCGGCGTGGAGCGCGCGCAGGCTGGCCGCCTGGATCGCCGGGCCGTCGGCCATCGGGTCGGAGAAGGGCAGCCCCAGCTCGATCAGGTCGGCGCCCGCGGCGGGCAGGCCGTGCAGGACGGCGCGGCAGGTTTCCAGATCCGGGTCGCCCGCGGTGATGAAGGTGACGAGGCCGGCGCGGCCCTCCGCCTTCAGAGCGGCGAACCGCCGGGCGATGCGGCCATTGTCAACGGCCTTGTCGTTGAGGGCGCTCACAGCTTCACTCCCAGATGCTGGGCGACGGAGAAGATGTCCTTGTCGCCGCGGCCCGACAGGCAGAGCACCATCAGGTGGTCCTTGGGCAGTTTCGGGGCGCGCTTCACGATCTCCGCCAGCGCGTGCGCCGATTCCAGCGCGGGGATGATGCCCTCGGTGCGGGCGCAGAGCTGGAAGGCGTCCAGTGTCTCCTGGTCGGTGGCCGAGACATACTCGACGCGCCCGATGTCGTGCAGCCAGGAATGCTCCGGCCCGACGCCCGGATAATCCAGGCCGGCGGAGATGGAGTGGCCTTCCAGGATCTGCCCGTCCTCGTCCTGGAGCAGGTAGGTGCGGTTGCCGTGCAGCACGCCGGGGCGCCCGCCGGTGATCGAGGCGGCGTGGGCCAGCGGCCCCTTGTCGATGCCGTGGCCGGCGGCCTCGACCGCGACCATCTGCACCGACGGGTCGTCGAGGAAGGGGTGGAACAGGCCGATGGCGTTGGAGCCGCCGCCGACGCAGGCGACGAGGCTGTCGGGCAGGCGGCCCTCCAGCTCCTGCATCTGCACGCGCACCTCGTCGCCGATCACCGACTGGAAGTCGCGGACCATGGCGGGGTACGGGTGCGGACCGGCGGCGGTGCCGATCAGGTAGTAGGTGTCGGCGACGTTGGTGACCCAGTCGCGCAGCGCCTCGTTCATCGCGTCCTTCAGCGTCCGCGCGCCGGAGGTCACCGGGACCACCTCCGCCCCCAGCAGCTTCATGCGGAAGACGTTGGGCTGCTGGCGGGCGATGTCGGTCTCGCCCATGTAGATGACGCAGGGCATGTCGAACAGCGCGCAGACCGTGGCGGTCGCCACACCATGCTGGCCGGCGCCCGTCTCGGCGATGATCCGCTTCTTGCCCATGCGGCGGGCGAGCAGGATCTGGCCGATGCAGTTGTTGATCTTGTGCGCGCCGGTGTGGTTCAGCTCCTCGCGCTTGAAGTAGATCTTCGCGCCGCCGAGCTTCTCCGTCAGGCGTTCGGCGTAGTAGAGCGGGTTCGGGCGGCCGACATACTGCTTGAGCTGCTCGCGGATCGCGCCCTCGAAGGCGGGGTCGGCCCGGGCCTCGCGGTAGGCTTTCTCCACCTCAAGGATCAGGGGCATCAGCGTCTCGGCGACGAAGCGTCCGCCATAGATGCCGAAATGCCCGCGCTCGTCGGGACCGGAACGGTAGGTGTTGGGTCTGGTCATGGCCTGGGAAACTGCCTGAAGCGGGCCGCGCGGCGCCCGGAAGGCGCCACCATAGCGGCGGTTCGCCCGGATTTGAAGCGTTCGCCGAACCTTTCGCCGAACATGCCCACAAGATGGGAAAAGCCGCGGCGAAGGCAATGAGGCGACTCGGCATGGCTGGTGCGGCATGGCTGGTGCGGCATGGCAGAGCGCCGCCGCCCTCACCCCCCCAGCGGCGGGGCGTAGTGCAGGCCGCCGTGCATCCACAGCCCGTTCATCCCGCGTTCGATGCCCAGCGGCGAGGCGGCGCCCAGATGGCGGTCGAAGATCTCGCCGTAATTGCCGACCTGCGTGACCACGCGGAAGGCCCAGTCGTCGTCGAGCCCCAGCCCCCAGCCGACACCGGTGGTGGCCCCGAGGAACCGGCGCATCTCCGGGTCCTGCGCTTCCTCCTTCAGGCGGGCGGCGTTGGCGGCGGTGATCCCCTTCTCCTCGGCCAGCACGGTGGCCAGGAACACCCAGCGCACGACGTCGAACCACCGCCGCTCGTCCGGGCGCACCATCGGCCCCAGCGGCTCCTTGGAGATCGCCTCGGGCAGGATGACGTAGTCGTCGCGCTCCGGCGCCTTCAGCAGGCGCTGGGCGTGCAGGCCGATGCGGTCGCTGGTGTAGAGGTCGCAGTGATGGTTGAAGAAGGCCGACAGCGCCCCCTCGGTCGAGCGCACCGGCTTGAGGCGGAAGCGCACGCCGCTGCGGGCCATCCAGTCCTCCAGGTTGCGCAGGGTGGTGGTCTGCTCGATCACGCAGACCGAGGCGCCGGCCGGCAGGTCGGACAGGCGGGCGATGCCCTGGGCGCGGTGCGCGATGAATCCCTGTCCGTCGAACAGGTAGACCGCCGGGAAATCGATGCCGAAGGTGGCGTCGCGCTGCAGGGTCCAGGTCGTGCCCTCCATCACCACATCCACCTCGCCGTTGCGCAGGATGGCGAAGCGGTTCTCGGAGTTGGTCTCGACGAACTCCACCCGGTCGGCCTTGCCGGCGACGGCGGCGGCCAGCGCCCGGCACATGTCCACGAAGAAGCCGCGCCAGTGGCCGCTGTCGTCCACCGCCGCCAGACCGGCCCCGCTGGACGAGACGCCACAGCGCAGCAGCCCGCGCTCGCGCACGTCCTCCATGGTTTCGGCCCGCAAGCCGCCGGATGGCGCGGCCAGCGCCGCCGCCAGAACCACGGCGACCACCGCGACCCGCGCGAAAGACCGGACCAAGCCCATCGGCCATTCCCCCTTTGCCACCGGCCTCTTTGCCACCGGCGGTCAGCATTGGTCTGGCAACCGGCGCGGGTCAAGCCCGCCGGGCACCCGATCGCGCAGCGTCCGATTGCGGCGCGGGTGTGTGAATTGCGCCCGGTCGATTGCCCGTGTTATCTCAAGCGGACGACAAGAAAGCGAGGCACGGGCATGCGGCTTCCCCGGCTGGGCGTGGCGTTTCGCATCCTGGCGGGTCTGACCGTGATCGCCGGCCTGACCGCCGCCACCGGCGTGGTGGCCGTCTCCCTCTTCGGCCGCTTCCACCAGGGGTTCGAGCAGATCGCCACGGCCAAGGTGCCGGGCCTCGTCAACGCCTCGCAACTGGCCCAGCAGAGCGGCACGCTGGCCGCCAACGCTCCGGCCCTGGTGGCGGTGCAGAGCCAGACGGTGCGCGAATCGGTGATGGCCCGGCTGAGCGACCAGATCGCCCTGCTGGAAGACCTGATGACCCGGCTGCGCGACCGCGGGACCGACATGGCCGACGTGGCCGAGTTGCAGCGCCGCAAGAACGAGCTGGTCGCCAATCTGATGACCCTGAACACCCAGGTGGAACGCCAGCTCGCCGCCGCCGCGGAGACGGGTGGGCTGGTCGGGCGCCTGATGCAACTGGCCGAACGCGTCCGCAACGCCGAGGAATCGCTGCGTGACAAGACCCCGGTCCCCCGGACCCCGGCCGAGTGGGAGGAGGCCCAGGTCGTCGAACGGCAGGTCGATTCGTGGGCGGCTGAGGCGCAGCACGCCATCCTGCTGATGCTCGCCGCCTCCCGTGCCGACCACGAGGCGCGGGTGGACCGGCTGCGGCAGGATTACCGCGCCGCGATGGACCGCGCGGCGGAGGTCGTGACCGGCCTGCCGCCGGGCGCCGCCTTCGACATGGAGCCGCTCTACCGGGAGCTGGAGGCGCTGGGGCTCGGGGAACACAACCTGTTCGCCAGCCGCCTGACGGAAATCGCGCTGGCCCGCGCCATCAAGGGCTCCATCGCGCGCAACCAGAACGTCTCCGACCGGCTGGTCGGCGCGGTCTCCGACCATTTCCTGGCCATCGAGCAGGACATCGCCGCCCGCTCCGGCGAGTTCGAACGGGTGATCCGCGACGGCAAGAACGCCATCCTGGCGATGGCGGTCGTCTCGATTCTCGGAGCTCTCGGCATCTTCCTCTACATCCACCGCAATGTGGTGCGGCGTCTGCGCGGGCTTCAGACGGCCATGGCCGCGTCGGCCGCCGGGCGGTCCGTCGCCATTCCCACCCACGGGCATGACGAGATCGCCGACATGGCGCGCGCCCTGCACTATTTCGTCGCCACCATCCGCTCGCGCGAGCACGCCCTGTCGGACAGCGAGCGCCGCCTGCGCGCGATCCTGGAGCAGAGCCCGGTCGGCGTGTCGATCGGACGGCCCGACGGCTCGGTGGCCTTCGCCAACGCCCGCGCGGCGGAGCTGGCCGGACTGCCGCCGGACGCCTTCGTCGGGCGCCGCCACGCGCTGGCCCTGCCCGGCGCCACACTGCAGGGACGCGCCTCCCCGCAAGACGGTGCCGGGCTGGTCGCCCGCGACGTCGAGGTGGCGGTGGACCGGCCCGACGGCAGCCGCGTCTGGGCGCTCCAGACGCTGCAGCGCACGGAGTTCGAGGGCGAGCCGGCGGTCCTCGCCTGGAGCTACGACATCACCGGCCGCAAGCGCGCCGAGGAGGATCTGCGCCACGCCAAGGACCAGGCGGAGGTCGCCGCCCGCTCCAAGTCGGAATTCCTGGCGACCATGAGCCACGAGATCCGCACCCCGATGAACGGCGTGCTGGGCATGCTGGAGCTGATCGCCCTGACCCCGCTGGACGCGGAGCAGACCGAACTCGTCACCACCGTGCGCGACAGCGCGACGGCGCTGCTGCGGATCATCGATGACATCCTGGACCTGTCCAAGATCGAGGCGGGCAAGCTCGACCTCGACGAGATGGACCTCGACCCGCGCGAGCTGGTGGAGGGGGTGGCGGAGCTGCTGGCCCCGCAGGCCCACCAGAAGGCGCTGCTTCTCGTCTGCGACCTCGACCGCAAGGTGCCCGCGGCGGTGCGCGGCGACCCCGGGCGGCTGCGCCAGATCCTGTTCAACCTGACGGGCAACGCCATCAAGTTCACCGATGCGGGCCGGGTCGTCCTGCGCACCCGGCTGGAGCCTTCCGACGCCGGTTCGGACCGGTTGCGCCTGCGCTTCTCGGTGGAGGACACCGGCATCGGCATCAGCGCCGCCGGGCAGGCCCGCCTGTTCCAGCCCTTCAGCCAGGCCGACAGCTCGACCACCCGCCGCTTCGGCGGCACCGGGCTGGGGCTGGCCATCTGCGCCCGCCTCGTGGAGATGATGGGCGGGCGCATCGGGGTCGAGTCGGCGCCGGGCTGCGGCGCCACCTTCTGGTTCACGGTCGATCTGCCGGCGGGCGATCCGCGAACGGTGCCCGGCGACGACACCGACCTGAGCGGCCTGTCGATCATCGTGGCCGAACCGGACCCGGTGCAGCGCGCCGTCCTGATCCGCGCGCTGGAGGACAAGCGCGCCGCCGTCGCCGACGCCACGACGGCGGACGAGGCGGTGGAGCTGCTGACGATGGCCGACGCCGACCTGCTCGTCCTCTCCGACGGCCTGCTGGAGCACCATCCCGACGACGCGCCCGGCGCGCCCAACCCGCGGCTGTCGGCGCCGGCGGTGTTGGCCCGCATCGCCGCCGCCGGGGCCCGCCCGCCGCCGACCCTGCATCTGGTGGACGGGCGGGAGCAGGCCGGCGACTGCCCGCCCGAAACCGGCAAGGATGGGACCCCGTCCGCCGGACAGCCGCCGCGTCACGACCATCTCGGCCGCCCGATCCGTCGCGACACCCTGTTCCGCCGTCTGGCCGCCCTGGCCGGGCGCGCCGTTCCCCCGGACCGCCACGCCGACTCCCCGCTTGCCGTGACGGATGGCGCTCCGGGAGCCCAGACCATGACGGACCCCGACGCGGCCCTCGACGCCGCCGCGCCCCCGCCGATCATCCTGGTGGCGGAGGACCACCCGACGAACCAGCAGGTGATCCTGCGCCAGCTCCGCCAACTCGGCTTCGAGGCCGACCTGAGCGGCGACGGGCTTGAGGCGCTGACCGCCTGGCGGATGCGGCCCTACCGGCTGCTGATCACCGATTGCCACATGCCGCGCATGGACGGCTACGAGCTGTCGCGCCAGATCCGCAGCGCCGAATCGGCCTCCGGTCCGCGCCCTCGAACCGCCATCATCGCCATGACCGCCAACGCCCTGGCCGGGGAGATGGAGCGCTGCACCGACGCGGGGATGGACGACTACATCGCCAAGCCGGTGACCCTGAAGCAGCTTGCCGCCGCCCTGAACCGGGCGCTGGGCGAGGGCAGCGTCGCGGCCCCAGACGATCCACCCGCGGCGGAGCCCGCCGGGGCGGCGGAGCAGACGCTGGACCTCGACCATGTCCGAACCACCTTCGGCGGAGTCGACGCGGCGTCGCTGGACATGCTGGATTTCTTCCTGGAAACCACCCGCCCGCTGCTGGACGAGGCCGCAGCCGCCCTGCAACGGAACGATCTGGAAGCCGTCCGGAGCACCGCCCACACGCTTGCCGGGGCGGCGCGCACGGCGGGGGCCAACCGGCTGGGCCGCAGCGCGTCCACCCTGGAACTCGCCGCCCATCGCGGCGACCCGGACGGGGCGGCGCAGTCCCTGGCGGCGGTGCGCGCCGCCTACCCCGCGGTCGAGGCGGCGATCCGCGCCCTGCGGATCGGGGAAGCGGTGTAGCCGGGAGAACGGGCCGCACCACCCCGAAAGTGGCACCACCGCCGGCCCGCCTTGCCCCGCCGGGAGGCGTGGACTAGTCTCACCCGCGTGAGCGTCCTGACCCGATCATACGCCTTCGCCGCGCTGGGGCTGGCGGTGGGAGTCGGCCTGATGGCCGGCCCCTCCGGCTCGCCCGCCGTGCTGGGCTTCGCCGGTGTCCTCGGCGCCGCCGGTTTCGGCGGGTTGTTCTGGACCGGCAAGGAGCGCCGCCGCAGCGACCGGCTGGCGGCCGACGTGGCGCGCCTGGAGGCCCTGCTGGCCGCCGCCCCCCACCCCTGGTGCGCCTGGGACGCCGGCGGCGCCGCCAGCGCGGCTCCGGGCTGCATCAAACTGCTCGGCGCGGTCCCGGGACAGGACGTCGCGAACGCTTTCGCGGACGCCGACGCCCCCCAGGTCGCCGAGGCCGTGCGCCGCCTGCGCGCCGCGGGCGAAGGCTTCCGAATCGAGGCGACGACCCGCAGCGGACGGCGCCTGCTGCTGAGCGGGCGGCGGACGGCCGAGCCGTCCACCGGGACCGGCGCCTCCGGACACCAAGACGTCGTCTGGCTGGAGGACATCACCGACCGTTGTGCCGAACAGGAAGGGCTGGCCCGGGGGCGGCGCGACGCCGAATCGGCGCTGGCCGAGCTGCGCGCGGCGGTGGACGCGCTGCCGCTGCCGGTGTGGCTGCGCGGCGCCGGGCAGACGCTGTCCTGGTGCAACCGCGCTTACGCCCGCGCCGTGGATTCCGACCCCGCCGCCGTCCTGGAGAGCGGCAAGGAACTCGCCTCGGACGGCGCCGGGCGTGCCCTGGCGCAACGCGCGCTTCGCAGCGGGGTCGCCCAGTCGGAGCGGGTCTCCGCCGTCATCGGCACGGAGCGGCGCCTGCTGGAGGTCACCGAGGCCCCCCTGCCCGCCCCCGACGGCAGCGGCACGCTGGTCGTCGGCTACGCGCTGGATGTGACGGCGGTGGAGGAACTGCGCGGCGAGCTGAACCGCCACCTCGCCGCCCACGGTGAAGTGCTGGAGCGGCTGGGTGCGGCCATCGCCATCTTCGGCGCCGACACGCGGCTGACCTTCTTCAACCAGGCCTACGCCCGGCTGTGGGACCTGGAGGAGGCCTGGCTGCGCAGCCAGCCCACCCACGGGGAGATCCTGGAGGAGCTGCGCACCCGCCGCCGCCTGCCCGAATACGCCGACTATCAGAGCTACAAGCGCGAGCGTCTGAGCCGCTACACCCGCCTGCTGGAGCCGGTCGAGGAGCTGATGCACCTGCCGGACGGCACGACCCTGCGCAGCCTCGCCGCCCCCCACCCGCTGGGCGGGCTGATGCAGATCCTTGAGGACGTGACCAACACGCTGGCCCTGGAATCCTCCTACAACACGCTGATCGCCGTGCAGCAGGAGACGCTGGACAATCTGGCGGAAGGCATCGCGGTGTTCGGCGGCGACGGGCGGCTGAAGCTGTCCAACCCGGCCTTCGCGCGCGTCTGGGACCTCGACGACGAGGACCTGCTGGGCGAGCCGCACATCTCCGGCCTCTTCGAGCGGATGCGGCCCTTCCTGGAGAATGGCGGCGACTGGGACAGCCTGAAGGACGAGATGATCGGCGCGACCTTGGAACGCGCCGTGCGCTCGGGCCGGCTGGAGCGGGCCGACGGCTCGGTGGTGGAGTTCTCCACCCTGCCGCTGCCCGACGGAGCGGTGCTGAACAGCTATCTCGACGTCACCGACAGCGCCCGGCTGGAGCAGGCGCTGCGCGCCTCCAACGCCGCGCTGGAGGCCGCCGACCAGCTGAAGAGCGAGTTCATCGCCAACGTCTCCCACCATCTGCGCAACCCGCTGAACGGCATCATCGGCTTCGCGGAGGTGCTGGCGAACCAGTATTTCGGGGAGCTGAACCCGCGCCAGATCGAGTATGTGAAGGGCGTCCTCAACGCCGGCGAGCGGCTGCTGGAGCTGATTGACGACGTCGTCGACATGACCAGCCTGGGGGCCGGGGTGACCACGCTGGACCGCGGCACCGTGGACGTGCCCGATCTGCTGGAGACGGTGGGCGAGCTGACCCGCGAATGGGCGCGGCGCGAGGGGCTGCGCCTCGACCTCACGGCCCCGCCGTCGCTGGGCGAGGCGGAGGGCGACGAGCGGCGGCTGAAGCAGGCGCTGTTCACCCTGGTCGTCGGCGCCATCCGCCACCCGCCGGCGGACCGTCGCATCCTGCTGTCCGGGGAGCGGACCGCCGGTTCCCTCGTGCTGACGGTGGGCAGCGGCGCCGGGCCGGGCGAGGCCGCCATGCCCTCGCGCTACGACCGCAACGACCCGCGCGGCGCCGCGGCGCTCGGCCTGTCGCTGGTCCGCAACGTCATGGAGCTGCACGGCGGTCGGCTGGAGGTCGAGGAGTGGCCGGGCCACGGCACCCGCTTCCGCTGCGTCCTGCCGCTTCCCCCCGCCTCCTGACGTGCCCGGTCAGCCCTGGCCGCGCCTCATCCCCCGAAAGGGCTCGGCCTTATCCCCATGCGGTGATGTGACGGATTCCGCGACCGACGCCGGCCGGTCGGTGGTGATGAGCCGCGCGCCGCGCTGGTAGGTGGCCCAGCGCCACAACCACTGCATGGTGACCAGCACCCGCTTGTGGAAGTTCACCAGCAGATAGACGTGGATGATCGCCCACAGCACCCAGGCGAACCAGCCCTTCAGCTTGCGTGTCCCGAAATCGAAGACGGCGGCGCTGCGCCCGACGATGGCGGTGTTGCCGCGGTTGCGGAAGCGGAAGGGCTGCAGCGGCTGGCCGCGCAGCAGGCTGGCCTCCAGCCCGCCGCCGAGATGCTCGCCCTGCTGCTTGGCGACCTGGGCCAGACCGGGCAGCGGCTTGCCGTCGTCGCCGGCCAGCGCCGCCGTGTCGCCCAGCGCGTAGACGTCGGGCACGCCCGGCACCGCCATGTCGGCGCCGACCGGGATGCGCCCGCTGCGGTCGGTCTCCACCCCCAGCCAGGAGCCGGCGGGCGACGCCTTGACCCCGGCGCCCCACACGATGGCCCCCGCCGGGATGAAGCGCCCGCCGACCGTGGCGCCCTCCGGCGTGATGCTCTCCACCGCCTGCCCGGTCAGCACGACGACGCCCAGTTCCTCCAGCTTGCGGCGGGCGTACCGGCCGAGGTCGTCGGGGAAGGTGGACAGGATGCGCGGCCCGGCCTCGACCAGCAGGACGCGGGCGGTGCGCGGGTCGATGCGGCGGAAGTCGCGGGCCAGCGTGAAGCGGGCCAGCTCCGCCACCGCCCCGGCCATCTCCACGCCGGTGGGGCCGCCGCCGACCACGATGGTGGTCATCAGCGCCTTCTGGCGGGCCGGGTCCTCGCACATCTCGGCCTGCTCGAAATTCATCAGCAGCCGGGCGCGGATCCGCCGGGCGTTCTCGATGGTCTTCAGGCCGGGGGCGATCTCCGCCCAGTCGTCGTGCCCGAAATAGCTGTAGGAGGAGCCGGTGGCCAGCACCAGCCGGTCATAGGGAACGAAGCTGCCGTCGGCCAGTTCCACCCGCTTGGCCGTACGGTCGACCCCGGTCACCTCGCCCATCACCACGTCGATGTTGGGGTGCCGGCTGACGATGCGGCGGATCGGCTCGGCGATGTCGGCGGGCGACAGGGCGGCGGTCGCCACCTGATAGAGCAGCGGCACGAACAGGTGATAATTGTTCCGGTCGATGATGGTGACGCGGATGTTCGTCCCGCCCAGGGCCTCCGCGCAGGCCAGACCGCCGAACCCCGCGCCGACAATCACGACATGGGGGCGGCTGTCCACGGGCGAGGGGGTGCGGTCGATCTGCGGCACGGCGATGGTCTCCGGTCAAGACGATCCTGCACCGATAACCGCCCACCCACTCCCGATGTTGCGATGCATCACGGCACCTGCATCAAACCTTTTAACCCACACTTGAAATCTGCATTACATCCAAGAGAAAAAAGAGTATATTTCTATATAACTTTCTTGAATGGCAATTAGCCGGGGTCGAACATATGAGTATACTAGCTTACAATTGCCCACATTGCCGCACATCCAAGAGTGGCTTTAACCCTAAGCATCACGTTAATTTCCGAGGTGACGCCAGTAAGCCGCTAACTTTTTACACATGCGGATCTTGCGGAAAGCCTCTCGTTGTTCTCTACAAGGCAACAGGGCACAACTGGGACCCTAAAATCTGCCCAGGAGATCCACGGAATCACGACTTCATAATTAATGAAACTTGGCCAAAGCAAATTGACCTAGTCGCTCCCAAGTTTACACCAGAAAACATAGCTAAATTTTACTTGCAAGGTTTAGATAATCTCGAAAGACAACATTTCGACGCTGCCGGAGCCATGTTTAGGAAAACACTTGACTGCGCCACAAAACTAATTAATCCCGAACTTAAATCAGACCTCAACAAACGCATAAAATTGCTATCAGAAAATGGCTTAATAACAAAAGATATGGGAGAGTGGGCTCATCAAATCAGGCTCGGAGGAAATGAAGCTGTCCACGAAGACGAGCCTTTCAGTGGAAAAGATGCCGAAGATTTAGAAGCATTTACAAAGTTATTCTTGATGTATGCATTTACCCTTCCGGGAATGATGAAAGAAAGAAAGAATTTGTCCGGAAATTCGTAGTTCAGTATTTTTAATTACATCACCGCGGCAGGGTCACCGTCACCCGCAGGCCGCCTTCCGGACGGTTGGACAGCGCGATGTCGCCGCCGTGGCCGCGCACCACCGTGCGGGCGGTGGCCAGACCCAGCCCCACCCCGCCGGTGTCGCGGGAGCGCGAGCGCTCCAGCCGGTAGAAGGGGGCGAAGACCTTCTCGAACTCCGCCTCCGGAATGCCGGGGCCACCGTCCTCGATCTCCACCCGCAATTCCTCGTCCGCGGGCAGCAAGCGCACGGTGAAGCCGCCGCCGTAGGCGATGGCGTTGTCCATCAGATTGGCGAAGGCGCGGCGCAGGGCCACCGGGCGCCCGTCCACCGTCGCGTGCGCCGGCCCCTCGTAGGCCGCCTCGTGCCCGGCGTCCACCCGGTCGTCGCACAGGCTCTGCAACAGGTCGGCGAGGTCGAGCGGGCCACGCGGCTCGTGGTTGGCGTCGTCGCGGGCGAAGGCCAGCGTGGCGTTGATCATCGCCGCCATCTCGTCGAGGTCGGCGAGCATCTTGCGCTGCATCTCCGGGTCCTCGACCAGTTCGGCGCGCAGGCGCAGGCGGGTCAGCGGCGTGCGCAGGTCGTGGCTCATCGCCGCCAGCATCTGGGTGCGGTCGGCAACGAAGCGGGCCAGACGCGCCTGCATCCGGTTGAAGGCGCGGGTGGCGGCGCGCAGCTCCTGGGGGCCGGCCTCGGGCAGCGGCGGCGCCTCGCCGTCCACGCCCAGCCGCTCCGCCGCGTCGGCGAAGCGCGCGATGGGAGCGGTCATGCGGCGCGCCGTCCAGACCGAGACCAGAGCCACCGCCCCGACGATGCCGGCCATCCACAACGCAAAGCGCAGCAGCCGGAACGGCCCCTCCAGCGGGTCGCCGCCGACGAAGGTCAGCCAGGACCCGTCCCTCAGCCCCACCGACAGCCGGACGTCGGTGCCCCAACGATGTTCCTCCACCGGGAAGGGGCCGGGCATGGGGCGCTCCCGCCGGACCTCGACCACCACGGCGCGGTCGGGATCGTCCAGCTCGCCGCGGATGGCCCGGCGCAGCCGGTCGAAGGGAAAGCCCTCGCGCTGGTTGGCGAAGCGCGGAGTCTCGGGATTCCAGTCCACCCGCAGCACGGGGTCGTCGATCGCCTTGACCAGCCGCCGCCGCTCCGGCGGCGGGGTGCTCTCCACGAGCTGGACGATGGCCGTCACGCGCTGGACGAGGACGCGCATGCTGTGGGCGGGCGGTCCCGGAGGGCGGTCGGTCAGATAGACCAGCGCGCTGACCGCCTGGGTCAGCAGCAGCGCCAGAACCACGGTCAGCACCAGCCGCGCGGCGATGCTGTCCGGCAGCCAGCGCCGGGCCACCAGCAGGCGGCTCTTGCGGGCGGTCTCCACCTCAGACCCCCGTCACCGCCGGAGTGAACAGATAGCCGCCGCCGCGCACCGTCTTGATCATGGTGGGGTCGGCGGGGTCGGGCTCGATCTTGCGGCGCAGGCGGCTGACCTGCACGTCGATGGAGCGATCGAAGGGCACCGCCGACCGGCCGCGCGCCAGATCGAGCAGCTGGTCGCGGGTCAGCACCCGCTGCGGATGCTCCACGAAGGCGACCAGCAGGTCGTACTCCCCGGCGGAGAGCTGCACCAGCACCCCGTCGGGCGAGCGCAGCTCCCGCTTGGCGAGGTCGAGCGTCCAGCCCTCGAAGCCCAGCGTCTTGCCCGTGGCGCCGCCGGCCACCGGCGGGCCGGAGGCGCGGCGCAGCACGGCCTTGACGCGGGCCAGAAGCTCGCGCGGGCTGAAGGGCTTCGCCAGATAGTCGTCGGCGCCCATCTCCAGCCCGACGATGCGGTCCGTCTCCTCGCCCATCGCGGTCAACATGATGACCGGCGTCTGCGCCGTGTCGGGCGTGGCGCGCAGGCGGCGGCACAGGCTCAGCCCGTCCTCCCCCGGCATCATCAGGTCGAGCACGATCAGGTCCACGCGCGCGCTGTCCAGCGTGCGCATCATCTCCACCCCGTCCTTGGCCCCGGTGACGCGGAAGCCGTGCCGCGTCAGGAACTGCGACAGGAGGGTGCGGATTTCGCGGTCGTCGTCGACCACCAGCAGGTGAGGTGTGCGGTCCATGGAACGCATGATCCGACGCGCGGGCGCCGGGGTGAAGAAGAAATGTGTAACGCCACGTTACGGGGAGGCCGGCTGTTACACAGCGTTACCAATTCACGGAAGGCCGGACATCAAGCGGATACGTTCCCGGCCCATCATCGGGGTCATCGGGAACGCAAGACCCCGTCGATAACAAGGAGCATCCCCATGAAACGCGCTATGATGACCACCGCCGCGCTGGTTCTCGGCCTCGGCATCGCCGTGCCGGTCTTCGCCCAGCAGCAGCCGGGTCCCGGCGCCGGCCCTGGCCCCGGTCCGGACGGCGGCCGGCATTTCTCCCGGATGTGCGAGGACCAGGACGCCCGGCTGGCCGGCATGCTGGCCTACGCCGAGAAGAAGCTGAACATCACCGACCAGCAGCGCGCCGCCTGGACCAAGTTCGTCGACGCCGCGAACGCGAGCCAGAAGCCCACCCAGGACCTCTGCGCCAAGTTCAAGGACCAGCCGATGCCCGCCGCCGCCCCGGCCCGGTTGGAGCGCATGGAGGCCATGATGTCGGCCCGACTCGCCCAGCTTCAGCAGGTGCGCCCGGCGCTGACCGACCTCTACGCCCAGCTCACCCCGGACCAGCAGAAGCAGGCCGACCGCTTCCTCGACCGCGCCGGGCACGGCATGATGGGCGGTGGCATGGGTGGTCCGGGCATGCGCCACCACGGTCACGGCCCGATGCACGGCGAAGGCCCCGGCCGCGGTCCGGGTCCGGGTCCGGGTAATGGCCCCCGCGGCGGCTGATCTCCTGCCTCCCGTCAGCCGCTGACGGAGCGGGCCGCCGGTTTCCCCGGCGGCCCGTTTCCGTTCTTACTCGGCGCCGGGAACGCCCTTGGAGGTCGAGTATTCGAAGTGCAGCGCCTCGCCCGGATGGACCAGGGGATGGATGGCATGGGCCGCCTGCGCCGCCTCGGAGAAGCCGCAGAGGATCAGCTTCAGCTTGCCGGGATAGGTCGCGATGTCGCCGATGGCGTAGACGCCGGGGGCGCTGGTGGCGCAGCCGGGCAGGCTGACGCCGATGTGGCTGCGCTCCAGGTTCAGGCCCCACTCGGCGATCGGCCCCAGATTCATCGACAGGCCGAAGAAGGCGAGCAGCGCGTCGGCCGGCAGGTCCTTCTCCTCGCCGTCCAGCGTGGCGACGCGCACGGCGGAGAGCTGGCCGTTCCCGCCGACCAGACCGGAGAGCTGGTAGGGCACCACCATCTCCACCTTGCCCTCGCGGACCAGGACGTCCATGCGGGCGACGCTTTCCGGGGCGGCGCGGAACTTGGGCCGGCGGTGGACGACGTAGACCTTCTCCGCCACGTCGGCCAGCGACAGCGTCCAGTCCACGGCGGAATCGCCGCCGCCGGCGATCACCACGCGCTTGCCGGCGAAGTCCTGCTTGCGGCGGACCATGTAGAAGACCGACGTGCCCTCATACTGCTCCAGCCCGTCCAGCGGCGGGCGGTTGGGACCGAAGGCGCCGCAGCCGGCGGCGATGATCACCGCCTGGGTGTCGATCCGCGTGCCGATGCTGGTCTCCACCAGCCAGCGCCCTTCGTCCGTCCGGGTCAGCTTCTCGACCTGCTGGCCCAGATGATAGGTCGGGCTGAAGGGGGCGGCCTGCTCCGCCAGCCGGTCGATCAGGTCGGCGGCCTCGATGGCCGGGTGGGCCGGGATGTCGTAGATCGGCTTTTCCGGGTACAGCGCGGTGCACTGCCCGCCCACCATGTCCAGCGCGTCCACCACATGGCATCGCATCTTCAGCATGCCGCATTCGAACACGGCGAAGAGACCGACGGGGCCGGCGCCGACGATGACGACGTCGGTGCGATGGACGGTGTGCGACATGGGACGCGCTGCCTTGTGCAAACGGGGGAACGATGACGCCTTCAATTGTCCGGTTTCGCGCCCCCGGTCAACCCCGCCCTGCACGGGGAGGGTGGACGGCGCGCGCAAAATGGGTGCGGTCCCGCCGATTTCCTTCGGGGCGTGCGGTCGCGGTGGGGTAGGATTTGCCCGTTTCCCCCGTGCCGGAGCGGCCGCAATGAAGGACTGGCGATGAAGGAGCTGCGCTGCCTCGTGTTCACCGACCAGGAGGTCGTGAAGGCCGTGCTCGACCGCCGCCGCCGGATGCGCGAGCCGCTGCCCAGCGGCACGGTCGGCACGGTCACCTACCGCCCCGGCCAGCCCGGCGGCGGCGGGGTGGAGACGCTGATCCAGGTCACCGGGGACGAGGGCGACGACCGCAGCATGACGCTGCACGAGTCCGAGGTCGCGGCGGCGCTGGTGTCCTACTGCATGGGGCGCAAGATCCCCCTGCCCGTCGAGTCCGACAAGATGATCCACATCATCAACGGCGCCCTGACGCTGATGATCACCATGAACTTCAAGAAGCCGCCGCGTCTGGTGGAGGACCGCATCGAGGCGGCGGAGCCCGCGCCCGGTCCCGGTCCGGTGCCGCGCAAGGCCGCCTCCCGCCGCTGATGTGACCGTTCCAGTGATATGACCCAAACCGATTCCACCCCCAACGCGCGCGTCATCGCGCTGCCGAGCGAGGAGGCGACCGCCGCGCTGGCCCGCCGCTTGGCCGCCGCGCTGGCGCCCGGCGACCTCGTGGCCCTGCGCGGCGACCTGGGCGCCGGCAAGTCCGCCCTGTGCCGCGCCCTGATCCGCGCCGTGACCGAGGAGGACGCGGAGGTGCCCTCCCCCACCTTCACGCTGGTGCAGACCTACGACACCGACATCGGCCCGGTCTGGCATTTCGACCTCTACCGCCTGTCCGGCCCCGACGAGGTGACCGAGCTGGGCTGGGACGAGGCCCGCGCCGAGGCCGTCCTGCTGGTGGAATGGCCGGACCGGCTGGGGCCGCTGCTGCCCGCCGACCGTCTCGACGTCGCGATGAGCTTCGCCGGGCCGACCGAGCGCCGCGCCACCCTGACCGGCCACGGCGCCTGGGAGTCGCGTCTGACCACACTCGACCTTTCCGGATTGGGCCTTTCCGGACTGGAGGGACCGTGACCGACCGCGCGTCGCAGATCGCCGCCTTCCTCGCCCGCCACGGGCTGGAGGGGGCCAAGCGGGAGCCGCTGGCCGGCGACGCCTCGGCACGCCGCTACGAGCGGCTGACCACGCCGGACGGCGGCACGCTGATCCTGGTCGACACCCCCGCCCCGGCCGAGGATCTGGTGCCCTTCATCGCCATCGGCGCGACGCTGGACCGGCTGGGCTTCTCGGTCCCCGCCATCCTGGCGGCGGAGGTCGAGGCGGGGCTCGCCCTTCAGGAGGATTTCGGCGACGGCACCCTCACCCGCCTGCTGAACGCGGGGGAGGAGCCGCGCCCGCTCTACGAGCTGGCGACCGACGTTCTGATCGAACTGCACCGCCGCTTCCCGGTGGAAGAGGCGCCCCGCCTGAACCTGCCGCTCTACGACGCGGCCCTGTTCACGCAGCAGGTGGCGCTGTTCGCCGACGTCTACATGCCCGCGGCGACGGGCAAGCCCCTGTCCGACAAGGCCCGGTCCGACTTCGATGCGGCCTGGGCCGCCGTCGTTCCGGAGGCCTGCGCCGGGCCGCAGTCGCTGCTGCTGCGCGACTACCATGTGGACAACGTGATGCGGCTGCCCCGGCCCGGCCTGCGGGCGGCCGGGCTGATCGACTACCAGAGCGCCGGGCTCGGCCCCGTCGCCTACGATCTGGTGTCGCTGCTGGAGGACGCCCGCCGCGACCTGCCCACCGGGCTGGAGGGCGTGCTGCTGGACCGCTACCGCGCCGCCTTCCCGGATCGCGACTGGGACGCCTTCCGCCGCTCCTACACCGTGCTGGGCGCGATCCGGCACACCCGCATCGTCGCCATCTTCGTGCGTCTGGCGTTGCAGCGCCGACGCGGCTATCTCCTTCACCTGCCGCGCGTCTGGCGGCTTCTGGAAGGCCAGCTCGCCAAGCCCGAACTGGCCCCGGTCGCCGACTGGTTCGCCCGTCATCTGCCGCCGGGTACCCGCGCGGAGCTTGTCGTTCCGGAGCCGGATTGATTATGTCGCCTGTCTCGAAGAAGACCCGTACCAAGACGCCGCCTGTGACCACCGCCCCCGCCAAGGCCATGGTGATGGCCGCCGGGCTGGGCCTGCGGATGCGCCCGCTGACCCTGGAGCGCCCGAAGCCCCTGATCCCGGTGATGGGCAAGCCGATGCTCGACCACGCGCTCGACCGGCTGGAGGAGGCCGGCGTGACCGCCGCCGTGGTCAACAGCCATTACAAGGGCGCGATGATCGCCGCCCATCTGACGGGACGGACCGCCCCGGCCATCACCCTGTCGCCGGAGGACACGCTGCTGGAGACCGGCGGCGGCGTGAAGAAGGCGCTGCCGCTGCTGGGGACCGACCCGGTCTATGTGGTCAACGCCGACATCCTGTGGCTCGACGGCCCCTCCCCCACGCTGGCGCGGCTGGCCCGCCACTGGAACCCGGACGAGATGGACGCGCTCCTGCTGCTGATGGCGACCACCAAGGCGGTGGGATACGAGGGGCGCGGCGATTACCACATGGACCCGCTGGGCCGGCTGACCCGGCGCGGCGAGATGGAGATCGCCCCCTTCGTCTACGCCGGCGTCCAGATCGTAAAGCCGGAACTGTTCGGGCAGGACACCCCCGACGGCGCCTTCTCCACCAACCGCGTCTGGGATCGCGCGCAGGAAGCCGGGCGCCTCTTCGGCCTCGCCCACGACGGGCTGTGGTTCCACATCGGCACCCCCGACGCGCTGGCCGAGACGGAGGAGATGCTGTCGATGAGCGACGTGTCGGTGGTCACCACCTGACCGGCCGCCCGACGGCCGCTCGGCGGCCGTCCAATGGGCGCCCAACCGCTGCTTTGTGAGAATTTTTGTATTCCTTGACGCTTTGTGGTCTCATTGCCCCACATCTAGTATCCTCGCGCGTCTGACGATACAGCTTCCGGGGCAGGCATGAGCGGCAGGGCGGAGCCCAAGGTCTATTCGATTCCCACCGGCGTGTCCTTCGTGGACCAGCTCGCCGCGGGCATCCTGGACCGCGTGGGGAACGACCCGCTGGCGCTGGCCGGGGTGACCGTCCTGCTGCCGACGCGCCGCTCCTGCCGCTCGCTGCGCGAGGCGTTCCTGCGCCGCTCCGGCGGACAGCCCATGCTGCTGCCGCGGATGAGCCCGCTGGGCGAGCTGGACGCCGCCTCCCTCAGCCTGACCTCGGCGGAGGAACTGCCCGGCGTGCCGCTGGAGCTGCCCGACCCGATCAGCGGGCTGAAGCGCCAGATGATGCTGGCCCGGCTGATCCTCCAGGCGACCGGCGTGTCGGCCACCACCGCGCAGGCGGTGCGGCTCGGCGCCGACCTGGGGCGGCTGATCGACGCGGTGTGGACGGAGGACGTCGCCTTCGACCGGCTGGCCTCGCTGGTGCCGGAGGATTACGCTCAGCACTGGCAGGTGACGCTGGAGTTCCTGAAGATCGTCACGGAGCACTGGCCGGCCATCCTCGGCGCCAGCGCGCTGACCGACCCGGCGCAGCGCCGCAACCTCGTGCTCCAGACCCAGGCCGCGCTCTGGCGGGCGGAGCCGCCGCAGGGGCTGGTCATCGCCGCCGGCTCCACCGGCTCCATCCCGGCGTCGGCCGACCTGCTGGCGGTGGTCGCCGCCCTGCCGCAGGGGGCCGTCGTGCTGCCCGGCCTCGACCTGGAGGCCGACGAGGCGAGCTGGGACGCCATCCGCGCCGACGAGGCGCACCCGCAACACGGCCTCGCCCACCTGCTCGACCGGCTGTCGGTCGGCCGAGCCGCCGTCCGCCGCTGGAACGACGCGGAGGAGCCGCGGGCCGCCCGCGCCCGCCTGCTGGCCGAGGCCATGCGCCCCGCCGCCACCACGGAAAGCTGGCGGGAGCTGGACGGGCTGGACGCCGCGGCCCTGGACGGGCTGACCCGCATCGACGCCCCGACCGCGGAGGAGGAGGCGTCGGTCATCGCGCTGCTGCTGCGCCACGCGCTGGAGACGCCGGGCAAGACGGCGGCGCTGGTCTCGCCCGACCGCAACCTCGCCCGCCGGGTCGCCATGGCGCTGACCCGTTGGGGCATCGCGGTCAACGACTCGGCGGGCCAGCCGCTGGTCCACACCGCGGTCGGCACCTATCTGCGGCTGACCGCCGAGCTGGCCGCCAGCCGCGCCCACCCGCTGGCCCTGCTGGCGCTCGCCAAGCACCCGCTGACCGCCGGCGGCCACGACCCGGCGGAGTTCCGCCGCTCCGCCCGCGCGCTGGAGCGCACCGTGCTGCGCGGCCCCCGCCCGGCGGAGGGCTTCGCCGGGCTGATCGCCGCGCTGAAGGCCGCCGACCGCTTTGACCACCCGGACCAGCAGGCCGCCCTGCTCGGCTGGCTGGAAAATCTGGAAACGCTCGCCGCCCCCTTCATGGAGGCTCTGTTCAGCGAGGCCCCGCTCAGCGACCTCGTCCGCGCGCACGTCGCCTTCGCGGAGGCGCTGGCCTCGCGCACCGACGCGCCGGGGTCGGAATTCCTCTGGCGGCAGGACGACGGCGAGGAGGCCGCGACCTTCGTCCATGAGCTGCTGGAGGCGGCGGACGGCTTCCCCGCCGTTCCCGGCAAGGATTATCCGGCGCTGCTCGACGCGCTGATGGCGATGCGCCCGGTGCGCCCGCGCTTCGGCCTGCACCCGCGCCTCTACATCCTCGGCCCCATGGAAGCGCGCCTTCAGCATTTCGACCTGCTGGTCCTCGGCGGGCTGAACGAGGGGACCTGGCCGCCCGACCCCGACGCCGATCCCTGGATGTCGCGCCCGATGCGCCGCGACTTCGGCCTGCCCAGCCCGGAGCGGATGGTCGGCCTGTCGGCCCACGACTTCACCCACGCCTGCGGCGCCGAAGAGGTCGTGCTGACCCGCGCGGAGCGGGTGGACGGCACGCCGACCGTCCCGTCGCGCTGGCTGCTGCGGCTGGAGACGGTGCTGCGCGCGCTGGGTCTGGACGGGCGGATCGAGCTGGCCGGGGAGCCCTGGCTGGCCTGGGCGCGCGGTCTGGACGAGCCGGACGCCGTGCGCCCCGTCCTCCCGCCGGAGCCGCGCCCGCCGGTGTCCGCCCGCCCGCGCAAGCTGTCGGTCACCAAGATCGAGAAGTGGATGCGCGACCCCTACGCCATCTACGCCGAGCATGTGCTGCGCCTGCGCAAGCTCGACCCCATCGCCGCCGACCCCGGCGCCGCCGACCGCGGCCAGTTCATCCACGCGGCCCTGGACGCCTTCGTGAAGGCCTATCCGGGCCAACTGCCCGACGACGCGCTGCACCGGCTGCTGGCGATGGGCCGCGAGTCCTTCGGCCCGCTGCTGCACAGCCATCCCGACGTCTGGGCCTTCTGGTGGCCGCGCTTCGAGCGCATCGCCGAGTGGTTCGTCGGGCTGGAGCGCGACCGCCGCCGCACCCTGAAGCCGCTCGCCACCGAAGTGTCGGGCGAGCTGGCGCTGAGCGGCCCCGCCGGCCCCTTCCTGCTGACCGCCAAGGCCGACCGCATCGATTCGGGCGGCGAGGGGCTGGTCCTGATCGACTACAAGACCGGCACCCCGCCCTCGACCCGCGAGATCGAGCTGGGCTTCGCCCCGCAGCTGCCGCTGGAGGCCGCCATGGCCGAGGCCGGCGGTTTCGCCGGCGTCGCGAAGAACCGGGTGGCCGAGCTGGCCTTCTGGCGCCTGTCCGGCGGCGATCCGCCGGGCGAGGAGAAGGCGGTGAAGGGCGACCCGGCGACTCTGGCCGCCGAGGCCCGCGCCGGGCTGGAGGAGCTGATCCGCCATTTCGACGACCCCGCCACCCC
>NZ_WHOR01000062.1:0-24180 GCF_013340925.1 Azospirillum formosense
ATCGTCCAACCGCTGGGCGCGGCCACGTCGAAGTGGAGGTTGCTGCCCACCATGTTCAGCGCCGTGCTGATGTTCACAGTGAAGGAAAGCTGGGTCGGGGTGCCGCTGGCGAAAGTGGCGGTCGGGGTGGGCGGGGGGGTGGGGGTGGGGGGGGTCGCCGCGGGGCGCGGGGGGGCCGGGCGCGCTCCGGCCCTGGCTCAGCCTGATCACCGCCGCCCTGGGGCGGGCGCGGGAAGACCGCGGGACGGCGGGCCGCGTCCTGCTGGTCGTCGGGGCGGTCGGGGCGGCGCTGGCGCTGGCCGCCACCGGCCACGCCGCGACCGCGGAGCCGCGCTGGCTCAGCGTGCCGCTGGTCGCCTTGCACGGTCTGGCGGTGGCCTTCTGGATCGGCAGTTTCTGGCCGCTCGCCGTGCTGCTGCGGACGGAGCCGCCGTCCGAGTCGCTGCGGCTGGTCCGACGCTTCTCGGGCTGGGCGGTTCCGGCGGTGGCCGCTCTGCTGCTCGCCGGGGCGGGGCTGAGCGCGGTGCAACTCGCCGACCCGCGCGCCATCCTGACCACCGCCTACGGCCAGATCTGGACCGGCAAGATCGTCTGCGCGCTGGCCCTGCTGGCGCTGGCCGCCGTCAACCGCTGGCGACTGACGCCGCGGCTGGAGACCATGGGCGGACAGGCCGCGGCCCGGCTGCGCGCCAGCGTCCACACCGAGATGGTGGTGGCGGCGCTGGTCGTGCTGTTCACCGCCGGGCTGGGCACCACACCGCCGCCGCGCACCCAGGCCCCGCCGGTCTTCGCCGAGAAGCCGGCGGGCTTCAGCACCGCGGTCGTGGCGCGCGGGCGCACGGCCATCGTCACGGTGACCCCGGCGACGCCGGGAGCGAACCGCGTCGAGTTGCGCCTGACGGGACCGGACGGCGCGCCGGTCGACGCGCTGGAGGTGTCGGCGGAGCTGGCCCTGCCCGCCGCCGGGATCGAGGGCATCACCCGCCCCCTGCCCAAGCTGGCGCCCGGCGTCTACGCGGCGGATGGCGTGACCCTGCCGGTGGCCGGGGCCTGGGCGGTGCGGCTGGACGCGCTGGTCAGCGACTTCGAGAAGGTGCCCTTCCGCGCGGCGGTGCCAATCGGGCGCTGAGCCCGTTCAGGCCGGCGCGTCCGGCAGGATCACCGCGTCCTCCGCCCGGAAGGCGATGCGGGCGGGCTCGCCGGGGGTCAGCGGCGGCTCGTCGCCGAGATGCGGAACCTGGACGGTGATGCCGCCCTCCAGGAAGGCGTTGATGAAGGCGCCTTCGAAATCCCGATGGGTGACCCGCGCCTCCAGCGCGTTCTCCGCCCCCGCCCCCGCCGCCATGCGCTCCGGCCGGACGAACAGGGTGGCGCGGTCGCCGGGCGACAGGCGGCGCGGGTTGCGCCCGATCAGCCGACCGCGGGGCGTGTCCAGGGCGGCCAGCCCGTCCGCCGACTCGGCGACGGTGCCGGCGAAGCGGTTGTTCTCCCCCACGAAGGAGGCGACGAAGGCGGTTTCCGGATGGTCGTAGATGGCCCGGCCGTCGCCCACCTGCTCCAAGACGCCTTTGGACATCACGCCGATCCGGTCGGACATGGTCAGCGCCTCGCCCTGGTCGTGGGTGATGTAGATGAAGGTCACGCCGGTCCGCTTCTGCAGGTCGCGCAGTTCGGCGCGCATGTGCTGGCGCAGCTTGAGGTCCAGCGCCGACAGCGGCTCGTCCAGCAGCAGGACGGCGGGCTCCACGGCCAGCGCGCGGGCGATGGCGATGCGCTGGCGCTGGCCGCCCGACAGCTCCGTCACCTTCTTTTCCGCGGCGTCGGGCAGGGCCACGAGGTCGAGCAGCCGGCGCACCCGCCCCTGGCGCTCCGCCGAGGGCACGCCGCGCACCTCCAGCCCGAAGCCGATGTTCTCCGCCACCGTCATCAGCGGGAACAGGGCGAGGTTCTGGAAGATCAGCGCGGTCGGGCGCTTGTTCGGGCCGATGCCGCGCATGTCGCGGCCGCCGATGCGGATGGCGCCCTCCGTCGGTTCCATGAAGCCGGAGACCATGCGCAGGATGGTGGTCTTGCCGCAGCCCGACGGGCCGAGGAAGCTGAAGAATTCCCCCGCCCCGACCGTCAGCGACACGTCGCGGACGGCGGTGACGGAACCGAACCGCATGGTGACGGACTCGAGCTGGACGTCCTGACTCATAGGCACCTGAATGGAAAACGGGAATGCGCCAGCAGGCGCAACCCCCTCACCCTAACCCTCTCCCCAGAGGGGAGAGGGGACACTAGGGGGGCAAGAGAGGGGATTTATCACGCGGCCAGGAAGCGGTCCTGGTACTCGTTGCGGATGGAGACGTACCAGGCCTCCTGGATCGGCCACCACCACAGCTTTTGCAGCGCGTCGCCCGGATAGGCGTCGGCGAAGAACTGCTTGTTCAGGTCGGACAGATGCGCCTCCGCCCCGACCGCCGTGCTGGAGATGCCGGAATGGTTGGTGTAGAGGGCGCCCGCCTCCGGCGTGTAGAACCAGTTGATCCAGGCGTAGGCCTGCTCCAGGTTCGCCGCTTTGGCCGGGATCGCGAAGCCCTCCATCCAGGCCAGCGCCCCTTCCTTCGGCGCCAGGAAGCGGATCGGCAGCCCCTCCTTGCGCAGGGCGACCGCGGAGGAATCCCAGGTCTGGCCGATGACGCAGCCGTTGGTGCGGAAGGCGCCCTGGGCCTCGTTCTCGTTCGACCAGAACTGGCCGATCGCCTTCTTGTTGGCCGCGGCGACCTGAAGGATCGCGTCGAAGTTGGCGCGCGCCTTCGCCTCGTCCTTGAACTGATCGCGGATCGGGTGGGGCAGCTTGCCCTGGCCTTCCAGCCACAGGCCGATGCCGATCAGGCCGGAATGGCCGCGCACCGTCACCTTGCCGGTATGCTCCGGCTTCCACAGGTCGCCGTAGCTGGCGGTGCCGTAGGTCAGAGGCGCCTTGTTCATGTCATAGGCGATGGCCTCGGTCCCCCAGTCGGCGGGGGCGAAGAAGCGCTTGCCGCCGACCACGGCGCCCATGGCGGCGGAGCCCTCGACCGCCGACTTCAGGCAGCCGTCCCACTTGACCTTCGCCTCGTCCAGCGGCTGGACCAGCTCGAACTCCACATAGTTCGGCACGCGGTCCACCGTGGGGTGGATGATGTCGAAGCCGGCGCCGCCGGTGGCCTTGAGCTGGTTCAGCAGTTCGTCGTTGGTGCCGTACTCGGTCAGGGTGGCCTTGATGCCGGTCTTCTTCTCGAAGTCGGCCAGCATGTCCGGGCTGATGTAGCCGGCCCAGGAGAAGATCTTGACGCTGCCCGACGCGGCGCGGCCCTCGCGCAGGATGAAGGGGCCGACCGCGGCGACGCCCGCCGCGGCGGCGGTCCCCTGGAGCAGCAGGCGGCGGGTGAAGCCCTTGGCGGCGCGCTGCGTCTCGGCGCTGGAGCGCTGTTCCAGGCTGGTGGTTTCCGGAACCTTGGTCATGGCACCTGCTCTCCCCTTTTCTTATTGGCCCGAATTCATGCTGGCTTTGCCGGCGCGGGGCCGGACCTGCCGGACTCCGCCGCAGCGGCAACTGTGCCGCGATATCCGGGCGCCGTCCATGGCTCAAGCGGGAGTGGCCGCAAACTTCATCGGGCTGTAACGCCCCCGGACCGTCCGGGCGTTACATCACGTAGAAACGGGCCTTCACCGCCACGCCGTCGATGCCGCAGACCACGGTGCGGTTGCGCCCGCTGTTCTTGGCGAAGTAGAGCGATTCGTCGGCCCGCTTGATGAGATCGGCCACCGTCTCCGTCCCGTCCGCCGGGGAGATGCCGACGCTGACGGTGAAGGCGAACAGGGCGCCCTCGACGGTCCGGGCGGTCAGCGCCTCGGTCGCCACGCGGATCTCCTCGGCCTTGGCGATGGCCGTCTCCACCTGCGGGGCGGGCAGGACCATGCAGAACTCCTCCCCGCCCATGCGGCCGAGGAAGCCGCCGGGCGGGAGGCGGGACGCGCAGGTCTGGGCGAACAGCGTCAGCGCGAGGTCGCCGTTGGAGTGGCCGTAGGTGTCGTTGACGCGCTTGAAATGGTCGATGTCGAACAGCGCGACGGCGAAGGGCATGCCCTTGTCCGTTCCGTTTCCGCCTTGCAGCAGCCGGTGCTGCTGCTCCAGCCGCTCCATGAAGCGGCGGCGGTTCAGGACGCCGGTCAGGTAATCGGTGTTCAGCATCTCCGCCATCACCCGGTGGGTGCGGGTGATGCGTTCGCCGGCGCGCACGCGGGCGCGCAGCATCGGCATGTCGATGGGCTTGGTCAGGAACTCGTCGGCGCCGGCGTCGAACGCCTCGATCCGCCGCTGGGTGTCGTCGTCCGCGGTCATCAGGATGGAGAAGGTGCGGTGCTGGTCGTCCTCCGCCCGGATCAGCCAGCACAGCTCCAGCCCGTCCATCCGCGGCATCTCCAGGTCGGTGATCAGGATGTGGATGTCGTGGAGGTGGTAGAGGTCCAGCGCCTCCCGCCCGTCGCGGGCCAGCAGGACCCGGTACCCGTACGCCTCCAGGTGGTCCTTCAGGATCTTCCGGACAACGGAGGAGTCATCGGCGACGAGGACGTTCGTCTCCGCGGTTGAGCCGGACTTCATGGCAGCCACCCCTTGCAGGCAACAGCCGGGTGTTTACAAGGGTTTTGTATAAAATGCCATCATTTTTGCAGAGGGCTTTTCCAGGCGGTGCCCCCCCAGCCGCGGCGACAACTCGGCCGGCTCAGCTTTCCAGCATGCGGCGGAGAAGCTCGACGTCCTCGGCGAAGGCGGGGTCGGTGGTGCGCAGCTCCTCCACCTTCTTCACCGCGTGCATCACGGTGGTGTGGTCGCGCCCGCCGAACTTGCGCCCGATCTCCGGCAGGGAGCGGGCGGTGAGCTGCTTGGCGAGATACATGGCGACCTGGCGCGGGCGGGCCACGGCGCGGGCGCGGCGGGCCGAATGCATGTCGGCGACGCGGATGTTGAAATGCTCCGCCACCCGCTTCTGGATCTCGTCGATGGTGACGCGGCGGTCGTTGGCGCGCAGCAGGTCGTGCAGCACCTCCTGGGTCGATTCCAGCGAGATGGCCCGGCCGACCAGTTCGGCGTGCGCGACGATGCGGTTCAGCGCCCCTTCCAGCTCGCGCACGTTGGACGTGATCTTGTGGGCGAGGAACTCCAGCACCTTCAACGGGATGGCCGCGTTCAGCGCGTCCGCCTTGGCCTGGAGGATGCCCAGCCGCAGCTCGTAGGTGGTCGGGTGGATGTCCGCGACGAGGCCCCAGCCGAGGCGGGAGCGCAGCCGTTCCTCCATGCCTTCCAGGTCGGACGGGCTCTTGTCGGCGGAGATGATGACCTGTCGGTTCTGGTCCACCAGCGCGTTGAAGGTGTGGAAGAACTCCTCCTGGGTGCTGTCCTTGCCGCTGATGAACTGCACATCGTCGATCATCAGCACGTCCACCGAGCGGAACTGCTGCTTGAAGGCCATGGTGTCCTTGAAGCGCAACGCCCGGATGAACTGGTACATGAACTTTTCCGCCGACAGGTAGATCACCTTGCGGTTCGGATCGTTCCGCCGGATCTGCCAGGCGATGGCGTGCATCAGGTGGGTCTTGCCCAGCCCGACCCCGCCATAGAGGAACAGCGGGTTGAAGGTGACCGAGGTGGCGTCGGCGACGCGCCGGGCGGCGGCGTGGGCCAGCTCGTTCGGCTTGCCCACCACGAAATTCTCGAAGGTGAAGCGGGGGTCCAGCGGCGCGGAGATGTCGGTCCGGTCCTCCAGCACCGAGGCGACCGCCGTGGGCGACTCGTCCGACGCGAAGGAGGGCGGTCCCGCCGAATAGGAGGAGCCGATGTAGGAGGTGGCCCCATAGGAAGCGGATTGGCTGAGCGCCGCGGCCCGTGGGGCGGGCGCCGGGGGAACCTGGCCGCCGCCGACGGCGCCGTCGGCCGGATCGGAGTCGCGCGATGACTCGCTCGTGTCCTTGTCCGACGTCAGCATGGACGGGGCATTGGCCGAAGCGACCACGACGTCGATGGACAGGACGTCCGGATTCTCGCCGGCCCACAGGTTGCGGATGCGGTCGGCGTAGTGGGTCAGCACCCAGTCGCGCATGAAGCGGGTGGGCACGACGATGCGCACCTCTCCCCCGCGGATGCCGGCGAAGGAAAGCGGCTGCAGCCAGCTGCGGTAGGCGATCTCGCCCACCTCGTCCTTGAGGCGGCCCCGGATGCGGGCCCACTGCTGATCCAACGACGCGCCGACCGACATGCTTCCCCTACCCCGCTCCTTTCCCCCCGGACGGCCCCGCGCCGCAGGGGGCACCATCCCGCTCGACTTAACTTAAGTCCCTTAACACCCGACCCCTTAACTTAGGCCTCTTGCCTTCAAAACGTTCCTCTCCTGAAGACTCCAACGGTGGATGTCTCCCAATTGGGCGACAATATTATCCCTTCGGCGAAGTTGGACTCCGCCTTTGCCACGTCGAGTTTTAAGAAAAGCATCGCTCCAGGAGCAACGGGTTGTGTCGAGCTTCTTGAGCGTCCCGCAGCGTTGCCCGCCGCTTTGAACGGTTCCGTCCTTCAGCAAACGGCGCGTGACATCGAAGGCAACATCGGTGCGCCATTCCCAACGGATCGAAAGTCTAATCAGCCGCCCTCGCCGTGGCAATAGGACAGAAAGCGAACGGTCCGGACTGCGGCAAAAATCACGCAACCCCTCCGAACATCCACCCCTGCCCTCACGAAGGACCAGAACCGCCGGAAGCGAATCGTCGCCCAGCAGCCGCGATCCCCTGCCCAACCGGAGTTCTGCCGGAGGACTCGGAAAGAACGGAGACTGTACTTATCAAAAACGCAAAAAGCCGCGCCCAGACCTGGTGCGCGGCTTTATAACGCCGAGTAAACTCAGAGAGCCTTGATGCGGGCCGACAGGCGCGACAGCTTGCGCGACACGGTGTTCCTGTGCAGAACGCCCTTGGAGGCTCCACGCATCAGTTCCGGCTGCGCGGCCTTGAAAGCCTCAGCGGCTTCGGCCTTGTTGCCGGACGAGATCGCCGTCTCGACCTTCTTCACGAAGGTGCGGATACGGCTGACGCGGTTACGGTTGATCTCCGTACGACGCTCGGTTTGACGAATGCGCTTTTCAGCAGACTTATGATTGGCCATGAAAACCCTACTCCGGACGACACGCCTGTCCCAGTGCGAGGGGGCCTTATACGCTCCAGCCGAATGGGAGTCAAGGCGCCGTCCAACACTGTTTTTCGGCAAAGGAAAGATTACGAGATCTTGACGGATTTCTGGCCCTCCCCCGCTAGATACGGGGGAGGAGTCCGAGGATGTCAGCGATGCTTCCAATCCGGCTGACGCTTCTCGGCGAAGGCGGCCATGCCTTCCTTCTGGTCTTCGGTGGCGAAAGTGGAGTGGAAGATTCGGCGCTCCACCCGGATGCCCTCCGACATGGTCGTCTCGTAGGCGGCGTTGACGGCGTCCTTGGCCATCATGACGACCGGGCGGGAGAGCTTGGCGATCTTCTCGGCGACCTTCACCGCCTCGTCCACCAGCTCCGCCGCCGGCACGACGCGGCTGACGAGACCGGCGCGCTCGGCCTCGGCGGCGTCCATCAGGCGGCCGGTCAGGCACATCTCCATGGCCTTGGACTTGCCGACGAAGCGGGTCAGGCGCTGTGTGCCGCCGGCGCCGGGGATGGTGCCGATGGTGATCTCCGGCTGGCCGAACCTGGCGGTGTCGGCGGCCAGGATGAAGTCGGCCATCATCGCCAGCTCGCAGCCGCCGCCCAGCGCGTAGCCGGCGACCGCGGCGATGGTCGGCTTGCGGCACTTGGCCAGCCGCTCCCACTTGGCGGTGATGAAGTTGGCCTTGTAGACGTCCATGTAGGAGAAGTTCTGCATCTCCTTGATGTCGGCGCCGGCGGCGAAGGCCTTCTCCGAACCCGTGACCACGATGGCGCCGACGGAGTCGTCGGCCTCCAGCGCGTCCAGCGCCTGGCCCAGCTCGGTCACCAGCAGGTCGGACAGCGCGTTCAGCGCCTTGGGCCGGTTCAGCGTGACGAGCCCGACCGGTCCGCGGGTTTCGACGAGAATGGTTTCGTACGGCATGATGCAGCAGGCTCCCGTGGTTTGGCCCCCTCGCTCATGTCCGGGGGGCGTTCTGGTTTGCTCTTGGTCTCTTTTGCAGGGATCAGCGCGGAATCAGCGAGAAGCGAACGATCGTGGCCGCCGCCTTCTGGGCAGCGGCGCGGGCCGGCTCGACGAATTCCAGGCGCAGCTCCTCGCCCTCCCGCAGGAAGCTGGCGCTCCCGCCCGCCCGTTGCGGGGCGCGGCTCCAGCCGAGCTGCGGCATGGTCTGGTTGTAGAAGGACAGAACCGCGTTGCGGTCCATGGCGCCCGCCATGACGGACTGCGCGATGCGTCCGGCGGGCTTGTCGAAGACCAGCGGCGCCTCCTCGGCGGGGGCGAGGCCCGGCATGACCGGCACGTCCCCCATGCCTTCGACGTAACGGGCGGGGTCGGCCGCCCAGGCGGAAGAGGTTGCGGGCAATGGAACCCCGGCCAGACCCGCAAGGGCGGGGCCGGCGAGGAGGAGGGCGGCGAGCGCCGCCCTCGCGGTGGCCGATGGAGCCGTCATACCTTCCACCTATATCAACGCTGGCGTTGCGGACAATAGAAAGTCGAACGACCCGCCTGGACGATCCGGCGGATTCCCCCGGTCTTCGCGACGTCGCAGCCGCAGCCCGGACAGGGCGCGCCCTCGCGGTCGTAGACCGAGAACTGGTGCTGGAAATAGCCGAGTTCCCCCGACGCCTGCCGGTAATCGCGCAAACTGGATCCCCCCGCGGCGATGGCCCGCTCCAGCACCGCGCGGATCGCCGTGGCCAGCCGCTCCGCCTTCGCGCCGGTCACCGTGGCGGCGATGCGCGTGGGGCTGAGGCGGGCGAGGAACAGCGCTTCCGACACGTATATGTTGCCGAGCCCGGCGACCACGCTCTGGTCCAGCAGGGCGGCCTTGATGCTGGTCATCCGCCCGGCCAGCCGCGCGGCCAGCACCGGTCCGGAGAATTCGTTGCCCAGCGGCTCCGGCCCCAGCGCGCGCAGAAGCGGGTGCTCGGCGAGCGTCTCCGCCATGGCGAGGTCCATCAGGCCGAAGCGGCGGGCGTCGTTGAAGGTCACCACCGTCCCGGCGTCGGTCTCCAGCACGACATGGTCGTGGGCGCCCCAGGCGGCGGGCCGTTCCGGCGTGATGATCATGCGGCCCGACATGCCGAGATGGGCGATCAGCACCGTCCCATCGTCGAGATGGAGCAGGATGTATTTGGCGCGGCGGCGCACCGACTCGACGCGGCGCCCGGTCAGCCGCTCGCAGAAGCCGGCCGGAAAGGGAACGCGCAGGTTAGCGCGGCGCTGGAGCACCTGGACGAGCGTCCGCCCCTCCAGATGCGGGGCGAGGCCACGGCAGACGGTTTCGACTTCGGGAAGTTCGGGCATGATGGCAAGGAGGATGGTGGGAAGCGGCGGTTGACGCAAGGGGCACCGATTGACGCTCATCGGGGAGCGGGCCCCCTGGCGGCGGATGGAGGGCTCCCTCAACCCTCCGAACCGTCCACCAGCCTCCGCAAGGCCCGCGCCACCGCGGCGGCCGGGCCGGACCAGTCGCCGCTCCGGGTCTGGCGGAACAGGCGGGCGGTGGGATACCAGGGGCTGTCCTCCCGCCCCATCAACCAACGCCAATCCGGCGAGTGCGGCAGCACGACCCACACCGGCACCCCCAGCGCCCCGGCCAGATGCGCCGGCCCGGTGCAGGAGGAGATCACGAGGTCGAGGTTGCTCATGATCGCCGCGGTGTCGGCGAAATCGGCGATGTCCGGCCCCAGATCGATGAAGGAAGGTGGCATGTCCACCCCCTCCAGATCGTCCCGCCCCGGCCCTTTCTGAAGCCCGAAGAAGCGCACGCCCGGCACCTCCAGCACCGGCCGCAGCCCGGCCAGCCTGGGCGAGCGCTGCGCGTCGCCGTGAAAGGACGGGTTGCCCGCCCAGACCAGCCCGACCCGCAGCCCGACCCGCCGCTGGGCATCCGGCACCGCATCCCGCAGGCGGTGCGCCCAGCGACCGCGCCGCTCCTCGGGCGTGCCGAGATAGGGCACGCGGGCGGGGATCGCCTCAAGACTTGGGCAGAACAGGCCGGCGAGGCTCATCAGCGGAATCTGGACGTCGGTGTCGGGCAAGCCGCTTACGCCCGGAAAGTCGGGTGCCCGCGGGATCACCGTCACCCGCGCCGGATCGGTGCTGCGCTCCAGCAGCGGCAGGAGAGGACCGTGCACCTCCAGATAGACGCGCGCCGGGGCGGCTTGCAGCACATGATCCAGGAAGCGGATGAACTGGATGGTGTCGCCCAGCCCTTGCTCCGCATGGATCAGGATGGTCCGCCCCACCAGATCGGTGCCGTCCCAGAGCGGTTGGCGGAAGGGGCGGCGCTGCCCGGACAGGGCCTCGCTCCGCCAGCGCCACTCGTATTCCGCCCAGCCGGCGGCGTAATCGCCCAGACGCAGCAGCAGATGGGCCAGATTCCAATGGGCAACGGTCAGTTGCGGCGCCACGCGCAGAGCGCCGCGGAAGGCCTCCTCCGCCTCCCGCGGGCGGTCGAGATGCACCAGGGCATCGCCGCGGACGACCTGGGCTTCGCCCAGATCCGGGGCCAGCCGCAACGCCCGGTCGGCCAGCCGCAGCGCCCGCGCGTCCTCCCCGGTCTGGATGGCCAGCGCGCCGAGGTTGGACAGGGACGGCGCGTGCGCCGGATCGCAGGCCAGCGCCGCGCGGACGGCGGTCATCGCCTCCGCCCGCCGCCCTTGGGCGGTCAGCGCCAGCCCCAGCTTGGCATGGGCCTCCGCCTCCTGCGGAGCCAGGGCACAAGCCCGGCGGGCCAGCCGCTCCGCCGCCGCCGTGTCGCGCCCGTCGAGCCGGCACAGCGACAGGTTCCACAGCGCCAGGGCCTCCGCCGGACGGGCGGCCAGCAGCCCGCGGAACAGCCGGGCGGATTCCCCGGCCCGGTCATCGTGGTAGAGCGCCGCGGCGTGGGCGGAGAGGAGCGGCACACCCACCGCCTCCGCCACCGGGCGGGTGAGCCGTGCCACCGCCCCTTCCCCGTCCTCCAGGATCAGCCGGACGCGGGCGAGGTCGTAGCGCAGGCCCGGATTGTCGGGAACCAGCCCGATGGCCCCCACAAACAGCGCCGCCGCCAGTTTCGGCCGGTCCGTCTGGCCGTAGAGCACGCCCAGCAGATGCAGCGCGGTCGCCTGATTGGGATCGGCGTCGAGGATGCGGCCATAGAGGATCTCGGCCTCGGCCAGGCGGCCGGCCTCATGGTGATCGAAGGCGATGGCCAGGGCTTCCGCGATTGTCGCCATGTTTCCGTGCCGGACGGTGGGAGGGAGTGAAAGGGTTGGAGGAAGCGAAGGGTAGCAGAGCTATGGGAAAAGCGCGCGCGGCCGGTTGGCCACCGCGTCCGGCGGCGCCCGCCGGTTCCCCGCCGCCGTCGGCCGGAACCGGTGGGCCGAGGGGTACCAGGGCGAATCGTCCCGGCCGACCAGCCCGCGCCCGGCCGGCGAAGCCTGCGTTGATGATTGCGCCTCATGTGTTGACGATTGCGTCAACACATGAGGCAGCGTGGCGAACATCGGCTCGTTGCCGGTCCCCTGCCCCCGGACGAGAAGCCGACCGCCGCCCATCGGCTGAGGGAAGCGCCCGGCGGTGCGGCATCGGGGGTCGGCGGACCAGCGGTCCTCCCAGGCGATGGGCCGCTCGACCGGCGCGCAGCCCTCCTCCAGCCGCCCGCATTGGACGAGGAGGCCGCACAGATGGTCCCCATCGTCCGCCCGCGGGGACGGTGGCGAAGCCCGGGCGTGGGGGCAAGCCCGCAAAAACCGCGCGCCGGGGGTGCGTCACGGCAACGCCCCGGCTGGCGCAAGCCCAGGTCGCGCGCTATGTTGCGCGCCATGACCGATCCGCGCACCCCCTCCGCCCCGTCCCAGCCCGCAGCTCCGGCCCAGGCCACCGGCGTGTCCGCCGGGGCCGAAGGGAACTGGTTCGGCTACCGCCCCGTCGATCCCGACGCCAAGTCCGGCCTCGTCCGCGCCGTCTTCGACAGCGTGGCCGGGCGCTACGACCTGATGAACGACCTGATGTCGGGCGGCATCCACCGGCTGTGGAAGGACACGCTGATGGAGATGGTCGCCCCGCGCGCCGACATGACGCTGCTGGACGTGGCGGGCGGCACCGGCGACATCGCCTTCCGCTTCCTGGAGCGCGGCGGCGGGCGGGCCGTGGTCTGCGACATCACCGAGTCGATGGTCCGCGTCGGGCGCGACCGCTCCTATGACCGGAACCTGCTGACCGGCGTGAACTGGACGGTCGGCGACGCCGAAAGGCTGCCCATCGCCTCCCGTTCGGTGGACGCCTATACGATTGCGTTCGGCCTTCGCAACGTCACGCGCATCGACGCCGCGCTTTCCGAGGCGCGCCGCGTGTTGAAGCCCGGCGGAAAGTTCTTCTGCCTGGAGTTCAGCCACGTGGTCCTTCCGGTCCTGCGCGAGATCTACGACGTCTATTCCTTCCAGGTCCTGCCGCGGCTCGGCCGCATGGTGGCCGGGGACGAGGACAGCTACCGCTATCTGGCGGAGAGCATCCGCCGCTTCCCCGAGCAGCAGGCCCTGGTCAAGCGCATCGAGGCCGCGGGCTTCGGCGCGGTGCGCGTGCGCAACCTGACCGGCGGCATCGCCGCCATCCATTCCGGCTGGCGGATCTGACCGGATGCTGTTCCGGACCGCCCGAAACATCGGCCGCCTCTTCGTGATCGGCCGCACGCTGGCGCGCTACAACGCGCTGCCGGAAACGCTGCCGCAGACCGCCCCCGGCTTCGCCCTGTTCTGGCGCTGGGTCGGCAACGCCAAGGAGCCGGGCCGCGTCGGCCAGCGGCTGGCCCGCGCGCTGGCCGACCTGGGGCCGACCTACATCAAGCTGGGGCAGCTGCTGTCCACCCGCTCCGACCTCGTCGGCGAGCGGATGGCGCTCGATCTGGCCGAGCTTCAGGACAAGCTGCCGCCCTTCCCAGGATCGCAGGCCCGCGCCATCGTGGAGGAGGAGCTGGGCGCCCCCATCGGGACGCTGTTCCGCAGCTTCGACGAGGTGCCGGTCGCCGCCGCCTCCATCGCGCAGGTGCATTTCGCCGTCACCGCCGAGGGGCGGGAGGTCGCGGTGAAGGTTCTGCGGCCGGGCATCGAGAACGCCTTCGAGCGGGACATCGACCTGTTCTACTGGCTGGCCGAGCTGGCCGTCATGGTCATGCCCAAGCTGAAGCGCCTGCGCCCGCGCGAGGTGGTGGACACCTTCGCCCGCACCTCCCGCCTGGAGATGGAGCTGCGGATGGAAGCCGCGGCGGCGTCGGAGCTGGGCGATAACTTCAAGGACGACCCGACCTTCAACGTTCCGGCCATCGACTGGGACCGCACGGCGCGCCGCGTCCTGACGCTGGAACGCATCCGCGGCTTCAAGGTGGACGAGTCGGAAAGGCTCGACGCCGCCGGCTACGACCGCGACGAGATTTTGGCCAAGGCCTCGGCCAGCTTCTTCAACCAGGTGTTCCGCGACGGCTTCTTCCACGCCGACCTGCATCCAGGCAACCTGTTCGTCACCCAGGACGGCAACATCACCGCCGTCGATTTCGGCATCATGGGCCGGCTGGACCGGGCGACGCGGACCTACCTCGCCGACATGCTCATCGGCTTCCTGACCGGCGACTACCGCCGCGTCGCCGTGGTGCATTTCGAGGCGGGCTACGTCCCCCGCCACCAGTCGATCGAAGTCTTCACCCAAGCCTGCCGCGCCATCGGCGAGCCGTTGCAGAACAAGCCGCTGAGCGAAATCTCCGTCGGCCGGCTGCTCGCCCAGCTTTTCGCGGTGACCGAGCAGTTCGAGATGGAGACCCAGCCGCAGCTCCTCCTGCTCCAGAAGAGCATGCTGACGGCGGAGGGGGTGGGCCGCATCCTGAACCCGAACATCAACATGTGGGAGCTGGCGCGCCCGCTGATCGAGGACTGGATGCGCGAGAACCGCGGGCCGGAAGCCCAGATCCTTGACGATCTGGAGGCCATGGTGTCGACGGTGCGCCGCCTGCCCCGGCTGGTGAACCAGGCCGAACGCGCCGCCGCCGAGCTGGCCGACGGTGGCCTGCGCCTGCACCCCCATTCGATCAAGCACATGCTCGACCGCTGGGTGGAGCGCCGGATCAGCGAGCGCGTCGCCCTGTGGATCATCGTCGTCCTGCTGACGGTGATCGCGGTCCGGGTGCTGTAGGGCCTTTTTCCACGGCGCGCGGAAGGGGTGCGGCGGCGTGCCCCTCCCCCTTGGGCGTCGTTGACCCCGCTGGCACCCGGCGGGACACTGGAGTCGTCGCAACCGTTCGCGGAGGGAAGCCATGGCCCGCGACGAATTCCAGGCGCTTCTGACCTACATCCGAACCGACCAGCTCCAGCCGCACCGGCCCCGCTCCGGCCCGCTGGAGTCCATGCCCCCCGTCGTCACCATCGCCCGCGAGCACGGAACCGGCGGCGAGGCGATCGCGGCGAAACTCGCCGAGTCGCTGGGGGTGCCCTGCTTCGACAAGGAAATCCTCGACGCCGTGGTGGCGACGGCCACCTCCGACCCGACGCTGATGCGCCAGCTCGACGAGAAGCTGCCGGGGCGGGCGGGGATGTTCCTCTACGCCAGCCTGATGGGGCTGCACGACCCGCTGACCGAGTACCAGCGGCTGCTGACCCGCGTGGTCAACGGCATCGCCTTCCGCGGCGGGGTGATCGTCGGGCGCGGGGCGCATCTGCTGCTGCGCGGGGCACCGCGTTTCCGCGTCCGCATCGTCGGCTCGGACGAGGTCTGCGCCGCGCGGCTGGCCGGCGGCGATCCCGCCAAGGTCGCCGACGCGCTGCACGAGGTGCAGCGGGTCAACGCCGCCCGCGCCAAGTATTTCAAGGAGTTCTTCAAAATCTCCAACGGCGATCCGCTGCAGTACGACCTGATCGTCAACACCGACCGCTTCACCGACCTGGACGCCGTGGTCGAGGTGATCCTGCACGCCTACCGGGTCCATGGCGGGCAAATCCATGGCGGACATGCGGAGGCTCACCCGCCCTCCTCGATCCACCAGGACTCGACCAGCGGGCCGTAGAGGGGCGTCGCCTCCGGGTGCTTCAGCCGCGACCAGCGGGCCATGCGGTCGGCCGGGCTGTGGAACAGCGGCACCATGTAATGGCCCCACAGCAGCACCCGGTCGAGCGCGCGGACGCAGGCCACGAGGTCGGCGCGCGTCCGCGCCTCGGCGATGGAGGCGGCGATGGCGTCCACCACCGGGTCGCGGATGCCGGGATAGTTGCGGCTGCCCGGCTGGTCCGCCGCCTCGGACCCGTAATAATAGAGCTGCTCGTTGCCCGGCGAGAGGCTGGAAACCCACCAGCGCAGGGTCATGTCGAAGTCGAAATGATCAAGCCGCCCCTGATACTGCGCGTTGTCCACCGTGCGCACCGTGGCGGCGATGCCCAGCCGCTCCAGCGAGCGGGCGTATTCCAGCGCCACCCGCTCGTCCGCCGGGTTGCCCAGCAGGATTTCGAAGGCGAAGGGACGCCCCGCCCCATCGGTCAGCCGCCCGCCGCTCACCCGCCAGCCGGCCTCGGCCAGCAGGCGCAACGCCTCGCGCCGATTGCCGCGCGCCCCCGTCGGGCCGCTGCCGTCGGTGTGCGGCAGGGTGAAGGGGTCTGTGAACAGCGCCGGCGGCAGGCGGTCGCGGAAGGGCTCCAGCACCGTCCGCTCCTCCGGCCCCGGCAGGCCCTCCGCCGCCAGTTCGGAGTTCGGGTAGTAGCTGGCGGTGCGGACCAGAGCGCCGTGGAACAGCGTCTTGCCGATCCAGGCGAAATCGGTGGCGAGGCCGAGCGCCCGCCGCACCCGGATGTCCTGGAACGGGGGGCGGCGGGTGTTGAAGATCAGGCCGCGGGCGAACTCCGGGCGGCGGTGCGGCAACTCCTCCAGCACGATCCGCCCTTCGCGCAGCGCCGGGCCGTCGTAGCCGGTGGCCCATTTGGCGGGATCGGATTCGCGCCGCACGTCGCCCTGGCCGGCCAGGAACGCCTCCAGAGCCACCGAGTCGTCGCGGTAATAGGTGAAATCCAGCGCATCGAAATTGAACAGCCCGCGCCGCGACGGCAGGTCCCGCCCCCAGTAATCGGCCACCCGCTCGTAGACGATGCGCCGCCCGGCTTCCGCCTGTTCGACCCGGTAGGGGCCGCTGCCCAGCGGCGGGTCGAGCGTCGTGGCGGCGAAGTCCCGGCCCGCCCACCACGCCTTGGCGTGGATCGGCATCAGCCCCATCAGCAGCGGCATCTCGCGGTCGAAACGCCCGTCCGGGCCGGGGGCGAAGGCGAAGCGGACGGTGCGCTCGTCCGGCGCCTCCGCGCTCGCCACCTTGGCGTAATACTGGCGGCGGTTCGGCGTGCCGTGGGCGCGCTGGACCTCCAGCGAGAACAGCACGTCGGCGGCGGTCACCGGCGTTCCGTCGTGCCAGCGCGCGGCCGGGTTCAGGTGGAAGACGGCGGCGCCCCGGTCCTCCGGCACCTCCAGGCTCTCGGCCAGCAGGCCGTAGAGCGAGAAGGGCTCGTCCCACGCGCGGGCCAGCATCGTTTCGAAGACGAAACCAAGCCCCAGCGCGGGCACCCCCTTGACCACATGGGGGTTCAGCGTGTCGAAGCCGCCGGTCACCGCCTGGCGCAGCGTGCCGCCCTTGGGCGCGTCGGGATTGACGTAGGCGAAATGCGCGAAGCCCGATGGATAGGCGGGGTCGCCATGCATGGCGATGGCATGGACAGCCGTCGCGGGGGGCTCGGCCCGCGCCGCAAGGGGAAAAAAGGCGAGACAGAGCAGCGCAAAGAGGATGCAGGGCATGGCAAAGGCTCGTCCCTTTGCCGCACCTGCGCAAGTGGCTTTGACTTATGCCCGCATCTGCCTAAACTCCGCGCGCGCGGCGCCGGGAGCTTTGGCCCGCGTCCACAACCAAGCGCAACCCGCTTTTGCAGTCGAAGGATGGTTTTCCATGGATCTCAGCAAGGTTCCGGTCGGCAAGAACGCCCCGTGGGACGTGAACGTGGTCATCGAGATCCCGTTGCGCGGCGAGCCGGTGAAGTACGAGATCGACAAGGAGTCGGGCGCGATGTTCGTCGACCGCTTCCTGCACACCGCCATGTACTACCCCTGCAACTACGGCTTCATCCCGCACACCCTGTCGGGTGACGGCGACCCGGTGGACGTCTGCGTGGTCGGCCGCCATTCGGTCATCCCGGGCGCCGTGCTGCGCTCGCGCCCGATCGGCGTGCTGTTCATGGAGGACGAGGGCGGCGAGGACGAGAAGCTGCTGGCCGTTCCGGTCGACAAGCTGCACCCGTTCTACAGCAACGTGAAGTCCTACAAGGACCTGCCGGAGATCACCACCGAGCAGATCGCCCACTTCTTCCAGCACTACAAGGATCTGGAAAAGAACAAGTGGGTGAAGATCCTGCGCTGGGGCGACGAACAGGAAGCCGCCAGGAAGATCCAGGAAGGCATGGAGCGCGCCGCCGCCGCCACCAAGGGCCAGCCCGGCCCGGTGGTCTGACGCGCCTCTCGACTGGACGGGTTGCAAGGGCCGGCTCCGCAGCGCGGGGCCGGTCCTGCAACGCGGACCGGCCCCGCTTTCTCCCTTACCCGATCAGGGCAGCGACTTCTCCACCGAGGTCACCGCCTCCTTCAGGATCTCCGCGCTGCGCTTCAGCGCCGCGGCCTCCGCCTCCGACAGGTCGGGCATCACCGTCTCCAGGACGCCGCCCGCCCCGATCACCCGCGGCAGCGACAGCGCCACGTCCGGCACGCCCAGAACCTCGTCGTTGATGATGGAGCAGGTCAGCACCGCCCGCTCGTCCCCGGCAATCGCCGCCACGATGCGCGACAGGCCTCCGGCGATGCCGAAGGCGGTGTGGCCCTTGCCGTCGATGATGTGATAGGCGGCGCGGCGCACGCCCTCGTCGATGGCGGCGCGGTCCTCCGCGGTCAGAGGGCGCTTCAGCCGCTCGGCGCCGCGGTCCACCGGCAGTCCGGCCACGGAGGCGCCCGACCACAGCAGGACCTCCGAATCGCCATGCTCGCCCACCACATGGGCGTGCACCGACTTCGGCGTCACCCCCAGCCGGTCGGCCAGCAGCGCGCGGAACCGCGCGGTGTCGAGGATCGTCCCGGAGCCGATCACCCGCGACGGCGGCAGGCCGGAGATGCGGGTGGCGATCTGCGTCATCACGTCCAGCGGGTTGGTCGCCACCAGCAGGATGGCGTCGGGCGCCGCCGCCAGCACCGCCGGGATGATGGCGCCGAACACCGCCGCGTTGCGCTCCAGCAGTTGCAGGCGCGTCTCGCCGGGGCGCTGCGCCACGCCGGCGGCCAGCACCACCACGCCGGCTCCGGCCAGCGCCGCGTAGCCGCCCTGGCGCACCTGGGCGGCGCGGGCGAAGGGCACGGCGTGGGCGATGTCCTGCGCCTGGGCCGCGGCCAGCTTCTCGTTCATGTCGACCAGCACGACCTCGCTGGCCGCACCGCTCATCACCATGGCGAATCCGGCGGTGGCGCCCACCGCGCCGGCCCCGACGATCCCGACCTTCATGGCTCCCGCTCCCTGTTTTTTTCCGTTGAGGGTCAACAGGGTGGAGCATCGCGCCCGCCCGCTCAAGCCCCGATGCGCCATGGGGATACCGCTGCGGAAGGGGGCGCGACAAAGGGCGCCTGTACAAAGGTATGACCAATGTGTATGTTGCACCGCAACATGAGCGGCGATCGGTCGCGTTCCCGTCCTGCGATTGCCTCCTTACCGCTGATTGCAACTCGATGGCCCCGGTCCGATCTTTAGCGGAATGGCGGCTGTTCGAGCCTTGCTGTGTGAGACGAACCCCGGAACCCGGCCATGACCGTTCGCAACCTCGACCGCCTGTTCAAGCCCGCATCCATCGCCTTGATCGGGGCGACCCGAAAGCCGAACACCATCGGCGCCGTGGTGGCCCGCAACCTGTTCAACGCCGGGTTCGACGGCCCGATCATGCCGGTGACCGGCGAGCGCGCGGTCGAGGGGGTGCTGACCTACAAGACGGTGGACGATCTGCCGGTCACGCCGGATCTGGCGGTGATCTGCACCCCGGCCGCCACGGTGCCCGCCACCATCGAGGCGCTGGGCAAGCGCGGAACCAAGGCGGCCATCGTCATCTCCAGCGGCTTCTCCAAGGAGCAGATCCAGACCCTGCGCGAGGCGGCGAAGCCCCACCTGATGCGCGTCCTGGGTCCCAACAGCCTGGGCATCATGGTGCCGGGCCGCGGATTGAACGCCAGCTTCGGCCATGTCACGCCGAAGAAGGGCGACGTGGCCCTGGTGGCGCAGTCCTCCATGGTGGTGACCTCGATCGCCGACTGGGCGACGGCACGGGGAATCGGCTTCTCGCACCTGATCTCGATGGGCGACAAGGCGGACGTCGATTTCGGCGACCTGCTCGACTATCTGGCCGGCGACGCCAACGTGCGCGCCATCCTGCTCTACATCGAGAGCATCAGCGACGCGCGGAAGTTCATGTCGGCGGCGCGCTCCGCCGCCCGCCAGAAGCCGGTGATCGTCATCAAGTCCGGCCGCACCGACGAGGCGCTGGAGGCCTCGACCTCCCACACCGGGGCGCTGGCGGTGTCCGACGCGGTCTATGACGCCGCCTTCCGCCGCGCCGGCATCCTGCGCGTCAGCGGCCTGGACGAGCTGTTCGACGCGGTGGGCACGCTGGGCACCGGGTCGCCGATCACCGGCGACCGGCTGGCCATCCTGACCAACGGCGGCGGCATGGGCGTGATGGCGACCGACAGCCTGATCCTGTCCGGCGGGCGGCTGGCCCAGTTCGCGCCGGAGACGATGGACGCGCTGGAGAAGGCGCTGGGCGCCGGCAGCGCCCGCAACCCGCTGCGCATCGGGGGCGACGCCCCGCCCAAGCGCTACGCCGACGCGCTGAACGCGCTGATGGCCGATCCGAACAACGACGCCGTTCTGGTGCTGAACTGCCCGACCGCGGTGACCGACGGGCTGGCCGCCGCGCAGGCGGTGGTCGACACCATGATCGCCAACAAGACGCGCAAGCACCCGGTGCTGACGAGCTGGCTGGGCGACAACACGGCGGCGGAGGCGCGCAAGCTGTTCGCCGCCAACCGCGTCCCCACCTACGACACGCCCAGCCACGCGGTGCGCGCCTTCCTGCATCTGGTGGAATACCGCCGGAACCAGGAGCTGCTGATGGAGACGCCGCCGTCGGTGCCGGAGGATTTCCAGCCCGACGGCATCACGGTGCGCAAGATCATCTCCCGCGCCATCGCCGAAAAGCGCGACTGGCTGAGCGAGTATGAGGCCAAGCGCGTGCTCGCCGCCTACGGCGTCCCCGTGGTCGACACCCGCCGCGCCGACACGCCGGAGGAGGCCGCCCACTGCGCCGAGATGATCGGCGGGCCGCTGGCGCTGAAGATCCTGTCGCCGGACATCACCCACAAGTCGGATGTCGGCGGCGTCGCCCTGCACCTGACCGAGCCGGCGGAGGTCAAGGCCGAGGCCGAGGCCATGCTGGCCCGCGTGCGCGAGGCGGTGCCCGACGCCCGCATCGAGGGCTTCACCGTCCAGGAGATGGCGGTGCGCGCCGACGCCTACGAGCTGATCGTCGGCATGACGGAAAACGAGCTGTTTGGCCCCGTCCTGCTGTTCGGCGAAGGCGGCATCGGTGTGGAGGTGGTGGAGGACTATGCGCTGGCATTGCCGCCGCTGAACATGAAGCTGGCGACCGAGCTGATGGGCCGCACCCGCATCTGGCGGCAGTTGCAGGGCTACCGCTCGCGCGCCGCGGTCGATCTGGAGGCGGTGGCGCTGACGCTGAACAAGATTTCCCAGCTCATCGTCGATTTCCCGGAGATCGCCGAGCTGGACGTCAACCCGCTGCTCGCCGACGCGGAAGGCGTGCTGGCGCTCGACGCCCGCATCAAGGTCGGCGTCCCGGCCCTGCCCGGCGCCAAGCGGCTGGCCATCCGCCCCTACCCCAAGGGGCTGGAGGACCGCATCACCATCAAGGACGGCCGCCAGTTCGTCGTCCGCCCCATCCTGCCGGAGGACGAGCCGCTGGTGCACCACATGGTGGCCAACCAGACGCAGGAGGACTTGCGGCTGCGCTTCTTCGCGCCGCTGAAGCGGCTGTCGCATCAGGCCGCCGCCCGTTTGACCCAGATGGATTATGACCGCGAGATGGGTCTGGTCGCCGTCGGGCCGGACCCGGAGACCGGCGACACCATCATGTACGGCGTGGTGCGCATCACCGCCGACCCCGACAACCTGCGCGCCGAATACGCCGTGATGGTGCGGTCGGACATGAAGGGCCAGGGGCTGGGCTACCAGCTGATGAACAAGATCCTGGATTACGCCCGCTCCCGCGGGATCAAGGAGGTCTACGGCGAGGTCCTGCGCGAGAACACCAGCATGCTCGGCATGTGCCGCGCCCTGGGTTTCATCCGCAAGGAGAACCTGGACGAGCCCGGCGTGGTCGAGGTCCGGATCGAGCTGGGCGGCGGGCTGGCCGCGAAATAGCCGCGGCGGCCCCTTGGACGACGCCCACTTGGAAGCGACGGGGGAGAGGGCCATACTCATGGGCATGAGCGATCCGGCACCCCGCGCGATGACCGTGGAGGAGTTCCTCGTCTGGAACGACGGAACGGACACCCGCTATGAGCTGGACGGCGGCCAACCCGTCGCCATGACGCCGCCGTCCGACGCGCACGCTCTTCTCGCGGCCAACATCGTCGTCGAGTTCGGGAAACACCTCCGCTCGCCCTGCCGGGCGCGGGTCGAAGCCGGCATCCGTCTGCCCGACCGTGACGATGCCTGGTTTCAGGCCGATGTCGCCATGGCGTGTGGACCGACATCGAGCAAGCCGGGGACGGTGGACCCGACGATCATCGTCGAGATCCTGTCGCCGTCCACCGCCCAGTTCGACCGTGGCCGGAAGCTGGCGATCTACCGGGAAATCCCGTCAGTGCAGGAAATCCTGCTGCTCGACTCGACGAAGCGCTACGCCGAGCTGTGGCACCGCGAGGACGAGCGGAGTTGGGTGGTCCGCGACGTCATCGGCGGCGGGACGCTGCGCTTTCCCTCGGTCGGGATCGAGATCCCGATGGCCGCCCTGTATGAGGGCGTCCTCTAGACGCCCTCTCCCACCGCCTTACAGCAGCGTTTCCAGGACGCGGTCGGGCGGGGCGTGGCCGTCCGCGAAGGTCTTGATGTTGATGATGACCTTCTCGCCCATGTCGATCCGGCCCTCGATGGTGGCGGAGCCCATGTGCGGCAGCAGGACCACGTTGTCGAGCCGCAGCAGCTTCGGGTTCACCGCCGGCTCATGCTCGAACACGTCCAGGCCGGCGCCGGCGATCTCGCCCTTCGACAGCATCCGGGTCAGCGCCGTCTCGTCGATGACCTCGCCGCGCGAGGTGTTGACGATGAAGCAGTGCGGACGCAGCAGCTTCAGCCGGCGCTCCGACAGCAGATGGTAGGTGGCCGGGGTGTGCGGGCAGTTGATGGACACCACGTCCATGCGCGCCAGCATCTGGTCCAGGCTGTCCCAATAGGTCGCCTCGAGCTCCTGCTCGACGTCCGGATAGACGCGGCGGCGGTTGTGGTAGTGGATCGACATGCCGAAGGCCCGCGCCCGGCGCGCCAGCGCCTGCCCGATTCGGCCCATGCCGAGAATGCCCAGCCGCTTGCCCTGGATGCGGTGGCCGAGCATCGTCGTCGGCCCCCACCCCTTCCACTGGCCGGAACGGACCAGCCGCTCGCCTTCCGCCAGCCGGCGGCCAACCGCCAGCAGCAGGGCCATGGTCATGTCCGCCGTGTCCTCGGTCAGGACGCCCGGCGTGTTGGTGACGCTGATGCCGCGCTCCCGCGCCGCCTTCAGGTCGATGTGGTCCACACCCGTCCCGAAGGAGGCGATGAGGCGGAGCTGCGGCCCGGCCTTCTCGATCACCTCGCGGTCGATCCGGTCGGTGACGGTGGGAACCAGCACGTCGGCCACCTGCGCCACCTCGATGAGCTGCGCGTGGGTCAAGGGCTCGTCGTCGGAATTCAGCCGTGCGTCGAACAGCTCCATCATCCGCGTCTCGATGACGTCGGGCAATTTCCGGGTGACGACGACGAGCGGCTTCTTCTTTTCGGTCATTGGACGGTGCCTCCCCCATTCCGGGCCGACGCTTGTCCTATCAAGCGGTTGGGAAGCTGTCCAGATGGCAGTGACGATTCGGCGCGCCGTAGGGCTCCATGATGTGACAAGAGCCACCGCGAGGCCGCCGCCCGCGCCTTGGGCTTGCCCCTGGCGGCTACCCCTAATTATAGTGCTTCCGACTCAAATCCATCCGATCTCCACAGCACGGGGCTGCCGGTGTTGCCGTTGCCGACGACGTCTGCCATCCGCCGCGCGCTTGCCATCCTGGCGCTGGCTGTTGCCACTCTGGCCACCACCACCCCGGTCACGTCCTCCGCCGGCGCGTCCGAGGGCGGGCGGCGGGAGAAGGACCCGACCCACGCCTCGGGCCTGCCGATCCCCCGTTTCGTGTCGCTGCGCTCGGGCGAGGTGAACGCGCGCACCGGCCCCAACGTGCGCTACCCCATCGAATGGGTGTTCACCCGCAAGGAAATGCCGGTGGAGATCACCCAGGAATTCGACACCTGGCGCCGCATCCGCGACTGGGAAGGCAGCGAGGGCTGGGTGCACCAGAGCATGCTGTCGGGCAAGCGCAGCATCGTCATCACCGGCGACGTCCGCACCGTCCGCAAGGAGCCGCACGGCGACGCCGCCGTCGTGGCCCGCGCCCAGCCGGGCGTGATCGGCTGGCTGCGCAAGTGCAAGGGCGAATGGTGCGAGGTCGACCTCAAGGGCTATCGCGGCTGGATGAGCCGCGGCGAATTCTGGGGCGCCTACAAGGACGAGACGTTCGAGTAGCGGGGGCGGCGGCTTGCCCCCACCCTTCCCTCCTTCACACAACTTGAGGCGC
>NZ_WHOR01000063.1:0-24013 GCF_013340925.1 Azospirillum formosense
ACCCGAACTACGCGGGCGACATCGGGCTGGGCATCAACCCGAAGCTGGTCGCCCTGGTGAAGGACGCCGACGTGATCCTGCTGCTCGGCGGCCGCTTCTCCGAGGTGCCGTCGCAGAGCTACGGGCTGCTCGGCATCCCGGAGACCGGCAAGACGCTGATCCACGTCCATCCAGGGGCGGAGGAGCTGGGCCGCGTCTACAACCCGGACTTGGCCATCAACGCCACGCCGGGGGGCTTCCTCGACGCCGTTGCCGGGCTGGAGGCGCCGGCCTCCCCCGCCTGGGCCGGCCGGGCCGAGACCGCGCACGCCGCCTACACCGCCTGGAGCGAGCCGCCGGCCACGATCCCCGGTGACGTCCAGATGGGCGCCGTCATGTCCTGGCTGCGCGACACCCTGCCCGACGACGCCATCCTGACCAACGGCGCCGGCAACTACGCCACCTGGATCCACCGCTTCTGGCGCTTCCGCCGCTTCGCCACGCAGGCGGCTCCGGTCTGCGGCTCGATGGGCTACGGCCTGCCCGCCGCCGTCGCGGCCAAGCTGCTCCACCCGGAGCGGGACGTCGTCTGCTTCGCCGGCGACGGCTGCTTCCAGATGACCGGGCTGGAATTCGGCACCGCCGTGCAGGAGGGCGCCAACCTCATCGTTCTGGTCATCGACAACGGCATGTACGGCACCATCCGCATGCACCAGGAGCGGGATTATCCGGGCCGCGTGTCCGGCACCGCCCTGACCAACCCGGACTTCGCCGCGCTGGCCCGCGCCTACGGCGGCCATGGCGAGACGGTGGAGCGGACGGAGGAGTTCGCCCCGGCCTTCGAGCGCGCCCGCGCCGCCGGCCGGCCGGCCATCCTGCATGTCAAGCTCGACCCCGAAGCCCTGACGCCGAACCGCAGCCTGTCCGACATCCGCGCCGCCGGGCGCCAGCGCTGACTATCCACCGGTTGCCTTACACCAAGGACCTTTTCCATGCAGCACCGCGACCTTCTCTCCCGCCTCGGCCTTGAGCTTCCCGCCGACGGCGCCGGCCTGTCCGTCCGCTCGCCCATCGACGGCGCCGCGCTGGGCGTGGCGCCGGTCACCCCGGCGGCGGAGATTCCGGAGGTGGCCGCCCGCGCCCAGCGCGCCTTCGAGGCGTGGCGCTCCGTCCCGGCGCCGCGCCGCGGCGAGCTGGTCCGTCTGCTGGGCGAGGAGCTGCGCGACGCCAAGGAGGATCTCGGCCGTCTCGTCACGCTGGAGATGGGCAAGATCGTCCAGGAGGGCCTGGGCGAGGTTCAGGAGATGATCGACATCTGCGACTTCGCGGTCGGCCTGTCCCGCCAGCTCTACGGCCTGACCATCGCGTCGGAGCGTCCGGGCCACGCGATGCGCGAGACCTGGCACCCGATGGGCCCCTGCGCGGTGATCTCCGCCTTCAACTTCCCGGTCGCGGTCTGGGCGTGGAACGCCGCCCTGGCGCTGGTCTGCGGCGACCCGGTGATCTGGAAGCCGTCGGAGAAGACCCCGCTGACCGCGCTCGCCTGCCAGCGCATCTTCGAGCGCGCGGTGGCCCGCTTCGGCGACGCTCCGGCGGACCTGCTGCAGGTCGTCAACGGCGGGCGCGACGTCGGCGAGGCGCTGGTCGCCAGCCCGCTGGTCCCCATCGTGTCGGCCACCGGCTCGACCCGCATGGGCCGCGAGGTCGCGCTGAAGGTGGCGGAGCGCTTCGCCCGCCCGATCCTGGAGCTGGGCGGCAACAACGCGATGATCGTGGCGCCGTCGGCCGACCTCGACATGGCGGTGCGCGCCATCGTCTTCTCGGCGGTCGGCACCTGCGGCCAGCGCTGCACCACGCTGCGCCGCCTGATCGTCCACAAGGACGTGCGCGACACCCTGCTGCCGCGCCTGAAGGCCGCCTACGCCTCCGTCCCCATCGGCAACCCGCTGGAGTCCGGCGTGCTGGTCGGCCCGCTGAACGACAAGGGCGCCTATGAGGGCATGCAGCGCGCGCTGGAGCAGGCCAAGGCCGATGGCGGCGTGGTGACCGGCGGCGGCCGCGCGCTCGCCGACCAATATCCGGACGCCTGGTACGTGCAGCCGGCCATCGTCGAGATGCCGGGCCAGACCGACATCGTCCGCCATGAGACCTTCGCCCCGATCCTCTACGTCCTGACCTACGAGACGCTGGAGGAGGCCATCGCGCTTCAGAACGCGGTTCCGCAGGGCCTCTCCTCCTGCATCTTCACCACCGACATCCGCGAGGCCGAGAGCTTCCTGTCGGCGTCGGGCAGCGACTGCGGCATCGCCAACGTCAACATCGGCCCGTCGGGCGCGGAAATCGGCGGCGCCTTCGGCGGCGAGAAGGAGACGGGCGGCGGGCGCGAGTCCGGGTCCGACGCCTGGAAGGGCTACATGCGCCGCCAGACGGCCACGGTGAATTATTCCCGCTCGCTGCCGCTGGCCCAGGGGATCAAGTTCGAGATCGCCGGCTGATCCAGCCGGCGCACAAGAAGAAGGCCGCCCGTTCCAGCGGGCGGCCTTTTCCCATGGGAAAGTCGTTGGAAGCTCAGAAGGCCTCGCGCGGAAGCCGCCTTGCGGGTCGTTCGGGGGAGGTGTTGCGGCGCAGGTGCTCGGCAATGGGGGTGAGCTGTGCCAGAACCTGCTCGTGGGTCAGGCGGTCCCGGCGCAACACGGCCTGGACCACGGGGTCGTTCAACAGTTCGGCAACGCGGCAGCGCCACGTCTGCTTGGGCAGTCCGTTCATTGCTGTTCTCGTTGCTTGTGGATGGGAAAAAACGCCGGCCCTCACCGGCAGGCGTACGGTACGCGGAGCATGTTACAGTTCGACGCGTACGGCCCGTGATATTTCGGGTACCTGAACGTCCTGTGTACGTGCCTCCGGCATAGGGAACTCATGGGTTAAAAGGACCGCTCAGGGTCCCTCCGCCGCGCTTTTCGCCGCGGCCTCGCGCGCCCGCACCTGCTCGCGGTGGAAGATGTAGATGCCGCTGGCGACGATCACCAGACCCCCGGCCAGGGTCGAGGCGCTGGGCGACTCCCCGAAGATCAGCAGGCCGTAGAGCACTGCCCAGATCAGCGTCGTGTAGCCGAAGGGCGCCACCGTCGCCGCGTCCGCCACCGTGTAGGCGCGGATCAGGCAGTAATGGCTGCACGCCCCCAGCACGCCGAGCATGATCATCAGCGCCGCCCCCGTCAGGTCCGGCGTCACCCAGCCGAAGGGCAGCAGCAGCCCGCAGAGCAGCGTTCCGGCCATGCTGGTGTAGAAGAAGGTCGTCAGGGTGGAGTCGCCGCCGCGCAGCAGCCGAGTGACGATCTGGTACAGCGCGTTGCACAGCGCGGCGGCCAGCGGCAGCAGGATCGCCCATTGGAAGACGAGGCTGGCCGGGCCGATGATGATCATCGCCCCGATGAAGCCGCCGAGCACCCCCAGGGAGCGCCGCCAGCCGACCTTCTCCTTGAGAAGCGGAACCGACAGGACGGTGACGAGGACCGGGGCCACGTTGGCGATGGCCGCCACGTCCACGAAGGGCAGCGTCTTGTAGGACACCGCCACCAACAGCGTGAGCACCGCCAGCAGGGTGGAGCGGAGAATTTGAATCCCCGGGCGCTTGGCGATCAGATGGCTGGGAGAGTTCACCGCCACCACGACGAAGGCGATGGCCAGATGCACCGCGAAGCGCGCCCAGGCGACCTCGGCGAAGGGGTAGGTCTGCACCAGAAAGCGCAGCGTCGCGTCCTGCGTCACGAACAGAAGCGTGGTCAACAGCATCCAGGCGATGCCGGCCCGCCCGGAGGAGCTGGCGGACAGGGCCTTTTCGGTGACGGTCATCGGGCGGCGCTCATGGGCGGGGCGGTTCCTTCCTGCGGCGCGCCGGACTTCTTCCGGACCGGCGCGCCACACCCTGCGCCCAAGGGGCCGGACGGTCAAATGCGATGCTGGTATATCAGTACCGACCGCCATCGGCACCGACCGCCGGTTGCGGCCGCGCCGGCCTTTGGAATCGGACCGGCGCGGCGCATGCCCGTCAGTGCTTGTGCTGCGTGCCGCCGGCCTGCGGCCCGCCGGCACCGCCATGGGACGGGGCGGCGGACCCGGCGCTCTGCACGTCCACCTGGACGGTGACCGGCCCGGCCTTCTCGAAGGTCAGGGTCAGCGGGAACGCCTTCCCCGGAGCAAGCGGCTGCTTCAGGCCGAACAGCATGACGTGCAGGCCGCCGGGCTGCAGCGCGGTCGGCGAGCCGGGCGACACCTCGATGGCGTCGACCTGGCGCATCTTCATGACGCCGTTGTCCATCAGGTGGGTGTGCAACTCCGCCTTGTCGGCGACGGGCGTGCTGGCCGACAGCAGGCGGTCGCTGTCCGGGCCGTGGGTGCTCAGCACCATGTAGGCCGAGCCGTTCGGGGCCGAGGGCGCCGTGGCGCGCGCCCAGGGATGCTCGATGTCGACCGGCCCGGCCTTGAAATCATGGGCCAGGACGGGGCCGGCGGTCAGGGCGACGAGCGCGGCGAGAACAAGGGCGTGCTTCTTCATGGTGACGAAGTCCTGCAAAGAAAATGATGAATGCAAGGGTCGGTTGGTCGGGGCAGGACGCGTCATCGGAGGGGCACGGGCGTTGGGGCGCAGGCCGCGCGGGCGGCGGCGCTTGCGGTTCGGCTGGAGGCGGCGGCGCAGCGCCACGGACAGGCGCGGCGGCGGAACGGCGACATCCGCCGGGGTCAGCATCGCCGGCGGCGCGCAGCCGAGCTGGCAGCCCAGGCAATGCTCCAGATCGTGCTTGGGCTGATCGGGCCCGGCGGGCATCCGGTCCGACGCCCCGTCCGGTCCGCACATCGACGCCGCCCAGAAGGACTGCGCCAGACCGGCCGAGAGCATGGCGACCGCCTGCCCCGGGACCTGGACCAGGATCAGCAGAAGAACGGCGGCCAGCGTTGCGGCCAGCCCGGTTCGCCAGCGCGGCGGAGGCCGGCGGGACGGGCGCGGACGCGCCGCAGGCGCGGCACTGCCTTCCTCGCGATGCCTGCTCCCCCCGTCCCGTTCCCCAGAACGGAGAGGAGAGGCCGATGGCCGTGCTGACGTTGCCCCGTTCAAACCGGTTTCCATTCCACCCACAGGACGGATGACCGGTTGTAGGCGATGTGCGTGGAGCTTGTCGAGTTGCCGCCATCCACCCGCCAGAGCAATCGCGTTTTGCCTTCATAGCCCTCTTCCCAGGGGGAGAGGGCCAGGGGGAGAGGGAATGTCAGATACAATCGTCTTGGTTTGCCTGCCGCCGCGCCGTCAGGCCGAATTCCCATCCAGCAGACAGCGGACGGTGATCTGCAACGTGTCCACGCCGACCGGCTTGCTGAGCATCCGCGTGCCCGCTCCCAGGCTGTCCGCTTCGAGAGCGGCGTAATGCGCGTAGCCGGTCACGAACAGCACCCTCAGCCCGGGGCGAAGCCCCCGCGCGACGTCGGCCAGATCCCGCCCGGTCATTCCGGGCAGCCCGACGTCGGTGATCAGAAGGTCAATCGCCGCGTCGGACTCCAGGATCGCGATCGCCGCCTCGGGTTCGGCGGCCTGCAGGACGTGGTATCCCTGCCCTTCCAGCGCCTCGACCCACAGCATCAGGACCAGGGCCTCGTCCTCGACCACCAGGATGGTTTCATCGTTGCGGGACGGGTCCTGCGACGGCGCGTCCACAGCGGGGACCGAGTTGTCGGCGCCGTCCACACCATCGTGCTGCGGCAGGTACAGGCTGACGGTGGTGCCCTGGCCGGGCTGCGACCGGATGGCCGCGTGCCCGCCCGATTGACGGGCGAAGCCATAGAGCTGGCTCAGCCCGAGGCCGGTGCCCTGACCGATCGGCTTCGTCGTGAAGAAGGGTTCGAACGCCCGCTCCAGCACGTCCGGCGGCATGCCGCTTCCGGTGTCGGTGATGCGGAGCAGGACGTAGCGGCCGGGAAGGATATCCCCCTGCGCGTCCGAAATGGTCTCGTCCAGAACGGTGTTGCTCGTCTCGACGCGCAGGAGCCCGCCGTCCGGCATGGCGTCACGGGCGTTGATGGCGAGGTTGAGCAGGGCGCTTTCGACCTGGTTGGCGTCCGCCCAGGTCCGCCAGAGCCCGTCGGCCAGCACCGTTTCCACCAGGATCGACTCGCCGACGGATTGCTGGATCAGGCCGCTCATCGCGGTGGCCAAGGCGTTCAGGTCCAGGCTGCGCGGCGTCAGCGGCTGGCGCCGGGCGAAGGCCAGGAGGTGCCGGGTGAGCGCCGCGGCGCGGTCGCCCGCCGTGATGGCCATGACGACGTGCCGCAGCAGCGGTTCGTCGGCGGACAGCGCGCCCCGCAGCAGATGCAGGTTGCCGAGCATGACCTGCAGCAGGTTGTTGAAGTCGTGGGCGATCCCACCGGTGAGCTGGCCGACCGCCTCCATCTTCTGGGCCTGCTGCAACGCCTCCTCGGCCTTCCGGCGCTCCCGCATCTCGGTCTGCAGGGACTGGGTGCGCTCCGCCACCCGGCCTTCCAACTCGTCGTTGGCCCGCTCGATGTCGGCCAGAAGCGTCCGCATGCGATATTGGCGCAGGCGGGTCCGCGCCGCGGACTGCGCCGCGCTTTGCAGCGCTTCGGCGTGCAGGGGCGGGTCCAGCAGCGTGACGTTGCCGAGCCGCTGGAACTGCGCCCATCGCGCCTTGCTGGCCAACCGGTTGCCGCGCGCCGAGATCACCAGAACGGGAAGGTCCGACCAGGGCGGCTGGGCATTCAGGCATGTGACCAGAGGCTCCATTCCCGCTTGCAACAACGCGCCCTCGGAGAGGATCAGGGCCGTGACGTCCTGCGCCATGCCGTCGCACAGGGCCGGCAGGTCGGCGCAGAGCCGCGCCGTCATGCCGATCTCGTCCAGCACGAGGCGGATGACCTCTGCGTCCCGGCCGTGCGGGGCGAACACGAGGATCGGGGCGTCCATGCGCTGCGGTCAGCCCGTCTCGCTCCGCCCGCGCAACAACGGGTCCGCCGACCCGTCATAGCTGGGCACGCCGGTGAGCACCCCCTGGAACTCCAGAAGCTGCGGGCCGACCTGCATGCCGTCGGGAAACAGCCGGAACTCGCGAATCGCCAGCTCATGGACGCCGGTGCGCTTCTTGACCACCGAGATCGCCTTGCGCACCTGCCCCGCCGCTTCGAAAAAGCGCAGCAGGACCACCGTGTCGCTCATGAAGGACAGGTCCACGGGGTTCTGGATGTCGCCGACGATCCCCTGCTGGGCGAGGATCAAGATCGTCACGACCCCCTGGTTGTTCAGATAGGACAGCAGCTCGTGCATCTGGAGGATGAGCGCCTTCTCCTCCGGCATGGTGCTGAGGTAGGAATTCAGGCTGTCGATCACCACGACGCGCGCCTTCTGGTCCTCCACCTGGCGGCGGACCTGCCAGACGAACTGGCCTGGCGACAGGCGCGACGGGTTGGCCCGCTCCCAGCCGAGTTCGCCGTTGCGCACCGCCTCCTCGATGTCAAGACCAAGTGCGGTGCTGCGCAGCCCAAGGGTTTCGAAGGACTCGTCGAACGAGAAATAGGCGGCGTGTTCGCCGCGGCGCACCGCCGCCATGACATATTGCAGGGCGATGGAGGACTTTCCGACGCCCGACGGGCCGACGAGCATCGTCGTCGTGCCGCGCGTCAGCCCGCCGCCCATCAGCTCGTCCAGCCCGCTCAGGCTGCTCGACACGACGCTCGGCTCGAACTCCGTCTTGTGCTCGTCGGCGATCAGACTCGGGAAGATCAGAACGTTGCCCGGCGTGATGGCGAAATCGTGCCAGCCGCTCTGGTATTCGGAGCCGCGCATCTTGGCGATCCGCAGGCGCCGCCGCGCCGCGCCGTAGGAGCGCTCGATCTGCTCCAGGCTGAGCACGCCGTGCATCAGGCTGTGCAGTTCCATCGAACCGGTCTGGCTGGTCAGGTCGTCCAGCGCCAGCGTGGTGCACTGGCGCCCTTGCAGGAACTGCTTCAACGCCAGGATCTGGCGCCGGTAGCGGAGCTGGTCCTGGGCGAGCAGGCGCAGCTCCGACAGGGAGTCGATCACCACGAGGTCCGGCTTCTCGGCCTCGATCCGGTCGGTGATCAGGCGCATGGTTTCGCCCAGTTCGACCTCGGACGGGTAGAGCACGCTCTGCTGGCGGTCGAGCTGCGCCTCCAGCGGGACGAGTTCGAAGATGCCGATGCCGTCCAGCGACCAGCCGTGGCTGGCGGCCGAGGCGCGCAGTTCCGTCTCGGTCTCCGACAGGGTCACGTAGAGGCCGCGCTTGCCGTCGCATAGACCCTTCAGCAGGAATTGAAGCGCGATGGTCGTCTTGCCGGTTCCCGGCGCGCCTTCCAGAAGATGAAGCCGCGCGCGCGGCAGCCCACCCCTCAGGATCAGGTCGAATTCTGGAATTCCGGTCAGGATCTTGTCCGTCTTGGTCGGCTTCGACACCCAGGTCTCCTCTTTGTCTGGCCCGCTGGCAGCGCCTTGCGCCACACGCCGCCGTGATGGTGAACGGCCTGAACGCCTGGACGGATGGACAAACGCTCAGCCTCGGAGAGCATCCACGCTTCGTGGACGCGTCTCCGCCACCATCAACCCAATGCCGGTGCTCCTGTTCCTTTGTGCCTTTGGAATGCCAACCGTCGGGGATGCTTGCGCGCCACCGCGGGTTACCGCGATGTTGGGCGGCGGCGCGAACGACGCCTGGGCTCGACTGGCGCGGCCTTTACCGGCCCGCCCCCAGCACGCGGCGGCGCTTGGGGTCTGGTCCCAGCGAGCGGATGAAGGGCGGCAGCCCTCCGGCGGACCGCGTGTTGAAGGCCGCCTTCGGCGCGTCCTCCTCCGCTTTCTCCGGCACCGCCGTCTCTTCCATGGCCGTCTCGGGGGTAGCGTTCGCCCTGCCGAAGCCGCGGGCGATCCACAGGACGAGCGCGCCGGACAGCAGAAGCAGCAGCGGCGGCACGGCGGCGCGCAGCCCCCAGGGCCACAGAACCTCCGCCCGGCGCGCCCAGCGCTCCGCCCAGAAACGCTCGGCGATCTGCCGCACGCGCTCCTCGCCGAGGTCCGGCGGGGCGGCGAGGCTGGTGCCGTCGGGGAAGTCCGTCCGTGCCACGACGCCCCGCCTCACCCCATCCTCCACCACCGCCTCGTCGGCGGCGTAGTGCTGCGGCAGAAAGGCGTCCCTTGCGTCCGAATAGGCGTAGAGACCGGCGAAAGGATGGCGCCCGTGCAGATCGGCGGTGGCGAAGGCGGTGACCGCCGCCCCCCACAGCAGGGCGGCGACCAGCCAGCCCCGCCACAGGCCCTTGCTCCAGTTCATGTCCCGTCTCCCTCTTGCCCAAGGAGGCTCTTCCCCAAGGAGGCGGAAAAACTAAAGACCCGGCCGGCGGGCAGCCAGGGTCAAAAACCGGCCTTTCGCAACCAGACCTTTCAGAATCAGGCCGCGGGCTTCAGCAATTCGCGCAGGATGTGCGGGGTGATCGGCTTGTGGACGAGCCGGAAGCCGGCACCGCGGATTTCGGTGATGCGTTCGGGCGCGGTGTCGCCGGTCAGCACCACGGCGGGGATGCGCACGCCGCAGACGCCGTGGATGTCGCGGATCGCCTCCACCCCCGTCCGCCCCTCGCGCAGCCGGTAGTCGGCGATGATGAGGTCCGGCAGCCGGCCCAGCCCATGCAGGACATCCACCGCCTCCTCCGCCGACACGGCGGCCACCACCTCGTAGCCCCACTGCTCCAGCAGAGTGCGCAGGCTGAGCAGCACGATGGCCTCGTCATCGATGACCACCACCAGCCCCTGCCCGTCGTCGTTGGCCCGGTCCGGCCCGCTGCGGCGGAGGATGGCGCGGGGGCGCACGGAGGGAAGCTCCACCGAGAAGACGCTTCCTTCTCCGGGCCGCGAGCGCAGGGCAATGGTGTGGCCGAGCAGCCCGGCCAGCCGCTTTACGATGGCGAGACCGAGCCCCAGCCCCTTGGCGCGGTCGCGCTCCTGGTTGCCGATCTGGAAGAACTCTTCGAAGACGGCCTGCTGCAACTCCTCCGGCACGCCGACGCCGCTGTCGGCCACCTCGATCCGCAGCGCGCCGTTGCCGCGCCGGCAGCCGACCACGACGCCGCCCCGCTCGGTGTAGCGCAGCGCGTTCTCGATCAGGTTGCGCAGGATGCGTTCCAGCAGCATCGGGTCGGTGCGCGCCCACAACGAGGTCGGCACCACCCGAAGCCGCAGCCCCTGCCCCTTGGCCTGCGGCCCGTATTCCGCGGCCAGCCGGTCGAGCAGCGGCCCCACCGCGCATTCGGTGACGCTGGGCTCCACCGCCCCGGCGTCGAGCCGCGACACGTCGAGCAGACCGTCGAGCAGGAGCTTCAGCGCGTCCAGCGAATGGCCCATGCTGGCCACCAGCTCGTGACCGGGATGGCCGTGCAGCTTGTCGCCCAGCACCTGCGCGAAGAAATAGAGCGACTGCACGGGCTGGCGCAGGTCATGGCTGGCCGCCGCCAGGAACTGGGTCTTCGCCCGCTCCGCCTTTTCGGCGCGGGTCTTCTCCCGCCGGGCCTCGTCCGCCGCGGTCAGGGCGCGCTCCATCGCCTGCTCCGCCGCCTCCTTGGCGGTGAGCAACGCCTCCGCCGCCGTCCGGCGGGCGGTGATGTCGCGCACGATGCCGGTGAAGCGCACCTCGCCGTCGGCCTTCCATTCGGCGACCGACAGCTCCAGCGGGAACACCGACCCGTCCTTGCGCTGGCCCGTCACCTCGCGCCCGATGCCGATGATCCGCCGCTCCCCCGTGCGGTGGTAGCGCTTCAGGTAGCCATCATGCGCGCTGCGGTCTGGATCGGGCATCAGCATGCTGACGTTGCGGCCCATCACCTCCTCCGCTGCGTAGCCGAAGATGCGCTCGGCGGCGCGGTTGAAGCTGTGCAGGGTGCCGATCCGGTCAATGACCACGATGGCGTCAACCGCCGTGTCCACGATGGCGCGGTAGCGCGCCTCCGCATGGGCGGCGGATTCGCTGGCGCCGACCAGCGCGGCGCTGGCCTCGGCCAGGACGCGGTGCAGGTCGTCGATCTCGCGCACCGGCACGCCGCCGTCGTAGCGTATCGGCCGCCCCTCCATCAGGCTGCCGCCATGGGCGGCCAGTTCGCGGACGGGGTGGGCGAGCCGCCGCGCGAAGACCGCCGCCGACGCCAGCGAGACGCCCAGCAGGACCAAGCCCAGCCCCAGCGCCAGAACCACCGTGCGGTTCAGCGGGTTGAGCACGGCTTCCGTGGGCGTCGCCGCCACCAGGGTCCAGTCGGCGCGCTGCGTGCGGTGGAAGGCGCCGATGATCTCCACCCCGTCCAGCGTGGCCCCGCGGTAGTTGCCGGTGTCGGCCGTGCCGCGCGCCGCCAGGAACCAATCCGGCACCGGCCGCCCAAGATACTCCGCATGATCGCGCGAACGCGCGGCGATGCTGTTTCGGCCGTCGATGATTGCGGCGATCAGTCCGGAGCGGGTCTCGAACCCCTCCAGCAGATTGCTCCAGGTTTGCGGATCGACCGCCGCCGACAGGACGTAGCGCAGGTTGCCGTCGCGCTGCACAGGCACCATGACAGTGATCGACGGGCGCTCCGCCGCCGTCGCGGCCACCAGATCGGACACCGTCGGCTGGCGGGTCGCGATCAGCCGTTGCAGCGCGTCGCGCTGGGGCACGTCCGGCAATGGGACGCCGAGCCTGACCGCCGTGTTGACGATCTGCCGTCCCGACGGGTCGACCAGCGCGATGTTGGTCCAGGACGGATGCTGCGTCAGCGCCAGCGTCGCCCGCTCATAAAAGCCGGCCGGATCGTCGGTGGACAGAGCGGCCGTGCGGGTCAACGCCCGCAGAGCGTCGATGGTTGCCTCCAACTCCCGGTCGACGATCAGGGCCAGCGCCTCCGCCGTATCGGACATGTTGTTCTCGACGGCTTCCCTCTGCTGCTGCACCAGCCAGCCGATGAGCATGCCGCCGAGCAGGAGCATCGGCACCAGCGTCACGAGCACAAGCCTCAGCAGGTACCCGTGCAGACTCATCGGTTGCTGACGGGACACCATCTTCAGCAGCATGGATGGACAATCCGAAAGGTTCGAGGCACGAACTGACTATCGCATCTTGCTCCGCCCTTTCGTGCTTCGCCACCGGAATCTGAAACGATGGGGTGAGCCTCATTATATAGGCGTTACCCTGTTGGAATAATGAAGGGTCTGCCAAGCCTCCGCTCCACCACCTCGGCCCGATCCGCAGTCATGGAATCGCCTGGGTTCTCGGATTGAACTTTTTGCACGTGGCGGCTTACTGAAAAAGGCGGCTTCCTGTCCTTCACATACCCTAGTATGAGGAACAGTGGCCATCCAATCCCTTGTGAAGGTCTTGGGAATAGTCCGTGTCATCTGAGGCAATGGACGCGCGCGCGCCAAGTCAACTTGCGGATCGACCAGTGTGACGGAGATCGGTGTGGAAGCCGGGGCCGGAGAGGGCGGGACCGCCGGTGTCGCCGGGGCGACGGGAGGAGAAGTCAAGGCGACGGCCTGCTGGCGGCGGGCGGTTTCCGCCTCCTTCTCCTTCTGGCGGCGGCGATGAGCAATCTCGCGGGCGCGGATCTGCTGCTCCTGGCGCAGGGCCATGGCCAGCCGGCGCAGGGCCGCCGTTCCGCTGATCGGCGATGCCTGACCGGCGGCGGCGCGGAAGTCGCCGACGGTGGGAAAGCGCCGGTAGCCGGACCGGAAGGAAGACCAGACGCCGCGGAAACCGGCAATCCAGTCCTCGGCGGGCCAGCCAGCCATCTCCAGAATGTCGGCCTCCAGCACGTCGGCGTCGGGAAGCTCCAGGCCGAAGCGCGCCGCCAGCTTCTCGATGCCGGTCAGCACATTCTCCACACCGATGGCCGGGCAAACGGTCTCAAGGGCGGCCTCCACCCGCTCGGCCAGCGCTCCGATCTCCTCCGGTGCGCGGTCCGCGATTTCGAAACGGAGGTCGGCGCGTTCAAGCCGGGCGAGCGAGGCGATCGCGCAGGGCAGAGAGGACACCGGCGTTGCGGGCAGCCACGCCATGTCCGGTGTCTGCGGAACGGCGCTGACGGGAAGGCTCACGGGGAAGCTCGGCAGGCTGGCGGTCATTGTGGTCGCTCCGGTTGGTGGGGCGGCGGGAGGCGGTTGCAAAGGGGACGACGGTGCCTTCGGGCGTTTCGCCTTCCGGAGCGGCGGCGGGAGCGACCAGTTCGCGGGCCACCCATTTGCGCCAGGCGCCGGACGGGTCGGACGGGCTGTAGCCGTTGCGGACGTTGGCCTTGCGGCACCAGCACACGAACTTGCGGGTCACCGTGGCCGGATCGACCTCCGGGCGGGTCTCCGCGGCCCAGGCCAGATCCGCGGCGTCCGGCTGCCAGTCTTCGGCCAGGGGATCCCGGTCCCTGATGCCCGGAGACCCAACCGATCCCCCCGCCCGGAAGGAGGAGGAGTTTTGAGAATCAGGATTCAGGGGATTCCCAGTCCTTAGGAGTCCGTCAGCTGGCTGACCGGCGGTGTCGGCGGGCCGACCGGAAGAGTCGGTGTCCTGCGCGCCCACCAGGGCATAGACCATCCCGCGGAAACCGCGTTCGCGCCGGGCCTCCACCAGGGACAGGTCCGGCGCCTGCAACTTCGTCAGCACGGCGGACAGCCAGGGACGGCTCTTGCCGAGTTCGGCGGCCAGCTCGTCCTGGACCAGACCGGCGCAGACGCCGGCGGAGTCCGCCCGCGCGTAGAGGCCGGAGAGCACCGCGATTTCCGCGGCTCCGACGCCGGGCGCAGCGATCCATCGCCGGTACAAGGTCGTGTACGGGGTCATTGTCTTTCCATGATCCAGCGCTTCAATCCCGGCGGAAGACAAAGCGGGAGCGTCAGTGGAATCCGCGATTCCACTTGGTTTTCCGGACCTACCCTGGCATCATGAAGTCGCCAAACCGCTGATGCGGGGTCCGGTTCTCCCGGTCTTCCATCGGTTTTCGACACTTCGGTGTACACGAGGGCACAGGTCGCCAAACCTGTGCCCTTTGTGTTTCCGGAGGTCGCCTCCTCCGTTACGTCATCGTCGCCTCCTTCGGCGTGCCGCGGCTGTTCGGTGCCGCCGGCTGAAAATCCTGGTCCAAAAGCTATCGGTTCGGGCTTTGGGGAGCCCGTTACGCAAGATGTTGTCGTGGCCCCGACGGGCTGTCCACGATTCAAATGCGTGCGTCGGAATCGCTCCGGTTGCGTCGATGCGGGGGCGTGGAGTCAGTGGAATCAAGGCTTTGAGCCCTGAGGGACGGTGACGGACCATGTCCGGGTGTCGCCGTTCTGCCGAGAAACCGGGTGGAAAACGTCGCCGTTCTGCCGAAAGATTCCGCCGCACGGGGGAGCGCGCCGGAGCGTCGGAGTCCGCCGGATGTCGCCGTTCTGCCGAATAATCTGGGCTGTGGCCCAACGGTGACTCCGGGAATCGGCCGAGAATCGGACTCCGACTCGCGCAACCGAGTGTCGCCGTTCTGCCAATGTGCTCCCCCCGCGGCGGCCTCCAGACCCTGGGAAGTCTGGAAAGAGTCAGGGAATCCAAGCCTTTCAGCGCCCTTTTGCGGCTTGTCTGGGGTCCGGACCGTCAGAACGCGGACGCTTTCGGCAGGGAGATCCTCCAGCGGGGCACAGCGTCCGGGGGAACTGGCAGAACGGCGACATTCGTCCGCACGGTCACAGCGTCGTTTCCAACCGGTGAGGAATCTTTCGGCAGAATGGCGACGTTTGCGCCTGCGCTGTGGAACATGCGGGGCGTATCGGGAATCAATACCGTAACCGCCAGCGGCGGGGCCGGGGAGACTGGGTGCATGGACGACCACAACACCGACAAGGAAAACGCCGAACTGCTGGACCGCCCGGTCCAGCTGGCGCTGCGGCTGGATTCGCCGCTGCGCGGCGACGTGAACAACGACCGGGCCCTGATGGCCTACTCGCTGTTCGGCCTGTCCAAGGACAAGGTGGAAAGCCTTCCCACCTACGACGACGGCAAGGTGAAGATCGAGGTGCGCGCCCCGCGCGACGTCGGCGTCGCGACGATCTGGGACAAGTCGGTGCTGATCTACGCCGTCTCGCTGCTGCGCGAGAAGATGGCCGAGGGCAAGATGGGGCCGGAGGTGGGGAAGCTGCACTTCACCACCAGCGACCTCCAGCGCATCGTCGGCAAGACCGCCGGGGGCAGCGCCTACGACAAGATCGAAGGGGCGCTGGAGCGGCTCCAGGGCACCCAGATCAAGACCAACCTGGAGGCCGGGGGCGAGGGCGAGAGCGGCGCCTTCTCCTGGATCTCCGACTACAAGCTGCTCTACCGCCGCGGCAAGAAGGACGGCGAGCGGCAGGTGCGCGGCCTGACCCTGGTGCTGTCGAACTGGGTGGTGCGCGCGGCGCTGGGCAACAACCTGCTGACCTATTCGGAGGACTACTTCGCGCTGAAGCCCATCGAGAAGCGGCTCTACGAGATCGCCCGCGCCCATCTGGGCCACGGCACCGCCTTCTGGATGGCGCTGGAGCCGCTGCGCAAGCGGGTCGGCTCCGACAACGACCTGCGCAAGTTCAAGAACGCGCTCGGTCCCGTGCTCCAGGCCGACCGCATCCCCGGCTACGGCGTGCGCATCGTCGAGACCGCGGAGTACAAGGAGCTGATGACGGCGCGCGGCGCCTCCATCGCCCGCGTGCTGAACGCCGACCTGCCGGTGATCTTCTGGCGCAAGGACGCCGGTGAGCCGGAGAGCTGGATCGACATTCCCAGGGTCGAGTTCGACGAGGTGGTCTGAGCGCCCTCCCCTGCCCTATTCGTTCAGCAAAAGATCGCGAAAGGTCCGGGCGGCGTGGCTCAACCCGCGCTCGCGGTGGCGCAGCAGGCGGAAGGGCCGTTCGGGCAGCGGGAAGGGAACGCGGTGCAGGTGCCCGGCCGCCAGCGCGCCGCGCGCCACCAGATCCGACAGGGCGGTGGCCCCCGCCCCGGCCATGACCGCCGACAGCACCGCCTCGTTCGAGGGCAGCTCCAGCGCCACCGGCAACTCCTCCGGCGCCCTCCCCTGCCCGCGCAGCGCCTCCTCGAACTCGGAGCGGGTGCCCGACCCGGCCTCGCGCAGGACCCATGGGGAGCGGTGCAGCTCCGCCGCCGGCAGGTCGCTCCGCCCGCACCAGGGATGGCCGTCCCCCACCAGCAGCAGCAGACGGTCGCCGGCCAGAAGGTCCTGGTCGAGCAGCGGGTCCGTCACCTCCCCTTCCACCAATCCCAGATCGGCGGCACCGTCCAGCACGGCCTTGGCGACCTGAGCGGTGTTGGCGGCCTTCACCGCGACGTCGACGTCCGGATAGCGCCGGTGGAAGGCCACGAGCCGTTCGGGCAGCCAGTAGCCGGTGATGGTCTGGCTGGCGTGGATGGCGATGCGCCCACGCTTCAACGCCGACAGGTCCGCCAGCATGCGCTCCGCCGCCTCGGCGCGGGCGAGCACCGCGACGGCCTCGGCCAGGAACAGGCGCCCCGCCTCCGTCAGCTCGATGCGTCGGCCCACCCGGTCGAACAGGCGGACGGCGTGCCGGGCCTCCAGGCTGGATACGGCGGCGCTGACCGCGGACTGCGTCAGATTCAGGGAGGCGGCGGCACGCGTCACATGCTGTTGCGTGGCGACCGCCACGAAGATGCGGAGCTGTTCGAGAGTCATCGGTCCCCGGCCCCTTCAGACGTTCGATTTTATCGAACGGTTTGTCCATTATAATCCATTGGAACGAACGGTCCAGAGGGCGCAGCTTCCCGGCATCGGAAATCGAGGACGCCATGCCCAACCATCTTCTTCCATCGGCCCGCCCGACCCTGGGCGCCCTGCTGCCGGGTGTTCTGCTCTGCTCCGGCGTGAGCGGCGCGGCGCTGGCCCTGCAAAGCCTGGAACTGCGGGTCTTCGGGCAGGCCTGGCTGGAGGCGCTGGTCCTGGCGATCCTGATCGGGGTGGCCCTGCGCAGCGTCTGGGCGCCGGGGCGGCGCTGGAAGGCCGGAACGGACTTCAGCGCCAAGACGCTGCTGGAGGTCGCTGTGATGCTGCTGGGCGCCTCCATCGATCCGCAGACGCTCCTGTCCGCCGGGCCGGGGCTGGTGGCGGGGATCGCCGGGGTGGTCGCCCTGGCCCTGGCGGTCAGCTACGGCATCGGGCGCCTGCTGGGATTGCCGCCGCGCATGGCGGTGCTGGTCGCCTGCGGCAACTCCATCTGCGGCAACTCGGCCATCGCGGCGACGGCGCCGGTGATCGGGGCGCACGGCGACGACGTGGCGGCGGCCATCGCCTTCACGGCGGTGCTGGGTGTTCTGGTGGTGTTGGGGCTGCCGCTGCTGGTGCCGCTGCTAGGACTCACCCCCATGCAGTACGGCGTGTTCGCCGGGCTGACCGTCTACGCGGTGCCGCAGATCCTGGCGGCGACGGCGCCGGTCGGCGCGCTGAGCGTCCAGGTCGGGACCTTGGTGAAGCTGCTGCGCGTGCTGATGCTGGGGCCGGTGGTGGTGGCGCTGGCCCTGATGGCGAAGCCGGAAGGGGGAGAAAAAGGCGCGAGGGCTGGCGTTCCGCTGCGCCGGTTGGTGCCATGGTTCATCCTCGGCTTCCTGGCGCTGGCCGGGCTGCGGGCGGCGGGGCTGATCCCGGAGGCCGCGCTGGCGGCCAGCCAGACCGCGGCGGGCGTCCTGACGGTGTTGTCGATGGCCGCCTTGGGGCTTGGGGTGGATGTGCGGATGCTGTCGCGGGCTGGGCTGCGCGTCACCGCGGCGGTGGTGCTGTCGCTGGCGGCGCTCGGCGCCATCGGGCTGGGGCTGATCCGGCTGCTGGGAATCATGTGAGCGTGGATGGGGTGGCGGCAGGGCGGCAGCGCTTGCAGGGGCGGAAGCCCGCCGCCTCCGCCGCCGCGGCATCCGGGTGGAAGGAGACGTTTTCCCGCTTGGCCCGTCGCGATGGACAGGACGGCCGGCAATAGACGCCGGTGGTGCGCACCGCATAGACGAAGCGCCCGTCACCGTCGCGGTCCCGGCGCGTCACCGCGCTCCACATCGCCTCCTCGTCCATGACGGCCTCCCGTTTGTGCTGCCGGGATCGTCGCGGATGCCGCGACGGAGGGCCACCCGTTTCCTGCGCCACGCAAAAAGACGGCTGGCAAAAAAGACGGCCGGCAGAGGTCTGCCGGCCGCGAGGTTCGGGGAGGGAGGGACGCGAAGCGGGGGAGCCTTACTTCTGGATGCCGGTGACCTGCTGCTGGGCCTTGTTGCCGATGCCGGCGGCGAGGTTGGAGACGGTGCCGAGGTTCTGGTTGAACAGGGCGCCCGGCGCACCGAACTGCATCGCCTTGACCTGCTGCTGGGCGGTGTTGCCGATGCCAACCGCGCTGTTGCTGACGGTGCCGGCGTTGCTGTTGAAGCCGCCGAACGCGAAGGGCGCCTTCACCCCGCCGCCGCCCGCCTGCATGCCGAAGACCTGCTGCTTGGCCGTGTTGCCGACGCCGGCGGCGAGGTTGGAGACGTTGCCCAGGTTGGAGGCGGTGCCGAAGGGACCGGCCAGGCCGCCGCCGGCCTGCACGCCCATCACCTGCTGCTGCGCCTTGTTCTGGATGCCCGCGGCGGTGTTGGAGATGACCCCCAGGTTGCTGGCGTTGCCGAGCGGGATGCCGCCGGTCATCAGGTCGCCGGCGAAGGCCGGGCCAAAGGAGGCGGCGGAGCAGAGGACGGCGACGGCGGCGGCGATCAGGGTGGTGCGGCGCATGGTGTGGTTTCCTTCCGGTGTCTGGGTGGTGTCTGCCGGTTCCGTCTGCGTCGGGCCCCGGCCTGTTCGATGACCAGACACTACGCCCCGCCGCCCATCCCCGCTGTGGCCTGCGCCACACTGTGAGACAGCTTTTCCGAAAGGCTCTTTCTTCGGCCCAAACCGTTGAGGCACGGGGGATTTCCTGTACGATCCCCCGACGCCTTTTCCGGCACCCGCCCCTGTTCCGTGCGGGGCCACCACAACGATGCGAGACGGCGCAATGCTTCAGACACCCGACCGGCTGGACCCGGAGGTCGTGATCTTCGATTTCGACGGCGTCATCATCGACTCCGTGCCCACCAAGAACGGCGGCTTCGCCATCCTCTACGGCATCGACGATGCGGAGACGGAGGAGCGGATGCGCCAGACGATCTGGCGCAACGGCGGCCTCAGCCGCTTCAAGATGCTGGCGATCCTGGAGCGGGAGATGTTCGGGCGCGACCCCGGCCCGGCGGAGATCGACGATCTGGCCCGCCGCTACGCCGAGATCGTCGATCCGCGCGTTCCCGACTGCGCGCTGATCGCCGGCGCGGAGACGGTGCTGGACCAGTTGGACGGCACGCCCTGCCACCTCGTCTCGGGCACGCCGCACGAGGTGCTGATGGGAACCGTGCGCGCCAAGGGGCTGGAGCGGCATTTCCGCAGCATCACCGGCTCCCCCAACGTGAAGGCGGAGGTCTTCGCGCGCATCGTCGCGGCGGGCGGGCACGACCCGGCGCGGTCGCTCGCCATCGGCGACTCCCTGACCGAGCTGGAGGCCGCCCGCAAGGCCGGCATGGGCTTCGTCGGCGTGGTGTCGGAAGGGCTGCCGAACCCCTTCCCGCCCGACGTGACGGTGGTCGGCGACCTGCACGGGCTCGCCCAACGACTCTGAGCGGCGGATTTGCGGTAAACGGTCGCATTGGGGTATTGTTTATGGGGCCAACAATCCATAAATGATTATGGCATCCTATGACGAAAGGGAGGTCAGTATGCCCGTGCCGAAAGAGGCTGCCGAAGCCGCCCGTGACCGTTATCTGGCGATCCTCAGCGGGTACCCCGGTATGACCCGCGCCGAAGTCACGAAGCTGTCCGACGACTACGCGATCGCGGTCAATTTCGCGTCGGGCATTCCCGACGATCTTCCCAAGGATCTGGACGGCGTGCCGGTGATCGCACGCACCCAGTGACGCTCAGCCGCTGACGCGCAAACGCGACGCCCGGTCCATGCTCTGGACCGGGCGTTTCGTTTGTCCGGCGCTTAGGCCGGGTTGGACGGGGTGGTGGCGTCGGCGCGCTCGGCCGGTCCCTTGTTCATCGCCATCGCCATCATCTGGCTCGCCTGCGCGGTGCAGGTCGCGGCCAGCGTGCGCACCGTCTGGCCGCCTTCGACGAGAAGCCGGCTGAGCATCGGGCCGGGTGCTTCGAAGGTGCCGATGAAGACCCGCTCCTCCTCCCCCTTGCCGGCGAAGCCGCGCTTGAACAGGTGGACGCCGGGGTTGCCCTGGGCGTTGACCCCATGCAGGTCGTAACGCTTCCCGCCGTTGGCCTTCACCCACTGCATCGCCTTCCAGTGGACGAGGAAGGCCGCGTTCAGCGGCAGTCCGGCCTCCGCGGTGGCCGAGTTCTGCATCAGCGCCGTGTCGCCGAGCAGCGACACCACCACGCCGGCCACCGGCTCGCCGTTGTGGGAGGCCATCACGGCGTGCATCTTCATGCCGTCGGGCAGGGCGCGGTGGACCTTCGTCAGGGTGCGGCTGTCGAAGGCGCGGAAGCTCTTGCGGCGCTGCGTCTGGATGAACAGGTCGTCGATGGCGTCGAGGATCTCCGGCGCGGAGCCCTCGACGATCTCAAGCCCTGCCCCCTCGGCCTTGGCGAGGCCGCGGCGCCAATGGCGGGACAGATCCTTGTGGATCGTCGCCTCGTCGCGGGTCAGGTCCATGATGAAGGTGCGGTAGGGGGCCTTGGCGTCGCTGTGCCGCATCCCCAGCGCCTCCATGGCGGACAGCGCGCGGGCGCCCTCCCCCGCCCCGTCCTCGACGCGCGGCAGGACGCGCAGGAACAGCCCGCGCCGGACGCTGTACTCGGCCTTCATCGCGTCCATGATCGCCAGGAAGTCGGCCGGATCGGCCTGGCGGCCCTTGGGGCGCCACAACGGTCCCCACATGACCAGCGCGATGCCACCGATGCCCGGAACCCGGCGGACCAGCAGCTGCGCCGCAGCCACCGGCTGGCCGTCCCGGCGCAGCACGATGTGGCTGAGGTCGCGGTTGGGATGGGCGATGCGTCCGAAATCCCAGGTCTGGAAGATGTTGGCGTCGTCGAAGCCGTTCATGACGGCGTACCAGCCGCCGCGGTCCATACGGTCGATCTCGACAGCCGGTGAAGCGTCCAGGCAATCGCCCCCAAATGCGTCGGTGTGAATCTGGCGTTTCCCCAGCGAAGTCACGTCGAACCTCTCGCGTGGTTGGTCGAATGGGCACAATCGGGGCGGAGGTGGAACCCCGCCCGTCCCGCTTCCCTGGCCGGAGGCCAGAGCCGTCGGATCGTCAAAGGTCGAGGCCCCGCGGAAGGTCTTAGACAATTCACGCGCGGCCTACGGTCTTTGCGATCGTCCACAAACAATAGGAGGCGCACGGGAAAATCACACAAACCCTGATGGGTTCGCGCAAAATCCCACTGGATTATTCTCTGTGGCTAAGCGCTTTTTCTGGGGATTGTATGGGCTACGCCCGTATCGACGTGATTGCTGCAGCGCAATACGCCCAATTCGACGCCGATTGAGCGAAAATCCGTGCTTCGGCGTTCAGAACATCGTCAGTTGGATGATGCCGTCGGCGCGGGCGTGGCGTTCCGCCGCGTTGGCGGCGGCGTCCTGGGCGCCTTCCTGCGATTGGGCGATCCCGACGGCGATGCGCTCCCCGGCCACCGAGACGGTCCAGGTCCAGCGTCCATCGGTCCGCCACGACACGGCCAACTCGCAGCCATGCGCCTGACACACCAGTTGCCGCACCGACCAATTCGCCGCCATTCGCGCAACCCCACAGCCCTGGCGCCTCCTCCGGCCCCGTATGCCTTAGTTATGCACCGGAGAGGCCATGTTCCGCCAGTGTCGGCTGCTCCGGATCTCCGGTAGACACCCATTGCGGGGGTTGGGACGACTTGATAGCTTCCGAGACGACTCCGGCAAAATGGGGCGACGAGGGGGCAATGACCGGCGACGATTTGAAGCTGCTGCGCGAGAGGCGCGGCCTCACCCAGACGCAGATGGCCGCGTTCGTGAACGAACTGACCGGCCGCCGCTACGACAAGCAGCGGCTCAGCAAGTGGGAGACGGGGCGCGAACCCCTGCCCCGCGACGTGCTGGGCCGTCTGCTGCTGCTGTCCCTGGAGCAGCCGGCGACCGAGGCGCCGCGGGCCGGCACGACCATTGCCGTCGGCCTGCAAAAAGGCGGCACGGCCAAGACGGCGACCTCGATCAACGTCGCCTTCATGCTGGCCCGGTCCGGGAATCGCGTGCTGCTGGTGGACGCCGATCCGCAGGGCAACGCCACGGTCCATGTCGGCGTGCCGCAGACCGACGTGGTGGCGCTGACCGAGCAGGGCAGGGTGCTCTACCACGCGCTGATGGGCAAGGCGAAGCTGGCCGAAGTCATCCGCCCGACCAGCGTGGAAGGTCTGGACGTCGTACCGTCGAGCATCGCGCTCGCCAGCGCCGACACGGAACTTCCGGGCAACCTGACCAACGCCCAGACCGCCATGGCGGAAATGCTGGACGCGGTGCGGGGCGAGTACGACTTCATTCTGATCGACTGCGCGCCGAACCTGGGGGCGGTCACCATCAACGCGCTGACCGCGGCGGACTATGTGCTGATCCCCTGCCAGGCGGAGCCGCACGCCATTCTGGGCGTGAACGCCTTCCTGGACACGGTGACGAAGATCCAGCGGCGGCTGAACCCGAACCTGCGGATTCTGGGCGTGCTGCCGACCATGCTCAATCCCCGCCAGACGCAGGACCGCTCCTCGCTGGAGGACATCGGCCGGCTGTGGGGCGAGGATTACCGGGTCTTCCCGCCGGTGCCGCGCGCGACGATCTACGCGCAGGCCGCCGGTGCCAACGTCATCACGCTGGACGCCGACATCGGCGCGCCGGGCGTGGAAAGCTACGCCGCCATCGCCGGTGCCCTTCTGAAGGCCACCGGACGCGTGCAGGAGTCGTCCGATGCCGCCTAAGAAGCTGACCCGCCAGACCGCCGCCACGGTGCTGCAAGCGAAGAACACCGCCCCCGCCCTGGAGACCGACCGGCTGTTCGGGTTGACCGGCGCCCTGCCCCGGCTGATCGAAGCCGACGTCGCCGCCATCCGCACCGACCCCAACCAGCCGCGCACCGTCTTCGACGAGACCGCGCTCGCCTCGCTCGCCGCCTCCATCGAGCGGCACGGGCTCCAGCAGCCGGTTCTGGTGCAGGAGACGGCGGAGAAGGGCGTCTACCGCCTCGTGGCCGGCGAGCGCCGCCTGCGCGCCCACCAGATGCTCGGCCGCCCGACCATCGCCGCCATCATCACCAAGGGCAAGGCCGAGGAGATCGCGCTGATCGAGAACGTCCAGCGCGTGGACCTGGACGCCATCGATCTGGCCCGCGGCCTGAGCCAGCTCATCGACAGCCACGGCTACGCCCAGGCGGAGGTCGCCGCGGTGCTCGGCTGCTCGGAGGCCGAGGTGTCAAAGCGGCTGAAGGTGCTGGACCTGCCCGTCGACATCCTCCGCGAGTATCGGGAGAACCCCGACGCGGTGTCCCGCTCCGCCCTGGTCGAGCTGGCCTTCGTCGGCGACGAGGGGGAGGTGCGGCGGCTGTGGCAGTCGGCGCGCACCGGCGGGCTGACGGTGCAGTCGGTGCGCGCGGCGCGGGCGTCCAAGGCTCCGGGAACGGCGGAACCGATGCGCGTGCTGGGCCGCTCGATCAACCGCATCGAAAAGGAGCTGAAGGCCATCGATGCGGTCAGCAACGCGATGCAGAAGGAGCACCGGGAGCTGCTGCGGGACCTGCGGATGCGCATCGACGATCTGCTGGGGGAGTGACCGCTTTCGAAATCGAAAGCGTCTTTAGGTTGTAATTTTTTAAGAATAGATCAACCTATAGGGGCTTTCGAAGTCGAAACGCGGAAAGCCTCAAAGCGTCGGTTTTGGACAGTCTTGCCCCCACCCCAACCC
>NZ_WHOR01000064.1:0-23967 GCF_013340925.1 Azospirillum formosense
CACCCGGCCCACCCAGGCCACCCGGCGTTCCGGCCGATGCCCACACGGGAAGACGCCATACGGGAGGTGTGCATGCCCCATTCACAGATCCAGACGGCCCGCTGCGCCGCGCTGGTCGGCCCCTATCTCAGCGGCAAGACATCGCTTCTGGAAAGCCTGTTGTCCGCCGCCGGGGCGACCACGCGCAAGGGCAGCGTCCGCGACGGCAACGCGGTCGGCGACAGCTCCCCCGAGGCCAAGGCCCGGCAGATGAGCGTCGAGGTCAACGTCGCCTCCTTCGAGTTTCTGGGCGAGCGCTGGAGCGTGCTCGACTGCCCCGGCTCGGTGGAGCTGGCCTGCGAGACGCAGAGCGCCCTGATGGTGGCGGACGTCGCCGTGATCGTGGCCGAGGCGGCGCCGGAAAAGGCCGTGCTGCTCGCCCCCCTGTTCAAGTTCCTCGACGACAACCGAATCCCCCACCTGCTGTTCATCAACAAGGTGGACAGCCTGGGCGACCTGCGGGTGCGCGACGTGGTGCAGGCCTATCAGGCGGTGTCGGCGCGCAAGCTGGTGCTGCGCGAGGTGCCGATCCGCGAGGGCGGGAAGATCACCGGCTTCGTCGATCTGGTCAGCGAGCGCGCCTGGCACTTCAACCCGCACAAGCCGTCCAACCTCGTCCAGATCCCCGACAGCCTGAAGGACCGCGAGCACGAGGCCCGGCAGGAGATGCTGGAGGCCGTGGCCGACTATGACGACGCGCTTCTGGAAAAGCTGCTGGAGGACGTCGCACCCGACACGCAGGAGGTCTACGACCGGCTGGCCAGCGAGCTGGCCGACGACCTGATCGTCCCGGTCTTCTTCGGCTCGGCGGAGAACGACAATGGCATCCGCCGCCTGCTGAAGGCGCTGCGCCACGAGGGGCCTGACGTCGCCATCTCGGCGGAGCGCGCCGGCATTCCCGCCGAGGCGACGGTGGCCGCCCAGGTCTTCAAGACGCTGAACGGCTCCCATGCCGGCAAGATCAGCCTCGCGCGGGTCTGGCGGGGCACGGTCAACGACGGCATGACGCTGGGCGGGGAGCGGGTGTCCGGCGTCTTCCGCATGATGGGGCACAATCAGGAGAAGCTGTCCCAGGCGACGGCCGGCGAGGTGGTGGCGCTCGGCCGGCTCGACAAGGCGGCGACCGGCGACCTGCTGACGGACAAGGGCAACGCCGGCCGGTCGCCGCTGTGGCCGGAGCTGCCGCCACCCGTCTTCGGCCTCGCCCTGCACGCCCAGAACCGCAACGACGAGGTGAAGCTGACCGCGGCCATCCAGAAGCTGGTCGAGGAGGACCCGTCGCTGCGTCTGGACCAGTCCACCGACACCGGCGAACTGGTGCTGTGGGGCCAGGGCGACATCCACCTCCAGATCGCCATGGACCGGCTGCGCAACAAGTTCAACGTCTCGGTCAAGGGCGTGCCGCCGCAGGTGCCCTACCGGGAGTCGATCCGCAAGGGCACCGCCCACCACGCCCGCTACAAGCGGCAGACCGGCGGCCACGGCCAGTTCGCCGACATCCATGTGGAGGTCAAGCCGCTGCCCCGCGGCACCGGCTTCCAATTCGAGGACGGCATCGTCGGCGGCGTCGTGCCGCGCCAGTTCATCCCGGCGGTGGAGACCGGCGTGCGCGACTACGCCGTGCGCGGGCCGCTGGGCTTCCCCGTGGTGGATTTCGCGGTGAAGCTGACCGGCGGCCAGTTCCACGCCGTCGACAGCTCCGAGATGGCCTTCAAGACGGTGGCGCGGCAGGCGATGACCGAGGCGCTTCCGGCCTGCGAACCGGTGCTTCTGGAGCCGATCCTGACCGTTTCCATCGCCGTGCCCAGCGACTTCACCTCGAAGGTGCAGCGGCTGGTCAGCGGGCGGCGTGGGCAGATCCTCGGCTACGACGCGCGCCCCGGCTGGCAGGGCTGGGACGAGGTGAAGGCCTATCTGCCGCAGGCCGAGATGCACGATCTGATCGTCGAGCTGCGCTCCCTGTCGCTCGGCGTCGGCACCTTCACCTGGAGCTTCGAACGGTTGCAGGAGCTGACCGGCAAGGCCGCCGACAAGGCTGTGGAGATCCGCAAGGAGACGCTGGCCGCGCAATAAGTGGCGGTGCGCGGGTGCGCGGGGCCGGGGGAGCGTCCTCCGGCCCCTTTTTCATGGCCGGACGGCGCGCGGCGGTCTTGCGGGCGCAAGACCGGAGAAAGAAAATCCGCTCAACAATAAATCAGTGCGGCAAACAATAAGTAAGTCTTTCATAACCCGCCATGTGATGAGGGCAAGAGAGCGATGCATCGATTGCGCTTCTGGTATTTGGTATACCAAGATACAGTGTCTTCATCGAACGACGGAGACGATCATGACCTACGCGACTGTGACCCATCTGCATGCCAACCAGAACGGCACGAAGGGCTCGACTTTCCTGCAGGCCTTCAAGTCCTTCATGGAAGCCTGGTGCGAGAAGTCCCGTCTGTACGGCGTCCTGTGAGCATGCCTTGCGGACAGCCGGACGACACCGGACGACGAAAGGGCCGCGATCCAGTCGCGGCCCTTTCTGATTCCAGCGTTATTCAAATCCGCGCGTTTTTTGTCGTTCGACGCCGTCACACCGATACGGCGTCAATCCGAGGTTTCCGTCGCAATCCACAGATGACGGCGGGTCCCGCGCGGAGGCCGGTTCATGTTGGCTGGCCGCCCCCAGGGTCGCACGGGAGCAACAAGGGCGCCCGGATCCCGGTGGCTTCCCCACACCGCGGTCAGCACGGACGCGATGCCGGTCGCGGCGAAGGTGGCAAGGCACAGCGCCACGGCGAGTGAGATCGGTTCCAGAACCATGGAAGTTCCCGCACAAACTGGTCGGTGCGCCGGCTTCGGGCAGCGCAATCCTCTGAGGCAACGCCCCGACAACAGATTGGCCGGCGCGCGTTGCACGGCTTCCCGCTCGCCTTACCCTTCAGCATAGATGCTTTCCGTTCCGCAGGACCTGCGCTTTTTTCACAGGGCGGAAAACCAACACATCGGTGCGGTTTCTTCGCGCTGAGCGGCGCGGCTTTAAAATTCGCGCAGGCTATGGATTAAAAACCTAGCTGATGCGTCTCCCGTGCCGACGCCGCTGCGGGATTTGGCGGTCGCCGCCATCAGTTTTCATCCCTAAAGATATCAAAAAAATTCCGTCTTCATAATACTGAGACGCGAAAAGGCTGCCCCTGACTCAACAGGGACAGCCTTTGGGGAGGCGACGCAGCGTGCGGCCCAAGCTCGCTGAGTCGATCAGCATATGGATGCATTCGTTACATTGCGCAACCAACCAACTTGATCATGAATTCCTTTTTATGAATCACGCATTGACCATAGCCAATATGGGTAGAGGCAGTTTTAGTCCCGAGTTTTGATTCTTTTTCTGAGTCTGAAAAACGCCTCCTCTCGCCAGATTTTTTTTCCTACGCCTCGCTGATATTTGGCATACCAAACTATGGCATGCGGGAAACCAGCCCCCTGCAAGAGAGCACGGATCAGGAAAGGAGCCGGACGGAACCGGGCCGATCAATCCTCGAACGGCCCGACGCCAATCGACAGGCCAATCCTAGGGAGGAACGGGAATGAGCGTCAGCTCGACGAACAGCGCGGCCATCGACGCCGATGGCCTCTATGGCGGCACCGCCGCGGATGGAAGCACCAAGAAGGTCATCCGGCTTGAAGCCCCCGGCACCGGCTTCATGGACACCTGGAAGGCCATGGGACCCGGCATCGCCGCGGCGATGACCGGCATTGGCGCCAGCCACATCATGCACGCGCCGACCGCAGGCGCGCTCTACGGCTACGATCTGCTGTGGGTGATTCTGGCCGCCTACATCATCAAATACTGCGCCTTCGAATTCGCCCACCGCTACACGATGGTGAAGGGCGAATCCATCATCAACGCATACCACCGCGTCGGCACCTGGCCGCTGTGGTTCATGATCTTCCAGGGCTTCGCCAACACCGTGGGCATCGCCGGCCGCGCGCTCGGCTGCGCGGCGCTGATGTGGGCGGCCTTCCCCTTCATGTCGATGCAGCTCTGGGCGGTGGCCATCCTGCTGCTGACCGTCGGCATCCTGTGGATGGGCAGCTACAAGGCGGTCGAGGGCATCTGCAAGATCCTCATCATCGTCTTCGCCGTGTCCTGCTTCGTGGCCTTCGCGCTCCAGGCCCCGCCGCCGGGCGAGTATCTGTCGCGGCTGCTGCCGACCCTGCCGCCGATCGGGTCGATGATGCTGTTCGGCGCCATGTTCGGCTATTTCCCGACCACGCTGGAAGTCGCGCCCATGCAGTCGAACTGGGCGGTGGACAAGAAGGCCGGCATGGTCAAGGTCAACGAGATGCGGGCCCAGGGGCACACCGTGCACATGGACCCCAACTACATGAAGAACAGCCTGATCCTGTTCAAGCGCGACATGAACATCAGCTACGTCATCTCGATGCTGTCGGGCATGATCTTCCTGATCGTCGGCGCCGTGGTGCTGCACCCGCAGGGTCTGGTGCCCAAGGGCTCGGAGATGGGCGTGACCATCGCCAGCATCTACACCGACACCTTCGGCGCGTGGATCTTCCCGGTCATCATCGCCGGCGGCGTGGCCGCGCTGTTCTCCACCGTCTTCACCTACTTCGACGGCCAGGCCCGCCTGTTCGAGGAGTGCGTGGTCCGTCTGAAGCGCGACTGGGACACCGCGGCGATCCGCAAGCTGCTCTACCGCGGCATGCAGGTGGTGTGGCTGGTCGCCGGCATCGCGGTGGTGTACGGCCTGCCCGAGCCGATCTTCGTGGTCCAGCTCGCCTCGGTCATGGCGCTGGTCTTCTCGCCGGTCCTGTTCTGGCTGACCATCAAGGCGGTCAAGGACAACTTCACCAGCGATTTCGAGCGCGATCTGCTGCCGAGCAAGCTCCAGTTCGCCTGGGCCTGGGGCGGAACGATCAGCCTGGTCGGGTTGACGCTCTACGTCCTCATCACGAAGTTCCTCATGTGATGACGCGCGGCTGAGAAGAAACCTGCGTTGGCGTCATGGCGAAGCCGCCATGACGCCACATTCTTTTCACAAATTGCTTCCTCACCAACCCAACAAATCCCGCCTTCGGCCGAACAGGAAAGGAAACAAGCGCCATGGATGCTCGCAAGCAACCCGCCGGCCGGCGCCCGGCAGCCTTCATCCGGGAGTTCATGAGCAACGAGGCGTCGGGCGGCATTCTGCTGATGGTCGCGGCGGCGCTGGCTCTGGTGGTGGCGAACTCTCCCCTGTCCACCGCCTATTTCGACACGCTGCACACCTATGTCCTGGGTCTCAGCATCGGCCATTGGATCAACGACGGGCTGATGGCGATCTTCTTCCTGCTGGTCGGGCTGGAGATCAAGCGGGAGATGCTCGACGGCCAGCTCTCCACCTGGTCGTGCCGCATCCTGCCGGGCGTCGCCGCGGCGGGCGGCATGCTGGTGCCGGCGCTGGTCTATCTGGCCTTCAACGCCGGCAACCCGGCAACGGTCAACGGCTGGGCGATCCCGGCGGCGACCGACATCGCCTTCGCGCTCGGCGTGCTGTCGCTGCTCGGGCCGCGCGTTCCGGTCTCGCTGAAGATCTTCCTGACGGCCCTGGCGATCATCGACGACCTGGGCGCGGTCATCATCATCGCCCTGTTCTACACCGCCGACCTGTCCCTGCCCGCGCTCGGCGTGGCGGCGCTGCTCCTGGCGGCGCTGATCGGCCTGAACCGGTTCGGCGTGCGCAGCCTCCTGCCCTATCTGGTCCTGGGCGCAGGTCTGTGGGGCGCTGTCCTGCTGTCCGGCGTGCACGCGACGCTGGCCGGCGTGACCCTGGCCCTGACCATCCCGTTGCGCCCCACCTCCGGCGAGGCGGCGGACCCCCACGCGCCGCTGCTCCGGCTGGAGCACGGCATCCACCCCTGGGTGGCCTTCCTGATCGTCCCGGTCTTCGGCTTCGCCAACGCGGGCGTGTCCTTCGCCGGGATGGACGCCTCGATCCTCACCGGCTCGCTGCCGCTGGGCATCGCGCTCGGCCTGTTCCTCGGCAAGATGGTGGGGGTGTTCGGGACCGCCTGGCTGACCATCCGGCTGGGCTTCGCGAACATGCCGGCCGGCGCCAACACCGCGCAGCTCTACGGCGTCGCCCTGCTGTGCGGCATCGGCTTCACCATGAGCCTGTTCATCGGCGCGCTGGCCTTCCCGACCTCGCCGGAGCTGGGCGACGCGGTGAAGGTGGGCGTCTTCGCCGGGTCGATCCTGTCGGCGACGGCGGGCGCCGTGGTCCTGCGGCTGGTGTCGGCCAAGGACGCCGCGCCGGCCCTGCACACCGCGGGCGTCGACCCCCGCGCATAAAACAGAGGCGCACAAACGAAAAGAGGGGGCCTTTCGGCCCCCTCTTCTTTTTCACCGGTCGAAACCGCCGGAGATCAGTCCTTCAGATTGCCGCAGGCGCGCTGGATGCGCTTGCAGGCCTCTTCCAGGGCCTCGGTGCTGGTCGCGTAGGAGATGCGGAAATGCGGGGCGAGGCCGAAGGCCGAACCCTGGACGACCGCAACACCTTCCGACTCCAGCAGGTAGGTGACGAAGTCCTCGTCGGTCTCGATCACCTTGCCGTCCGGCGTCGTCTTGCCGATGGTGCCGGCGCAGGACGGGTAGACGTAGAAGGCGCCTTCCGGCTTCGGGCAGGAGATGCCCTTGGCCTGGTTCAGCATCGACACCACCAGATCGCGGCGCTGGGCGAACACCGCGGCGCGCTCCGCGATGAAGTCCTGCGGGCCGTTCAGCGCCTCGACGGCGGCGGCCTGGGCGATCGAGGTCGGGTTGGAGGTCGACTGGCTCTGGATCACGCCCATCGCCTTGATCAGCGCCTTCGGGCCGCCGGCGTAGCCGATGCGCCAGCCGGTCATGGCGTAGGACTTCGACACGCCGTTGACGGTCAGCGTGCGGTCGTACAGCGCCGGCTCGACCTGGGCCGGGGTCACGAACTCGATGCCGTCGTAGAGCAGGTGCTCGTACATGTCGTCGGTCATCACCCAGACCTGCGGGTGCTTCACCAGCACGTCGGTCAGGGCCTTCATCTCGTCGCGCGTGTAGGCCGCACCCGACGGGTTGGACGGGGAGTTCAGGATCAGCCACTTGGTCTTCGGCGTGATCGCCTTCTCCAGGTCGGCGGGCTGCAGCTTGAAGCCCTGCTCGGCCGGGCAGGAAACGAAGACCGGCGTGCCTTCCGCCAGCTCCACCATGTCCGGGTAGGACACCCAGTAGGGGGCCGGGATGATGACCTCGTCGCCGGGGTTCAGCGTCGCCATCAGGGCGTTGTACAGCACCTGCTTGCCGCCGACGCCGACCGTGATCTGGTCTGGGGCGTAGTTCAGGCCGTTCTCGCGCTCGAACTTGGCGCAGATGGCCTTCTTCAGCGCGGGCGTGCCGTCCACGGCGGTGTACTTGGTGTCGCCGGCCTGGATGGCCTTGATGGCGGCGTCCTTGATGTTGTCGGGGGTGTCGAAGTCCGGCTCGCCGGCGCCGAGGCCGATGACGTCGCGACCGGCCGCCGCGAGCTCGCGGGCTTTCTGGGTAACGGCGATGGTCGGCGAGGGCTTGATGCGCGACAGACGGGACGCGATGATCGACATGGCGTACTGGCCCCTATGACGAAGGTGGCGGAAGGTTCGGGTGAGAACTTGGTATGACCGCGCGAACGCGACGCGGGACCTTACTTCCGCCTTATTGCTCTTGCAAGCCGATCACTCCCCGCGCCGGGCGGTTTCCCGGCAGACGGACGCGCCGTTCGGCCGAAAGCCGCCTGCTGCACCGCGCGAGCCCGGCTTGACAGCCTGCGCCGCGGACGGGGTATCTTACCTCTTTCTAATCGAATCCATCATCCGGAGGATCTGCATGCTCACCCGCGTCACGCTGGCCGCCATGGCCGCCCTGCTCTTCGTCGGCGTCGGCGTCGGCGGCACGGCGATGGCCCAGGACCCGATCAAGGCGCGCAAGGACGGGTTCGAGTCCAACAAGAAGGCGATGGCCGAGATCAAGGACCTGCTGGGCAGCGACAAGGTCGCCCAGGTCGGCCCGGTCGCGCAGCGCATGAGCGCCTTCGGCGCCCAGATCCCGACCCTGTTCCCGGCGGGCAGCGACAAGGGCGACACCAAGGCCAAGGCCGACATCTGGGCGAACACCGCCGACTTCGCCGCCAAGGCCCAGGCCTTCGAGGCCGCCGCCAAGGGTCTTGAGGCCGCCGCCGCCACCGGCGACAAGGCCGCCACCGCCAAGCAGTTCGCCGCCGTGGGCGGCACCTGCAAGGCCTGCCACGAGAGCTACCGCGCCGACTGATTCGGCAAGCCCGCGAATTCCTTCCTCGCCGGGTGCGGGGAAGGAACCGTGGGACCAGAACCCTCAGCCCGCCTGCACCACCGCCGCCACCAGACCCGCCGCCGCGGCCAGCACCGCCAAAGCCAGAGCCGCCGGGCGGCGCTTCGGCGATTCGACCGGCGCGTCCGCCGGGATCGCCTTCCGCCCCGTGACCATCGGGCGGATCAGATTGTCCCGCTTCACCACCAGATAGGCCAGCACGGCCAGCACATGCACGCCGATCAGGATCAGGATCCCGTCGGCCAGGATGCGGTGCAGCGTGCTGAACGCCGCCACGACACTTCCCGATGCCAGCGCCACCAGCGGCCCGTCCACCAGAATGTCGTCGGAGGTGAAAAGCCCGGCCACCGCCTGGAGCGTCAACGCCCCCAACAGCGCCAGCACCATCAGCCCGCCCATGGGATTGTGCCCGACGACCGGCGCCGGCTCCCTGCCGCCGCGCCCGGCGCGGACCATCCCGCAGGCGTAGGCGAGGACGGCGCGCGGCCCCTTCACGAAATGGCTGAAGCGCGCCGTCTGGCTGCCGATCAGCCCCCAGACGAGCCGGAACAGCAGGAGCGCCAGGATCGCCTCCCCCGCCAGCATGTGGATGGTCATGCGGTCGGTCTTGGCGGAGACCACCGCGACCGTCACCAGAAGGACCAGGCTCCAATGAAACAGGCGCGTCGGCAAGTCCCAGACAGCCACGTCGCGCCGGGCTTTCGTCCGATTTGTGGTATTACCAACAACCATGAATCACCCCTCGCTTCTTCTGTTCTTCCTTAGACTATGCCCCAAGGCGGTGCTTTTTGCCCAACTTTCCGAAAAAAAGCGACAATCGGGGGGGAAGGTGACGGCACAGCACTGTCATTGCACTTGAAGAAGCGGGCGGACGGCGGATATGACGTACTCAAAAATCCGGCCACCCCCGTCCCAACCCCGTCCAATCAAGGATGCCCGCGTCATGCCCGACAAGCAGCTTCTCCACCTGGTCTTCGGCGGCGAACTCGTCCGCCCCGATTCCGATCAGTTCGTCGATCCCACGAAGGTCCACATCGTGGGCATCTTCCCCAACTATGACGAGGCGTACAAGGCATGGCGCGGCGCCACCGGGATGACCATTGACGACGCCCACACCCGTTACTTCATCGTGCACCTGCACCGGCTGCTCGATCCGTCGGCGGACGGGCACAAGCACGATTGACGGACGGCGGCAAACGGCGGCGCGGGGAACCCTCTGCGCCGCCGCTGCGTTGAGGCCTCCCGATGGCGGTCTTCTTCACCAGCGACACGCATTTCGGCCACACCGGCGCGCTCAGCCGCTTCCGCCGCCCCTTCGCGTCGGTCGCGGCGATGGACGAGGCCATGGTGGCCAACTGGAACGCCACGGTCGGCCTGGACGACACCGTGTGGCACCTGGGCGACTTCGCCCTGCATCGCAAGCCGGACGCGATGGCGGCGCTTCTGAAGCGCCTGCACGGCAGCAAGCACCTGATCACCGGCAACAACGACGGCCCCGCCACCCTGGCCCTGGCCGGCTGGGCGAGCGTGCAGCCTTACGCGGAACTCCTGCTGGACGAGCGGCGCTTGATCCTATGCCATTACGCCTTCCGCACCTGGAACGGCATGTACAAGGGCGCCCTGAACCTGCACGGCCACAGCCACGGCCAGTTGAAGGGCATGCCCCGGCAATTCGACGTCGGTGTGGATGTGTGGGATTTCCGCCCGGTCACCGTCGATGAGATTCTTGCCTCGCGGCAACGGACGAAGAAACGGGAATAGTCCACGCGACACCCGCCGTTCCCTTCCGCAAGGAAAGGCCGGCACAGCGAGTATGGCGTGAATGGATTCTATGAAATCGGCTGAGCCGGCTTGGTCTAAGAACCGGCTTCCCTCAGCAGCGTGCTGAGAAAATCTGGCGGAGGGAGAGGGATTCGAACCCTCGATACCCTTTTGAGGTATACACACTTTCCAGGCGTGCGCCTTCAACCACTCGGCCACCCCTCCGCAGAGGCCGCGTTTATATCCAGCCCGAAGGCGGCGCGCAAGCCCCTGATATCACTTTTTTGGAAAAATCTTGCACCGCCTTCAGGATGATTTGCAGGGCGGACCGCCCCCCCATCCCTCAGCCGAGGTCGTGGACCATATCAGCCACCGTGCGGCACAGCAGGTCGATGTCCTGGTCGCGCGACAGGCGGTGATCGCCGTCCTTCACCAGCGTCACCCGCACGTCCGCGCTGCTCAGACGGTCGGCCAGGGTCAGGCTGACTTGCCAGGGCACGTCGGGATCGGCCATGCCGTGCAGCAGGCGCACCGGCTTGTCGAGGGCGATGGGTTGGCGCAGCAGCAGGTGGTTGCGCCCGTCCTCGATCAGGGCACGGGTGATCGGCTGCGGCTCCGGCCCGTAGTCGGAGGGGCGCAGCCAACGGCCCGCCTCCATGATCTCGCGGCGGACGGACTCGTCGAAGAGGTCCCACATCAGGTCCTCGGTGAAGTCCGGGGCGGCGGCGATGCCCACCAGGCCGGCCACCCGCTCCGGACGGCGCAGCGCGGTCAGCAGCATCATCCAGCCGCCCATGGAGGAGCCGACGAGGATCTGCGGCCCCACCGTCACGCGGTCCAGCACGGCCAGCGCGTCGTCGGCCCACAGCCCGATGGTGCCCTCGTCGAACCGGCCGCTGGAGGCGCCGTGCCCCTGATAGTCGAAGCGGGTGAAGGACAGCCCCTCGCCCGCCGCCCAGGCTTCCAGGGCCAGAGCCTTGGCGCCGGTCATGTCCGACATGAAGCCGCCGAGGAACATCACGCCGGGGGCCAGCCCCTCCGGGTCGCGGCCGGGGGTGTGACGATAGGCTATGGTCGCGGCGCCGCGCTTCAGGCTATGGTGCGCGCCGCCCGGCGACGGGACGGGGCCGGCTGCGGGTTCGGTCATTTCGGACACCTCTGTGGGCCAGGACTTTAGGAATCTGTGACTATGGACGTCGAATCCCAGCTTAGCACCGGCGAGGACCCGCGCAACCCGGGCGGTGCCTTCGCGAAGGGCGCCTTCGCGGCCGCAGGCCGCCGGCCGGTCGTTCTCCAGGTGCTGCCGGCGCTGGTCACCGGCGGGGCGGAGCGCGGCTGCATCGACGTGGCATTGGCACTGGCCCAGGCCGGCGCGCTGCCGCTGGTGGCGTCCGAGGGCGGGCCGATGGCGGCGGAACTGGACCGCGCCGGCATCCGCCACATCACCCTGCCGCTGGCCTCCAAGAACCCGCTGGTCATCCGCCGCAACGCGCGCAAGCTGGAGGCGATCATCCGCGAGAACGGCGTGGACATCGTGCACGCCCGCTCCCGCGCCCCGGCCTGGAGCGCCTGGCTGGCCTGCCAGGCGACCGGCGCTCGCTACATGACCACCTTCCACGCCCCGTACAATTACAAGAACGGGCTGAAGCGCTGGTACAATTCGGTGATGGCGCGGGGCGAGCGGATCATCGCCATCTCCGGCTTCATCCGCCGCCACATCCTGGAAAACTACAACGTCGATCCGGCGGTCATCCGCACCATCCACCGCGGCATCGACCCGCTGTCCTTCGCGCCGGAACGGGTCAGTTCCGCCCGCATGATCCAGCTCGCCCAGAAGTGGCGGCTGCCGGACGACAAGCCGGTGATCCTGCTGCCCGGCCGCCTGACCCGCTGGAAGGGCCAGACGGTGCTGATCGACGCGCTGGCGAAGCTGGGGCGCAAGGACGTCTGCGCGCTGCTCGTCGGGTCCGACCAGGGCCGCACCGGCTACCGCCAGGAGCTGGAGGAGCAGGTCCGCCGCACCGGGCTGGAGGGCGTCGTCACGATGACCGACCATTGCAACGACATGGCCGCCGCCTACCGGCTGTCCACCGTCGTCGTCTCCGCCTCGCAGGAGCCCGAGGCCTTCGGGCGGGTGATCGTCGAGGCGCAGGCCATGGGCCGCCCGGTGATCGTCTCCGCCATCGGCGCCTACCAGGAGACGGTGATTCCCGGCGAGACCGCCTGGGTGGTGCCGCCCGCCGATCCCGACGCGCTGGCCAAGGCCCTGGACGAGGCGCTGTCCCTGACGACGGAGCAGCGCGACGCCATCGGTGCCCGCGCCCGCGCCTTCGTCGCCGAGCGCTACACCAAGCAGCGCATGTGCGCCGACACGCTGGCCGTCTATGCGGAGCTTCTCGCCGAGCCCAAACGCGCTCCGCAGGGCCGCTGAGCCGCCACCCCGCTTTCCCGCCCGTCACACCACCGGACATCATGACCGACATCGTCCAGCTTTCCGGCATCGCATCCGTCATCGACCGTTACGACGGGGTCATCCTCGACCTGTGGGGCGTCCTGCACGACGGCGAGCAACCCTATCCCGGCGTGCCCGAGTGCCTGGACCGGCTGCGCGCGGCGGGCAAGGTGATCTGCCTGCTGTCCAACGCGCCGCGCCGCACCGCCGGCGTCATCGCCAAGCTCGACGGCATGGGCATCGGGCGCGAGCGCTACCATCACGTCATGACCTCGGGCGAGGCCGCCTACGACGCGCTGCGCGACCGCGACGACCCATGGCACGCCGCTCTGGGCCGGCGCCTCTACCACATCGGTCCGGACCGTGACATGGACGTGTACGAGGGTTTGGACTACACGCTCGTGGCGTCGCCGGACGAGGCCGATTTCGTCGTGAACACCGGCATCGTCGACTTCGGGGAATCGCTGTCGGTCTACGAGCCGGCGCTGGAGGCCTGCCGCCGCCGCAACCTGCCGATGGTCTGCGCCAACCCCGACCTGATCGTGATGGTCGGCGAGCAGATGGTCATCTGCGCCGGCACACTGGCCCAGCGCTACGAGGCGATGGGCGGCGACGTGTTCTGGCACGGCAAGCCCCACGCCCCGGTCTATGACCGCTGCCTGTCGCTGATGGGGATCAAGGACAAGCGGCGCATCCTGGCGGTGGGCGACAGCCTGCGCACCGACGTGGCTGGAGCCAACGCCGCCGGGATCGACGTGGCGCTGGTCACCTTCGGCATTCATCGCGAAGAGCTGGGCGGCGCCTGGGGCGAGGCGGTCGATTCGGCCAAGCTGGCCGCCGCCGCCGCGGCATCCGGCCACCAGCCGACCTACGGCCTGCCCAGCCTGCGCTGGTAGGACGGAAGGCGTCCCGTCCCGCTCTTCAGTCGAAGGGCGGTATGGCGTCGTCCATGGCCTTGCGCAGAATGCTGGACGGCCCGTCTTCGGAGAAGCCACGGCTTCCGATGGCGTTGCGGAAATAGCTGACAATGAAGACGCGGATCGAGGCGGTCAAATTCGCCTCCCCGCGTCGTTGATCGATCTGGGTGCAGATGTCGTTCAGCGTCAGTCCCTCACGCTCGCAGATTTCCTTCAAGGAGTCCCAAATATAGGGCTCCATCCGAAGACTGGTGCGTCGGCCCGAAACCTTGACATTGCGACAGACCAGGACCGGCCCTTCCTTGTTCCCCTGTCTGCCCGCCATATCGTTGCCCTTGGTCCCCTGCCGTTGCGGAAAGGCGCTCGCGTTTCCGGCGAATATACATTCACTTGTATGATGATATTGCAAGCGGCGTGTGGGCACAAAGCCAATTTCGACCGGGGGTCGCGATCCCGGCCCGGGGTTCACCGTTCCAGCCACAGCAACGCCCCGGGCCGGGCAAAAGCCGCTTCCCTTCGCTGGCGGCTTCGCTGTACCAGTGCCTGGACGAACCGGCACAAGCTGTAGTGGTCACTTCCGGTGGAGAACGAGAGATGGTGCGACCGGCGGCGTGGGGGATCGCGGTGACGCTGATGGCCGGGCTGGCACCCGTCCTGCCGGCCCGCGCGTCCGACCTGCCCCTCGACCACATCCGCGCCGAGGTGTCGCGCCTCGTACCGCCGCTCTGGACCGTCGAGGAGGTGTCGGCGGAACCGATCCCCGCCCCGGCGCCCGACGGCAAGCCCGCCGCGAAATCCACCGACTCGCGCACCGCCCTCCGAATCGGGGCCAAGCTGCGGCTCGCCCACCCGACCTACATGGTGGACAGCCGGGACGGCGCCGTCACCTTCATCCGCCCCGTCGCCGAGGCCGGGCTGGAGAAGACGCTGACCGCCACGGCGCTCGCCACGCGCGGCCCCAACGGCTGGAGCGCGCGCATCGAATTGCGCAACCCGGAGGTGCTGGAGGGCATCGGCCAGCCGCTGGAGGAGCTTCCCGGCCGCCCGGTGCTGGTCGATTCCGCCGAGGCCAACCGCCTGCGCGACCAGATCGCCCACGACGCCGAGGCCCGCGGCGCCGAGGAGGACGCCCGCCGCCGCCGCGAGGAGGATTTGCTCGCCCGGCAGGCCGCCGCGGCCAAGGCGGAGGAGGAGCGCGCCGCCGCCGAACGGCGGCGGGAGGAGACCCGTGCGGCGCGGATCGCCGACCTGCGCACCCGGATTCAGGGCGCCGACCGCCCGGCGCGGATCGCCGCCTACGAGGCGGCGCTCGGCGGCAACGACCCCTCGCTGCGCCAGATCGCCCTGGAGGGGGCGCTGCAGAGCCGCGACGCGGTGCTGGGCAATCTGGCGTTGAAGGATTGGATCGCCCGCCGCAAGGCGGTGCCGGTGCAGCTCTACGCGACGAAGGAGGACCCGCATTCCGAAGCGGTGCTGACCAACCTGGGCCCGCTGACGCTGGAGATCGATTCCTTCAACCCGGTCAACGGCGCGCTCGCCGGGCGGCTGGGCGCCCCCGGCTACAGCATCGCCAAACCCTCCGCCGCCGTCGGCACCCTGGCGCAGACCACCCTGACGGTGAACGCCTACGGCTGCGCCCTGTCGCTGCGCCTGACCGAGCAGCAGACCCTGGACGGGCTGTTCCGCTGCCAGACCCTGCCCGCGCTGATCGCCCGCGTCGTCGTGGATTGAGGCGGCGGATGCGCCGGGTCGCCCTTCCCCTCCTCGGCCTGCTGGCGCTGCTCGGCGGCCCTTCGGCGCAAGCGGACGAGGCCGAACCGACCTTCACACCGCGCCCGCCGCCGACCGCCGTGCTTCCCCGGCTGACCCCGTTGGGAGCGGCGGGGAAGGCGCCGCCGCAGGGGCTGGCACCGTTGCTTCCTGTGCCGGTGCTGACCGCGCCAGCGCCATCGACGGCGGCTGAACCGGTTGCCGCCGCTGCTCCCGCGGCGGAGCCTCCGGTGCCGACCGATCCCGGGATGGGAAACCTCCCCCTGCCCGCCCGCAAACCAGCCAGCCCGGCAGCCACGGCGGTCGCGGAAAACCCGCCGACGAACCGCTTCAAGGGCGGCTACGCCAAGGCTTCCAAGGAGGATCGCGGCTGCGCCCTGCCCGGTCCCATCGCCGAGGAACGCAGCGCCGACACGCGCCGCCCGGCCATCGCCGTGGGGACGCGGGTGCGCGTCCGTGCCGCCGCGAACCTGCGCGTCGCCCCCTTCTGCGATGCCAAGGTGGCGGACGTCCTGGAGCGGGGGGAGACGGTCACCGTGATGGCCGTCTTCGGGTCCTGGTACGAGGTCGGGCGCAACGGGCGGGCGCTGGGCTTCGTCGGGGCGTCCCTGCTCGCCGGGGCAAAGGGCCGCTAACCCTTCACCCGGGCCGCCTCGACCATGAAGCGGCGCCAGATTTCCGCCGGGACGGAGCCGCCGGTCACCCCTTTCATCGGCGTGTTGCCGTCGTTGCCGACCCACACGCCCACCGTCAGCCCGCGCCCGGCCACGCCGTCGGCAAAGCCGATGAACCAGGCGTCCCGGTAATCGTTGGTGGTGCCGGTCTTGCCGCCCGCCCCACGCTTGGCGAGCGCCGCTGGCAGGCGCGCCGTCTTGCCGGTGCCGTCCCGCATCACCTCGCCCAGCATGAATTTCAGGGTGGCGGCGGTCTGCGGGTCGATCGCCCGTTCCGCTTTCGGCGGGGTGTAGCTGTAGATGGTCCGCCCAGCGGGATCGCCGATGCGCTGGAACAGATAGCCGTCAACCTTGCTGCCACCGTTGGCCACCGCCGCGTAGGCCTGGGTGATCTCCAGCAGCGACACCTCGCTGACCCCCAGCGCGAGGCCGAGATCCGGCTCCAGCGGCGATTCGACGCCGAGACGGCGGGCGGCGGCGGCGACCTCCTCGGCATGGCCGCGGGTCAGCCGGGCCGAGGCCGTGTTGGTGGAATGGGCGAAGGCGTCGGCCAGCGTCAGCGACGACGGGTAGCGGTTGTCGAAATTGCGGATGGCCCGCCCGTCCGTGAACTCCATGCGCGAGCCGTCGACGCGGGAGTCCGGGGTCAGCCCGCGCTCCAGCGCCGCCAGGAAGACGAACAGCTTGAAAGCCGAGCCGGGCTGGCGGCGCGCCTGGAGCGCGCGGTTGAAGTGATCGCGCCGGGCCGCCGCATCGCGTCCGCCGATCATCGCCAGGATCGCCCCATCGCCGTCCAGCGCCACCAGGGCGACCTCGGCACCGCCCAGGCTCTTGGCGTGGCGCTTCACCGTGGCCTCCACGCTGCGCAGGGCAGCTGCCTGAAGGTCGCGGTCGAGCGTGGTGCGCGCGGTGAAGGTCGGTCCCGGCAGGTTGCCGCCGTAGCGGTCGGCGGCGAAGCGGTCGAAGCGGGCCTTGGCCGTCTCGCGGAAGTGGCCGGTGGACAGCACCGCCGCCTTGTTGGCCGCGGCCAGCATCGGGCGCTGGCGCTTGGTCTGCTCCGCCGTGCGTTCGGTGATGAAGCCCGCATCGGCCATGGCGTCGAGCACCAGGGCGGCCTTGGCCTCCGCCTTCTCCAGGTCGGCGAAGGGGTTCAGGCGGGAGGGAGCGGGCAGCGCGCCGATGAGCATCGCCGATTCCTTCAGCGACAGCTTGCCCGCCGGCTTGCCGAAGAAGACGCGGGCCGCTGCGTCCACCCCGTACGCGCCGAAACCGAAATAGGCGCGGTTGAGGTACAGGTACAGGACGTTCTTCTTGCCGAGCTGCTCCTCGAAATCGCTGGCGCTGTACAGCTCGTACGCCTTGCGGGACCAGCGGTTGTAGCGATTGAGGAAAATCAGCTTCATCGTCTGCTGGGTCAGCGTGCTGCCGCCCTGGCTGAAGCGGCCGGAGGTCACCGCCACGGCCAGCGCGCGGGCCAGCCCCTGGAAATCGATGCCGTCATGCTCCAGATAGCGCCGGTCCTCCTTGGCGATCAGCGCCTGGATCAGGTGCTTCGGCAGCTTTTCCAGCGTCAGCGTGTCGCCGTACGTCTCGCCGATGGAGCCGATGAAGCGGCCCTGCCGGTCGAGGAAGCGCACACCATGGCCGCGGTTGTACGCCAGCACGTCGTCGACGGTGCGGAACTCGTCCCCGAACAGGTCCAACGCCTGCGCGGGGAGCGGCGCGGACAGGCCGGACAGCAGCGGCAGCGCGAGCGTCAGGGCCAGGGCGGCGCGGCGGAACAGGGATGGTCGGGGCATCGGCCGGATGTTGGAGGCGGAACGAGCCTCACGTCGGCGCACCGCCCCGCTTTCACAATCCCGCTACCCCGTAATTGCGGAGCGGCCCCGCCGCGCAACAAAAAAGCCCGCCGGAAACGGCGGGCTTTTTCTGGAACGCGCGTGCTCTGCGGACGGCGGTCGGGCCGTCGCGCCGAAGAGTCACCTCGGCGCCAGGACCATCACCATCTGGCGGCCTTCGAGCTTCGGCATCTGCTCGACCTTCGCCAGTTCGTCCAGCTCGTCGCGCACGCGGACCAGCACGTTCATGCCAAGATCCTGGTGCGCCATCTCACGCCCGCGGAAGCGCATGGTCACCTTGACCTTGTCGCCTTCCTCAAGGAAGCGGCGGGCCGAGCGCATTTTCACGTCGTAATCGTTGTCATCGATGTTGGGTCGGAGCTTGATCTCCTTCACCTCGATGATCTTCTGCTTCTTGCGCGCCTCGGCAGCCTTCTTCTGCGCCTCGTACTTGTACTTGCCATAGTCGAGGATCTTGCAGACAGGAGGCTCAGCCTGGGGGGCGATCTCGACGAGGTCGAGACCCGCATCCTCAGCGGCCAGCAGCGCATCGCGCAGCGAAACGACGCCCACCATCTCGCCGTCGGCACCGACGAGACGGATCGAGCGAGCCGTGATCTCCCGGTTTACCCGCGGTCCATCGCGGGTCGGAGCGGCTTCGGACGGTATCCTGGCTATGGACGCTTCTCCATGACTGGAAACCCACCGGGGCGCGACCTCCCGGAGGGAAGCCCGCCCCAACGGTGCGGTCGGTTAAAACGGCGAATCGAAGGCGGCGGCGCCCGCGGGGGACCGCGCCTCCTCACTCAGTTTATTGAGCGCGGCGTCGAGGGCAAGAACTTCCTGATCCTTACCACCGAGGGTACGCAGGGCGACCGTCCGTTCCTCCGCCTCGCGCTTGCCCACGACCACCAGCACGGGAACCTTCTGAAGGCTGTGTTCGCGGACCTTCAGGTTGATCTTCTCGTTCCGGGTGTCGAGTTCGGCACGGATGCCGCGGCGCTTGAGCAGGCTGACAACCTCCTGCCCGTAACCGTCGGCTTCGTTGGTGATCGTGCAGACCACCGCCTGGACCGGGGAGAGCCACATCGGGAACTTGCCGGCGTAATGCTCGATCAGCATGCCGATGAAACGTTCCAGCGAGCCCAGGATGGCCCGGTGCAGCATCACCGGACGGTGGCGGGCGCCGTCCTCGCCGATGTAGGAGGCGTCGAGCCGCTCGGGAAGGTTCGGATCGTACTGGAGCGTGCCGCACTGCCAGGTGCGCCCGATGGCGTCGGTCAGGTGGAACTCCACCTTCGGGCCGTAGAAGGCGCCTTCGCCCGGCAGATCCTCATACTCCAGCCCGGCGGCATCGAGCGCTTGGCGCAGCGCGCCCTCCGCCCGGTCCCACAGGTCGTCGGAGCCGGTGCGCACGTCGGGACGCAGCGCCAGCTTCACCGCGATCTTGTCGAAGCCCAGGTCCCGGTAGACGCCGAGCTGCAGCTTGAAATACTCCGCCGCCTCGCTCGCCACCTGATCCTCGGTGCAGAAGATGTGGGCGTCGTCCTGGGTGAAGGCGCGCACGCGCAGGATGCCGTGCAGCGCGCCCGACGGCTCGTTGCGGTGGCAGGACCCGAACTCCGCCATGCGGATCGGCAGGTCGCGGTAGGAACGCAGCCCATGCTTGAAGATCTGCACGTGGCCCGGGCAGTTCATCGGCTTGATGCCGAGCATCTTCTCGCCGTCGTCGGCCGAGACCTTGAACATGTTGTCGCCATACATGTCCCAGTGGCCCGACGCCTTGAACAGCGAGCTGTCGATGAGCTGCGGCGTCTTGACCTCGACGTAGTCCGCCTGGCTCAGCTTGGTGCGGATGTAGGTCTCCAGCGTGCGGAACAGCGTCCAGCCCTTCGGGTGCCAGAAGACCGAGCCGACGGCCTCCTCCTGCACGTGGAACAGGTCCAGCTCCTTGCCCAGCCGGCGATGGTCGCGCTTCTCCGCCTCCTCCAACTGGTGCAGGTAGGCCTTCAGCTCCTTCTCGTCGCGCCAGGCGGTGCCGTAGATGCGCTGGAGCATCGGGTTCCGGCTGTCGCCGCGCCAGTAGGCGCCGGCCACCTTCATCAGCTTGAAGCCGTTGCCGACCTTGCCCGTGGTCGGGGCGTGCGGGCCGCGGCACAGGTCCAGCCAGTCGTCCTGGCGGTAGACGCTGATGTCCTGGTCCGCCGGGATCGCCTCGATCAGCTCGGCCTTGTAATGCTCGCCGAGCTTCCTGAAGTAGGCGACCGCATCGTCGCGGGTCCAGACCTCGCGCACGATGGGAACGTCCTTGGCGACGATCTCGCGCATCTTCGCCTCGATCTTCTGCAGATCGTCGGGCGTGAAGGGCTCCTCGCGCGCGAAGTCGTAATAGAAGCCGTTGGCGATCGCCGGACCGATGGTCACCTGCGTGCCCGGATAGAGCTTCTGCACGGCGTCGGCGAGAACGTGGGCGGCGTCGTGACGGATGACCTCGAGCGCGTCGGGATGACTGCGCGTGACGATCTCGATCTTGGCGTTGGTGGTGACGGTGGTGGTGAGGTCCTTCACCTCGCCGTCGAGCTTGACGGCAAGCGCATCCTTGGCAAGGCGCGGCCCGATGGACTGGGCAATCTCAAGCCCCGTCACCGGCCGGTCGAACTCCCGCACGCTGCCGTCGGGCAGCGTGATGGCGATGTTGGACGTCACCGAAGTCACCATTTGACTGTTTGCATCGCACCCGGCGGATGCCGGGAGGCGAAATCTCTAATGCGGGTGGGCTTTCTGTCAAGGGCGCCGGGGGCATTTCCGGCCCGAATTCGCCGCCCGAACGGCGAATTTCCTTGCAAAATTATTTCACGGCGGTTTGCGCGCCAGGCGCGGCTCGCCGAACAGGTAGCCCTGGCCGAAATCGATGCCGTTGCGCAGGATCGCGTCGAGCTGCGCCTCCGTCTCGATCTTCTCGGCGATGAGATCGATTCCCGTGCCGTCAAGACGGCGGCGCAGCGCTTCAAGGCGCGGGGCCATGACGGGGTCGAGCAACAGGCCGCAATCCAGCTTCACGTAGCGGATTTCGTGGCGGAGCAGCGCATCCACGTCGATGTCCAGGTCGCTCACCCGGTCCATGGAGAAGCGGAAGCCGATGCGCGACAGCTGCGACAGGATGCCCATCGTCACCGTCCCGCCCGCCCGCAGTTCCTGCTGGCTCAACTCGAACACCAGCTTTGGCACCAGCGTCTGGTTACGGGCCAGCAGATCGAGGAACTGCCGCATGAAGGCCGCGTCGCTGAGCGTGGCGGCGGACATGTTGCAGAAAAAGCCGATGGCGTGCTGGCGCCGCTCCGTCTCGCGGATCAGCTGGACGCAGCGGACCAGCAGGAGATTGTCGATGGTGGCCATCAGCCCCGCGCGCTCCGCGATCTCCAAATAGCGGTCGGGCAGGGTCAGCGACCCGTCGGCGGCGCGCACGCGCGAAAACACCTCGAAGAAGCGGTGCTTGCGCTGCGGCAGGCTGACGATGGGCTGGAGGTGGATGTCGATCCGGTCGGCGGCCAGCGCCTCGCGCACCGCTTCCAGAACCGCGGCGCCGTCCATCGGCGTCGCTTCGGCAATGGTCGGTGACCGCAGGTCGGGCGGGCGCGGTGCCTGGAACGCCGCCCGGGATGGGCGGGGCGCCGGCGGCGGTTCAGGGACCTCGGGCGGCCGGGGGTCGCCGAGCCGCGCGACCAGTGTGTGCAGGAGCCTCACCTCCTGAAGGACGGTCTCATGGCTGGCGGCGTTGTCGCCGGCTTCGGCGGGCGCGATCCCCCGATCCAGCCGGTCGGCCAGAGCATCCACGCTCTTCTGAAGGCGATCCAGGCGGCGCAGGGTGTCATGTTCCCGGCTGGTCAGCCGGCGGTGCCGATCCACGACGACGCCCGCCAGAAGGACCAGCCCACCGCCGAGCCACCCCACCGCCGGGTCGGTGCCGGGCCGCAACTCCGGCAGGCCGATGGCCACCGCGGCCGCCGTCGCGGCGACGGCCAGCCTGTGCAGGAAGACCGCCAGGGCCGCCATGCGCCCGCTCAGCGGTGATCCGCCCCCACGGCGTCGCTCAGCGAGGCGAAGCCGTCGCGGCGCAGCAGGGCGGCGAGGTCGCGGCGGATCGCCAGCACCAGCGCCGGCCCGGCATAGACCAGCGCGGAATAGAGCTGCACCAGCGAGGCGCCGGCGCGGATCTTGGCATAGGCGTCGGCGCCCGACGCGATGCCGCCCACTCCGACCAGCGGCAGCTTGCCGCCGGTCAGCCCATACATCTCGCGCAGGACCGCGGTGGAGGGCGCGAACAGCGGCTTGCCGGACAGGCCGCCGGCTTCCCCGCGCAGCGGCTCCGGGATCTCCGCCGGCCGGGCGATGGTGGTGTTGGACACGATCAGCCCGTCGATGCCCGACTCCAGAGCGACCGCGGCGATATCCGCCTTGTCCTCGTCGGTCAGGTCCGGGGCGATCTTCAGCAGGACGGGCGGCGCCTTGGCCAGCTTGCAGGCGCTCCGGGCATCCAGCACGCGGCCCAGCAGGGTGCGCAGCGGGTCGCGCCCCTGGAGAGCGCGCAGGCCCGGCGTGTTGGGGGACGACACGTTGACGACCAGATAATCGGCCAGCGCAGCCACCCGGGTCACGCCGAGGACGTAATCGTCCGCAGCCTCCACCGTGTCCTTGTTCTTGCCGAGGTTGGCCCCGACGAGTCCCGGCGCCTTGCTCTTGCCGGACAGGCGCCGCTCCAGCCGCCGGGCGAAGGGCTCCAGCCCCTCGTTGTTGAAACCCATGCGGTTGATGACGGCCCCCTGCTCCGGCGCGCGGAACAGGCGCGGCTTGGGGTTGCCGGGCTGCGACCGGGGGGTGACGCTGCCCGCCTCGACGAAGCCGAAGCCCAGCCGGAGCATGGCGTCGACCACCTCGGCGTTCTTGTCGAAGCCGGCGGCGAGGCCGACCGGGTTGGCGAAGTCCAGCCCCATCACCGTGGTCCGCAGGATGGGGTCGTCCTTTTCCCGCACCGGCGGCATCAGCCCGCTCGACAGGGCCTTGATGGTCAGCCCGTGCGCCGTCTCCGGATCGAAGCTGCGCAGGACGGGGCCGACGATGGGAAACAGGTCGATCACGGTGTGGTGTCCTTGAAGCTCGCCGGGAAGACGTGGCGGCCGTCCGGCCCCAGCGGCAGCGGATCGGCGCGCAGCACCGCCGCGGGCGGCAGCGGGCCGTAGAGATGGGGGAAGAGCTGGCCGCCGCGCGACGGCTCCCACCGGAGCGCAGCGCCCAGCGCCGCGCCGTCCACGGTCAGCAGGACGAGGCCGTCCTGCCCGGCGCGGTGCTTGGCGGCGCTTTCCTCGACCTGGGCGCCGGTGGAGAAATGGATGAAGCCGTCCGCCGCATCCTGCGACGAGCCGTGGTAGGCCCCGGCGGCAAGCGCCTGTTCCCACTCCGCGGCGCGGCACATATGAAAGATGATCCGTTCAGTCATGGCCGGGTGACCTTACCGCAAAGCCGCCCGCCAAAGCCAGCCGTGGCAAAAACGTGAGAACCGGCGGAACGTTGATAACTTCAGAATGGGACGTTGCGCTGTTTGCTTCGCAATTTGCAAACGCGCCCCTGGGAATCCCCCGGCATTTTGCAGAAGGAAAATTCGCCGATCCGCTGCGCCCCACCCCTCCGAGCACACGGAAAAGCCGCAGAATCAAGGATTACCCAAGGCATCCGCCGCTTCGCCGGCAACTTTTCGGAATTGGCATCGGGATTGCTGAGAGGTGGGCAAGCAAGGAGATGCCCCATGAACGCGATTGCGATGAATGTTGTGAAGGAACGCCACCCGGTGGAGCATGCGCTCGACTCGCGCATCCATGGGGTGATCGTGTCCAGCGTGGACAGCGCCCCCCTGTCCGCCACCATCGAACCCAGCAGCACGCCCGTTCCGCTGAAGCCCTCGGCCGCAATGCTGGCCGCCGGGTCGCGCGCCGGCGGCGTCTCGGTCGAGACGGCCTGGAAGATCTATCTGGCGATGATCAAGGAAGCCGCCTGACCGGTCCGCTCCACCCTCTCCTTCCGCGGCGGCGGTCCGGACCCGGATGTCCGGCCCGCCGGAACGCAGCAGGGAACGTCGGTGCGTGACGGCACGTCATTCGACGTCGTTGTA
>NZ_WHOR01000065.1:0-23961 GCF_013340925.1 Azospirillum formosense
GCCGGTGCAGACCTCGTGCAGATAGTAAGGGCCGCGCAGCGAGGGCAGGGGCGGCAGGGGCTCCTCCGCCGCGGACATCGCCTCCACCCGCTCGTCCAGCGGACCGAGCAGCGTGGCGAAGCGATGGGCCGTCTCCAACGAGGCCGCCTCGGCGTCCAGGTCGCGGGCCAGCGTTGCGTTCAGTTCGGCGGCGTTGCGGCAATAGATGGCGAAGCGCACCATTTCCGCACCCAGCCGGACCTCGACCTCCGTCGCCCAATCGATGCTCAGGGTCAGATGGGCGCCGACCATGACGTCGCGCTGCTGGGCCTGACGGAGCGTCACCCCTTCCGGCGCCGGGACGTTGCCGGAAGCCGCCCGGCGCAGCCGCCGGATCAGGGCGGTCTGCGGAACGGTGGGCGGCGGCGTGGATGAGGGCGGCGCGGACGGAGGTGGGGCGGGGCGGTTCAGATCGCTGGGACTCAGATCGTTTTGCCCGGGTTCGTTTGGAGCAAGGTCGTTCCGGTCGAAGTCGAGGCTATCGGGCATGGGGCGTGCGTGTCCGCGAACAGGGGCGCCGGCACAGGAATAGGCCGCGGACGCCGGAACGGAAGATCAGGCGGCGACGTCCGGCGCGGGGCCGCCACCGGTGGGTGCCCGGTCGTCGGACTCGCGATCGCCGAAGTCCTCATCCCCGGATGCGTCCCCGGAGGTCGGCGTCGCCGCGACGTCGTCCGGGAGGGGCGCGTGGCGGACCCAACGGCGGCCTTCCATGGCGAAGCCGTGATCGCGAAACCACAGCCGCTCCGCCTCGTCGGCGGCGCGGAACAACACCAGCGTCCAGGCGTCGCTGTCCTGCGTCCCGTCGCCGCCGTCGTCGGGCATCGCGTAAGGCTGAAGCGAATAGGGGAAGTCGTCGCGGGTCACTGCATACCCCCCGGATTGGAGCCGCCGGAGCCGGATGGCCGCGTCGCGGCGGGCGGGAGTTCGGACCCGTCCCCCTCGATCGGTTCCAGGTCGCTTTCGGCGGCGTATTTGATGAGACGGCCATCGGCCAGACGGATGTCGTAGGTCGGCTCACCGGCAAGGGTCCGTGCGACGACGAGGGCGTCCTGGCCCGCAAACCTCACCCGTGTTCCCAACCGCAGCATCCCGCCCCCGACTGTGTCTTGATCGTTGACGCAGGCTAAGGATTCGGGCGGGGGTGTGCTGTGTCAAAAACCGGACGCCAAAGGAGCATGGCTGTGCTTGTGGGGTTCTCCCCTTGCGGGGCTTGGTGCGCCGGGCTCTTTGCGCTGTTGATGTGCAAAAGGACAGGTGTGGCGCAGCGATGGAGGTGTTCATGCCCGCACAGCGCGACAATGGAAACCGGAAGCCGTCCGTCATCGATCTGGTGACCGACCCCGAGAAGTTCGATCAATGGCAGCGTCAGCGGGAACGCGACGAGGCGTCGTCGGATGGAGATCGCCGCCGGGAGGGCGAACCCGATCGGGGCCGTTCCGATGCCCCCGGCGGCCGGGATTGATGCTCTGGATTTAAGCAGTCCGGGGGATTTAAGCGATCCGGCCGGGATTGGGCGGGCCAGGGGGCGGCGGGTTACTCGGCGGCCTCGCGGGCTGGCGTCGCCTCTATTGGAATGCCCAGCGGAGCGCCGCAATGGAACTGCATCAACCGGCGCTCGACCCGGATCAAATAGGCACGCGCGTCCAAACCCACGGGGCCGCGGCTGTGTTCGCGGACGAGCCTGATCGCGCGACAGGCGTGACCGCATTCCGGTGTGGCAAACTGGCACAAGGGGATCGTCCGCCTAAAGGAGTGGGTCCTAAAGTCTTACTCCGTTCGATGGGGTTAGTCGAGGGTCGGTTGCGACTCGAATTCAATGTCACAACGTACCGTTCAGCAGTATTACCGGTTCGGAACCAGCAAAGTGGCATACTATAGTATGTAATGCTGGATTTGGATGTCCCGCCATCGCCGGGCAGGCAATGGAGGAAGGGTCAGTTCGACCCCGGGTTGCCCTCGGTCCGCGCGGTGGGCTGTGCGCCTTCCAGAAGCGCCAAATACTCCAAGAGCCGTTCCAGCGTCTCGGTCGGCATCCCAACGGATGGGACGTCGTTGCGCTTGGCGGCCTTCAGCGCTGTGCGGAGCAGGGTGCGGTCGATGTCGGTCAAGCCGGCCATGATGATGACGTGCGTGTGAAACGACGATGTGCAACCTGTATCATCAAGACACGCACCCACGCCATGCCCAATCCGAAAGCAGGCGCGCGAAACGGCGGACACGGACCGGCGCCCTCGGCCGCAGCGAACAGAAGCGCGTTTCCGACCCTCGCTGTCACATCCTGGTGACACGCAGTGCCATACTTTTGCCGCGACGCCGAAGAGTATAGGTATCCCTTTTCCCGGTTCGCCGGGCGGCCGCTTTTTGCCAACACGAGAATTCGAACGGTGATGCAGATTTCCTTCGCCTTCCACCGCCGGATCGGCCGGCTCCTGGCAGCCCTGATGCTGTGCGGTGGGCTTGCGGCGGGTGCGGTGGTTCCATCGGCCTTCGCCCAGTCCGCCGCCCCGGCGGCGGAAGCGGCGGCGGACTTCAAGACGAAACTGCCGCAATGGCAGAACGCGTTGGAGCGGGCGGCCAACCGCATCGCCGGCGGGGATCTGGCGAACACCGAATACGAGACCCTGCGCGCTGATCTGGCGAAGATCCAGCACGAGGTCCGGGAAGCCGGCGCGGCGGCGGCGGCGGCCCGCGACACCGCCCAGCGCATGCTGGACGCGCTGGGTCCTCCGCCGGCCCAAGGCGCCCCGGCGGAAGAGGCCGGGATCGCCGCCGAGCGCAAGCGCCTGACCCAGACCATCGGCGAGGCGGAAGGGCGGACCAAGCAGACCGAGCTGATCGTCACGCGCGCCGACATCCTGCTGCGCACCGCCGCCGACCAGCGCATGACCCAGCTCACCGAGCAGATCGTCCGGCGCGGCCCGGTGCCGCTGCTGCCCGCCACCTGGGCCGCCCTGCCCGAGCAGACGGCCTATGTGCAGGAGCGCATCGGGCGGGCCTTCGGCATCGTCATGGGCGACGACGAATGGCGCAACCGCCTCTACGGTCTGGGCGCGCTCGCCGCCGTGCTGTTCCTGGTCGCTTGGCCGGTGCGCCGGGTGCTGCTGCGCCGCTACGGCCACCGCGACCTGGAGGAGCGGCCCAGCTACCGCCAGAGGGTGGTGGCGATGGCGGTGGAGGCGCTGGCCCGCTGCCTGGTGCCGCTGGTGCCGACGCTGGTGCTGAGCGGCGCCCTGGTCGGGCTGTTGCGCGACGCAGCCGACGCCGGTCCGCTGACCGCTCTGGTGGTCGGGGTGTCGGGTGGCCTGACCGCCTATTTCCTGGTCACCGGCGTCGCCCGCGCCACTCTGGCGCCCGATCATCCGTCCTGGCAGCTCGCCAACCTCGACCCGGACAGCGCGCGCCGTCTGGTCCGCCGCGTCCCGCTCGTCATGATCGGGCTGGCGCTGGCCGGCACCGGCATCGCCCTGTCGGAGGGCATGTTCACCCCGCCGGAGCTGCGCTCGATCACCGGCTTCGGCACCATGGCGCTGATCGCCGTGTCGCTGCTGTTCCTCTACCCCGATCACCTCTGGCTGGCCACCCCGCCGCCGGACGCGGAGGAGACCGACGATTGCGGGTGCCCCGAGCCGACCCCCGGGGCCGGACTGGACGTCACACTGCCGCCGCCGGCCGCCACGCCCACCGAGGCGGAGGCCGAGGCGCCGCCGCCCGCCCGTCCGCGGGTCGTCGGGCTGCGGCTGCGCCTGCTGATCGGGGCGGTGACGCTCGCCTCGCTGGTCGCTTCGGGCGCGGGTTATCTGGTCGGCGCGATCTACGCGTCGAAGCTGATGCTGACCACGCTCATCATCGGCGGCGTCCTGCTGGTGGCGCGCGGCGTCCTGCGCGAGCTGCTGTGCGTCCTGCTGGAGCGCGGCAGCGGGCAGGTGGCCGAGGTGCGCGACATCGTGATCGCCACCGACCGCGGCCGGCGGATGCTGGGGCAGGCCGGGCGCACGGTGATCGACGGGCTGCTGCTGACCGTGGCGGCCTTCTTCCTGCTGCCACTGACCGGCATGACCCTGTCGGAGATGAAGGGGCTGGCCGACGGCTTCCTCAGCGGCGTCACCGTGGGCGGCGTGCGCATCGCGCCGGGCGACATCATGTCGGCGCTGATGGTGCTGGGCGTCGTCGTCGCGGTGACCCGCTTCATCCAGCGTCAGCTCGACGAGCGCATCCTCGGCCGCGTCAACATGGACGACGGCGTGCGCAACTCCATCCGCATGGGTGTGGGCTATCTCGGCACCACCATGGCGGTGCTGATGTCGGTCGGCACGCTGGGGCTCGACCTGTCCAGCCTCGCCATGATCGCGTCGGCCCTGTCGGTGGGTATCGGTTTCGGCCTGCAGAACGTCGTCAGCAACTTCATCTCCGGCCTGATCATGCTGGTGGAGCGGCCGGTGAAGGTGGGCGACTGGGTGGTGGTCAACGGGCTGGAGGGCACCGTGCGCCGCATCAGCGTCCGCGCGACGGAGATCCAGACCTTCCAACGCGCGTCGGTGATCATCCCGAACTCGGAGTTCATCTCCAAGTCGGTGGTCAACTGGACGCTGAAGGACAAGACCACCCGCATCGAGATCAAGGTCCGCATCACCTACGACACCGACGCCCGGCAGGTCTACGCGCTGCTGCTGCGGATCGGCTACGGCCACGCCCAGGTGCTGCGCAACCCGGAGCCGGTGGTGATGTTCCGTGACTTCGGGCCGAGCGGGCCGGAGTTCGAGCTGCGCTGCTTCGTCGCCAACACCGAGCACATCATCCCGGTGCGCAACGAGCTGCGCCTGCGCATCCTGGAGCAGTTCCGCGAGCAGGGCATCCAGATGCCCTTCGACCAGCAGACCGTCCACATGCCGAAGGTCGAGGCGATGCTGGAGGTTCTCCTGGCCGAGCGTCGCGCCCAGTCCGGGGTGCCGGAGCTTCAGGTGGTGGCCGACAGCGGCAAGGTCGTGCCGTTGGCCGACACGTTGACCGACCGCGGGCCGCGCACCGCCACCTGATGGGTGCCGCCCTCTTCCATCGCGATGAGGCGGCATCCGATTGGCTCGGTCGGAAACCCGCCTCATCCGGCAGGGCAGCGCGTCGCCCTGCCGGATGAGGCGCTTTGTCAGTTCTGCACGAACCAACCGGTTGTGACTTGGTCTGCGCAGATCCCCGACAGGGTGATTCTGTTGCCGCCGCACAATGCGATGACCGCGTCGCCGGCCGCGTTGCTTGTGACGTTCCACTCAATGCCAGCGGCTAGGCCGATGCGGTCGCCTTCCGCGAAGCGGAAGTCGGTGATGCGGTCACGCCCACTTCCCCATGCGAAACCGAAGAGATCCGCGCCGAGCCCCCCGGTGAGGGTGTCGTTGCCCCAACCGCCGAAGAGGTGATCGTTGCCGCTCCCGCCGATCAACAGATCGCTCCCCCGCGCGCCGAGGAGCGTGTCGTCGCCGCTCCCGCCCTTCAGCGTGTCGCGGCCCGGGCCGCCATCCAGCAGATCATTCCCGCCAGCACCGTTCAGGGCATCATGCCCCAGCAGGCCCGAGATGATGTCGTCACCCTGGCCACCGGTAAGGTCATCCGCCTTGATCGTCCCGGTGAGCGTCAAACCTTCCGCGCCGAAGGTCACGACGAAGACGTCGGGGCTCCCGTTCGTGTCGTTGGGCGCCAGGTTGGTGGCGGAACTCGCGAAGGCCAACTGGCTGCCGTCGGCCGAGAACACCGGATCAAAAGAGGCGTTGTCTCCCCGGGTGCCATCCGGCGCCTTGCTGACCAGTGTCACCTCCCCGGTGATCAGGTCCTTCACGAAAACGTCGGCGGCTTCATTGGTGTCGCCGGCGACCAGATTGTCGGAAGAACTGGTAAAGGCGATCATGGTGCCGTCCGGCGAGAACACCGGAGAAAGGGATTCCGAGTTGCCCAAGGTTCCGTCCGCGGCAGAACTGACGCGCGTCACATCCCCAGTGACCAAGTCCTTTACGAAAATGTCGAGAGAGCCATTGTTGTCGCCTGAGACCAGATTGGTGGAGGAACTGGCAAAGGCGATCCTGGTGCCGTCCGGCGAAAACACCGGTTGCAGAGAATCGTCGATCCCTGCGGTTCCATCCTCGGTCGAACTGACCAGCGTCACCTCCCCGGTGACCAGGTCCTTCACGAAAATGTTGAAAATGATGCCGGGAGGAATGTTGGAGCCGCCTGAGACCAGATTGGTGGAAGAACTGGAAAAGGCGACCTTTGTTCCATCCGGCGAGAAGACCGGTGTGAAGGAACCGCCGAAGCCGAAGGCGTTTCCGACCGTTCCATCGGCTGCTGAACTGACGAGCGTCACCTCCCCAGTGATCAGATCCTTCACAAAGATATCTATAACATCGTTGGTGTCACCGGAGACCAGATTGTTGGAGTAGCTGGCGAACGCGATTTTTGTCCCGTCCGGCGAGAACACCGGATTATCGGAGTCGGCGTTCCCTTGGTTTCCGCCAACGGTCGTGCTGACAAGAGTCACCTCTCCGGTCACCAGGTCCTTCACAAAAATGTCTTTGGTCTCGTTGGTGTCGCCGGAGACCAAGTTGCTGGAAAAGCTGGCGAATGCGATCTTCATTCCATCCGGCGAGAACACTGGCCGGAAGGAAAAGGAGTTCCCCAGGGCGCCGCCGGAGGATGAACTGACGAGCGTCATCTCCCCGGTGATCAGGTCTTTCACAAAGATATCCCTGCTGCCGTTGGTATCGCCGGAAACCAGATTGTCGGAGGAGCTTTGGAATGCGACCTTTGTGCCGTCCGGCGAGAAGACCGGGTCATCGGATTGAGAGTTCCCCAGGGTTCCGTCGGAGGCCGAGCTGACGAGTTGAATATCGGTTATCGATAACGCCGTCATTTGTCTGATTCCTCCAATGTTTTCGGAGCCCGAGTAGATCCCTCTGGATTCGTGGTGGTTACTTGTGATCGGGCATGAATGCATGATTACACTCGAATCGCAACCTGAGCAGGTGGGATTCGCTGCCTATGCTAATTCTCCAAGCGCACCCATCCCGCTAATACCTGGGTGAAGATTATGGTTAATACCGTCAACGAAAGTGCGTTGATGGTGTCGATCGTTCAAGGCGTGCCGGTGCCGGTCACGCCGCCGGACATCGGCCGCCCTCAAGGCCTGGGTCAATCGGCGGGACCCCACTTCATCGCAACGGCGATGTCAGGGCTGAGGCTCCGCCGGCTTTCGGCGCCGCAGCGGGGTGACCTTGGGCGGGGCCGTGGCCGCCTCGGGCAAGGGTTGCCAGCCGGCGATGGCGCGCACGCAGCGCAGCGCCTCCGGGTTGTTGGCGAAGACCGGGAACAGCCGTCGCAGTTCCACCACCGCGGACCATTCCCCGCGCTCGTGAAAGGCTTGGCGGATCGTTTCGGCTTCGCTTTCGCTGACGGTGAACATGGCGCCAGAGTGCCCCGCGGACCGGTGGCGCGCAAGCTGTATCGGCGCCGGGAGAAGGCCTTTGCCGTGGCCCATATGCCCTGTCAAGAAAAGTTGTTCACAGGCCGGCACATCCTTCGCTTGACTCCGGTTGCGGGGCGGGGCAGCCGCCGCATCGGGTCCGGACATGCGGGCGACGCACAAAAAACCCTTGATTGGTGCCGTTTTCCTATGTGCCTAAAAATCGGGCATTTCCGCCGGACCCCTTGAGGGTGCGCCTGTCCCTTCGGTTACCCCTCGATTCGCCAACAGAGTTATCCACAGAATCTGGGGATATCCGAAATATTGAAATATCAGTCAAGCCGATGCGTCAGGTCCACCCATCAGGTCCACCCGTCAGGCCCACTCCGTCAGATGGGCCGGCGGATCAGACGCACGGCGCCGACGCCGAGCAGCGCGGTCAGCACGCCGCCGAACAGGAACAGGGCGGGCAGCCCGACCTGATGGGCGACCGCCCCGTAGACCACCGGCCCGATGCCCTGGCCCAGAAAGAATGAGGAGGCGAAGAGGGCGAGCGCCGACCCGCGCGCCGTCGCCGACAACTCCGTCGCCTGGGTCTGCATGGTGTTGTGCAGCATGTAGAAGCCGAATCCGGCGACCAGGAACAGCAGGGACACCACCGGCCAGGGAACCGGGGCGAGCATTGCCAGATAGGCGCCGCCGGCCACCAGACCGCCCACCGCCATCATTCCCCATTGGCCGAGCGTGTCGAGCAGGCGCCGCACGATGAAGCTGTAGACGACCCCGCCGATGGCGAAAGCGGCGAGCGTCACCCCGGCCTCGAAGGCCCCCTCCGCCCCGTGGCGGGCCAGCATGGGGGCGACGAAGGGGAAGACGCCGAAGATCAGCAGCCCTTCCGCCGCCACCGTGGCGAAGACCCAGACCGACACCGGATTCGCCAGGACGGAGGCGTAGCGCGCCCGCGCGTCGGCAACGGACAGGGGAAGCCGCTCCTCCCGCTCGCCCTTCAGGAGCAGGGCGGCGGTCAGCGCGATCAGGCCGGTCACCACCGCAGCCAGGGCGAAGACGGTGCGCCAGCCCGCCACCTCCGACAAGGCGCCGGCCACGGCGGAGCCGGACATCTGACCCAGGATGACCGCCAGCAGGAAGCGGCTGATGGCGAATTGCCGCTCCGTGTAGACCACCCGGTCGCCGATCAGCGCCATGGAGGCCGGGATGATCCCCCCGGCGAAGGCACCGGCCAGCATCCGCGAGGCCAGAACGGTGTAATAGCCCGGGGCCACCGCCGACAGCGCCACGCCGATGGTCAGGACGACCAGCGACAGCCGGATCAGCCGCGTCTTGCCGATGGCGTCGCCGACCGGCCCCAGGATGAGCTGCATCGCCGCGTAGGGCAGCGTGTAGGCGGAGGAGAGCAGGGCCGCCTCGGCCACGCCGATGCCGAGGTCCGACGCGATGACGGTCAGCATCGGGTCCGTGGTCCGCAGGGAAAATGCGCTCGCGAAACCGGCGAGGCCGAGCATCAGGATGAGAAGGCGCATGGGAGGGCGTCGGCCGGTCTATGGTCTGGGGCGTGTGGGGGCACAACCCTAAAGCAGACGCGACGGTCCGACGCACGGCAAGATGGCCATGGCACCCATGCGCGTGCGGGGTCCGGCGGCGATTCGCGCGGCGGTGGATGATCCGGGGCGCGTGATCCGACGTGCCTCGGCCTCCGTATAGAACAATGCCGTACCGACCAGCGCCGCCGACCGGGAGACCGTCATGCCAACGATCCGCGATGCCGCCCAATCCGCTGCCGTGATGCTGTCCGCCGTCCTGATGCTGTCCGCCCCCCCCGCGGCGGCGGACGGTGGCCGGGCGGCGCCCGACGCGCTCGACTGGGCGGCGTTTCCCCTGCCGTCCATCGACGGCGGCGCGCTGACCCCCGATGCCTTCCGGGGCAAGGCGGTGCTGGTGGTCAACACGGCGTCGCAATGCGGCTACACCGGCCAGTATGAGGGGCTGCAAAAGCTCTGGGCCGGACGGCGCGACCGCGGGCTGGTCGTCCTGGGGGTGCCGAGCAACGATTTCGGCGGGCAGGAGCCGGGCAGCAACGCCCAGGTCGCGTCCTTCTGCGAACTCAACTACGGTGTGGACTTTCCCCTGATGGAGAAGCAGTCCGTCACCGGACCGCAGGCCCATCCGCTCTACCGCTGGGCGGCGGCGATCACCGGGCCGCAGGGCGTGCCGCGCTGGAACTTCCACAAGATCCTGATCGGCCGCGACGGGCGGCTGGTAGAATGGTTCGGCAGCCCGGTGACACCGGAGTCCGCCACTTTGACGGCGGCCGTGGACAAGGCGCTGGCGCAACCTGCGCCGGGGCCGTGAGCGCATGGACGCGCTGTCCTTCGATGAGCGACGGGCCTCGGTCGTCCGGCTGCTGTCCTACGGCGGGCTGATCCCCTTCGTCGGCGGCACCGCGCTGGCCTGGATGGCGGAGGGCGACGGGCGGGCCGCCGTGGTTCGCGCGGTCGTCGTCTACGCGGTGTCGATCCTGTCCTTCATCGGCGCCATCCACTGGGGCCGCATCCTCTCCGGTCGGGACAACGAGACGAGCGGGCCGGCGTGGCTGGTCTGGGGAGTGACTCCGTCGCTGCTGGGCTGGGGCGCCACCCTGCTGCCGTCCGGCCTGACGGTGCCGGCGTTGATCCTGTCCTTCCTCCTCGCCTGGGCGGTGGACCGCAGCGCGGCGGCGGACGGACGCTATCCCCGCTGGTTCGGCACGCTGCGGACCCGCCTGACCATCGTCGTCTGCCTGACGCTCTCCGCGCTCATTCCGCTCGCTGCATGACCGCTTCGCGGTGGGGCACCAGCGCCGCGGCCTTCAGCAGCACCTCCGGCCCGGCGCCGGGGAGATGGGCGTTCTCGCTGATGTGACGGCGCCACGCGCGGGCGCCCGGCAGGCCCTGGAACAGCCCCAGCATGTGCCGGGTGATCGCCGACAGCGGCGCCCCCCGGCGCATCCGTTCCTCGGCGTAGGCCGCCATCGCCTCGACCACCGCGAGGCGGTCGGGGCCGGGTTCCCCGCCGAACAGGCGCCGGTCGGCGTCGGCCAGGATGTAGGGTGTCTCGTAGGCGGCGCGCCCGATCATCACGCTGTCCAGCGTGGCGAGGTGCTCCGCCGCCTCGTCCAGGGTCCGGATGCCGCCGTTGATGGCGATGGTGAGATGCGGGTTTTCCCGCTTCAGCCGGTGCACGAGGTCGTAGCGCAGCGGCGGGATGTCCCGGTTCTCCTTGGGGCTGAGGCCCTTCAGCCACGCCTTGCGGGCGTGCACGATGAAGTGGGTGCAGCCGGCGGCGGACACGGTGCGGACGAAATGGTCCAGCGTCGGCCATTCCTCCATCTCGTCGATGGCGATCCGCGACTTCACGGTGACGGGGATCGACACCGCCTCGCGCATGGCGCCGACCAGCCGGGCGACGAGGTCCGGCTCGGCCATCAGGCAGGCGCCGAAGCGGCCCGACTGCACGCGGTCGCTCGGGCAGCCGACGTTCAGGTTGACCTCGTCATACCCCCACTCCTCGGCGATGCGGGCGCAGGCGGCCAAGTCCGCCGGGTCCGACCCGCCGAGTTGGAGCGCCACCGGATGCTCCGCCGCGTCGTAGCCGAGCAGCCGCTCGCGGTCGCCGTGCAGCACGGCGCCGGTGGTCACCATCTCGGTGTAGAGCAGCGTGTTCTTGGACAGCAGGCGATGGAAGGTCCGGCAATGGCGGTCCGTTAGCTCCATCATCGGGGCGACGCTGAGGGCAATGGCGGGCATGGGCGGGAACAGTCTGTGAATCGGGAACGGCGGCGCACCAATTGGACCAAGCCGGCCCGGATGGCAAGGGGGGAGGAGGGAAGGCGTCGTTCATAGCCCTCTCCCGCCCCGGGAGAGGGAGGGGCCCACGCGCCAGCGTGGGAGGGTGAGGGTGTCGCCAAGAATCAGCGCCGTGATCCTTGGGCGACCCTCACCCGCCTGCTTCGCAGGCCCCCTCTCCCCGGAGGGGAGAGGGAAAAGGTTACGCCCGTTGGCGCCCGCGGACGGGCTTGCCATGGGAGGAGCGGGTGCCGGACAGCACGGCCTTCACCTTGGCCAGATGGTGCCGCGCCTCGGCGCCGAGTTTCAGGGCGACGCCGGTGGACAGCACGTCGATGATCGCCAGATGGACGAGGCGCGAGGCCATCGGCGTGTAGATCTCCGCGTCCTCGACCGGGGTGTGGCCGATGGCGACCGACGAGACGGCGGCCAGCGGCGAGCCCGGCGCGGTGATCGCGATGACCGGGATGCCCAGGTCGCGGGCCATCTGCGCCAGCTCCGTCACCATCACGGTGCGCCCGGTGTTGGAGATCGCCAGCAGCACCCCGCGCGCCCCCAGATTGACCGCCAGCATGCGGACCATCATCGGGTCGGCGCTGGCCTGCGCCGCCATGCCGAAGCGCATGAACTTGTGCGCCGCGTCCTCCGCCACCACCGCCGAGGCGCCGGTGCCGATGCACAGGATGCTGGAGGCGTCGGCCAGCAGGTCCACGGCGCGGGAGACGGCCGCCATGTCGAGCGCGCCGGCCGCGTCGTTCAGGGCGGCGGCGGCCGATGAAAAGATTTTTCGCGCGACGGTCGGAGTCTCGTCGTCGGGCGCCACGTCCTGGCTGACGAAGGGGGTGCCGCGCGCCTGCCCCTCGGCCAGCCGGAGCTTGAAGTCCGGGAAGCCGGCGCAGCCGATGCTGCGGCAGAAGCGGACGACGGTCGCCTCGCTGACCCCCGCGGCCTGGGCCAGGACGGTGATGCTCTGCCCGAGCACCTTCTGCGGCTCCGCCAGCACCATGTCGGCGACCTGGGCTTCGGAACGCTTCAGCTCCGGCAGGCGGCCGCGGATGTGATCGAGGATGTTCACCGGCTGGAGCATCGAAACGGACCGTCCATCCCTAAGAGCGTTCTTGGTCCCGGGCGTTCTTCGTCCCGGAATATCGTCGGGCGGCGGACCGTACCACCGCCGGCGCGGACGGCATAGCGCGCCCGGACCTGTCAGGGCGGGGCGTCTCACCCCTTTCCGTGGCCCCTAAGCTATGCGGGGCAGGGCGCCTTGTGAAGATAATTTTCGTCGCTATGCCGATCGTCCGGCGGATTTACCGCCGTTATGAAGAAAATCTTCTTCACTCGGTTGCGGGACTCCTCTATTTTCCGACACAGAAAATTCAAGGTCCCGGCAAGAGACCCCGGCAAGAGACCAAATGGGAGGAACCCCGACCCGCCGCCCGGCCCCGTTGCCGGTGCGCCGCGCCGCCCGTTCCCTTCCGTGCCGTCTCCTTCCCGCATCCGTCCCCTGCCGCCGCCCTTTCCGCTTGGGTGAGCCCCGCCGCGAGGCAGGCCGAGGAGTGTGCATGAAGCGCGTGGTGGAAGCGCTGGAGATGGTCACCGAATGGATCATGGCGGCGATGCTCGCCGTGATGGTGGCGCTGGTCTTCGGCAACGTGGTCCTGCGGTACGGCTTCAACAGCGGCATCGTCGCCGCCGAGGAGCTGGCCCGCCTGATGTTCGTCTGGCTGGTCTTCCTGGGCGCCACCCTGGCGCTGCGCCGCAACCAGCATCTCGGGCTGGACATCCTCCAGTCCCGTCTGCCGGCCCGCGCCCGCCGGGCCTGCGCGGTGGTCAGCCACCTGCTGATGATCTACGCGCTGTGGCTGTTCATCGAGGGGAGCTGGTTCCAGCTTCTGATCGGGATGGAGACGCGCTCCACGGTGCTCAGCTTCCCCATGGCCTTCTACGCCGCCGCGGGCTTCTTCCCGGCGATCGCCATGGCGCTGACGATCCTCGCCAACCTCTGGCGAATCCTCTCGGGCGACGCGGCGGCGCACATCCCCGGCAACGGCGATCCCCATGGTGCCACCGCCCCGCAGGGCGGCGCCATCGCCGAGCATTGATCCCGTCCGGCCTTCTGAAAGCGGAGCCCGTTCCATGGCCCTCGCGGTCTTCCTCTCCTCGCTGTTCGGCCTGATGCTGCTCGGCATGCCCATCGCCTTCGCCCTGATGCTGACGGGCGTGGCGCTGATGGTGCATCTCGACTTCTTCGACGCCCAGCTCGTCGCCCAGAACATGCTGAGCGGCGCCGACAACTACCCGCTGATGGCGGTGCCCTTCTTCATCCTGGCCGGCGAGCTGATGAACGCCGGCGGCATCTCGCAGCGCATCATCAACCTTGCGGTCAGCCTCGTCGGGCACATCCGCGGCGGCCTGGGCTACGTGACCATCGGCGCCTCGGTGATGCTGGCCAGCCTGTCCGGCTCGGCCATCGCCGACACGGCGGCGCTCGCCACGCTGCTGATCCCGATGATGCGCGACAACGGCTACCCGGTGCCGCGCTCCGCCGGCCTGATCGCGTCGGGCGGCATCATCGCCCCGATCATCCCGCCCAGCATGCCCTTCATCATCTTCGGCGTGACCACCAACACCTCGATCAGCGGCCTGTTCATGGCCGGCATCGTGCCCGGCCTGCTGATGGGCGCCGGTCTGGTGCTGACCTGGATGTGGGTGGTGCGCGGCATGACCGTGAAGCTGCAGCCCAAGGCGAGCTGGCAGCAGCGCCGCCACGCGCTGCTGGACGGCGTCTGGGCGCTGGCCCTGCCGGTCATCATCATCGGCGGCCTGCGCGGCGGCATCTTCACCCCGACCGAGGCCGCGGTGGTCGCCGCCGTCTATTCGCTGGTCGTGGCGCTGTTCGTCTACCGGCAGGTGACGCTGAAGGACCTGGTCCCGCTGCTGGTCCAGGCCGCGCGCACCACCAGCACAGTGATGTTCCTGTGCGCGGCGGCGCTGGTGTCGTCCTACATGGTGACGCTGGCCGACCTGCCGCAGCAGATGAACGAGATGCTGTCGCCGCTGCTGGAGCATCCGAAGCTGCTGATGGTCGCCATCACGCTGCTGCTGCTGGCCGTCGGCACGGTGATGGACCTGACGCCGACGATCCTGGTGCTCGGCCCCGTGCTGACCCCGCTGGCCGCGGCGGCGGGCATCGACCCGACCTATTTCGGCGTGATGTTCGTCCTGACCGGCACGCTGGGCCTGATCCATCCGCCGGTCTGCACAGTGCTGAACGTGGTGTGCGGCGTCGCCCGCATCTCGCTGGAAAGCGCCACGCGCGGCATCTGGCCGTTCCTGCTGACCTATCTGCTTCTGCTGAGCCTGCTGATCGCCGTTCCGGAGATCGTCACGGCCCCGCTGACTCTGTTCCGCCATTAACCACAACACGCTACAGGGAAGAACCGATCCATGAAGCTGCTCCGTTCCGTCCTTCTGGCGACCGGCCTCGCCGCCGCCATCCTCGCCCCCGTCGCCGCCTCCGCCCAGGACATCAAGCCGCGCCTGATCCGCTTCGGCTACGGCCTGTCGGAAAGCAGTAACCAGGGCCGCGCCGTGAAGTTCTTCGTCGAGGAAATGTCCAAGCGCTCCGGCGGCAAGCTGAAGGTCAAGGGCTTCGCCGACGCCAGCCTGGGCAGCGACATCCAGATGCAGAACGCCCTGATCGGCGGCGCGCAGGAGATGATGGTCGGCTCGACCGCCACGCTGGTCGGCATCGTCAAGGACTTCGCCGTCTTCGACCTGCCGTTCCTGTTCAACAACGAGCAGGAGGCCGACGCCGTGTTCGACGGCCCGTTCGGCCAGAAGCTGGCGGCCAAGCTGAACGAGAAGGGCCTCGTCGGCCTCGTCTATTGGGAGAACGGCTTCCGCAATCTGACCAACAGCAAGCGCCCGGTCGAGAAGGTCGAGGACCTGAAGGGCATCAAGCTGCGCGTCATGCAGAACCCGGTCTACATTGACATGTTCAACGGCTTCGGCGCCAACGCCGTGCCGCTGTCCTTCTCCGAGCTGTTCACCGCGATGGAGACGGGCACCGTGGACGGCCAGGAGAACCCGGTCACCACCATCCAGTCCTCGAAGTTCTACGAGGTCCAGAAGTACCTGACCATTTCCAAGCACGTCTACAGCCCGTGGATCGTGCTGGCCTCCAAGCGCTGGTACGACGGCCTGTCCGCCGACGAGCGCAAGATCATCGCCGAGGCCGCCGCCGCCTCGCGCGACTTCGAGCGCAAGGACAGCCGCGAGGCGTCGAAGCAGAGCATCGCCTACCTGAAGGACAAGGGCATGCAGATCAACGAGCTGAGCGACGCCGAGCTGGGCCGCATGCGCGAGATGGTCAAGCCGGCCATGGACAAGTTCGCCGCCGACGGCGGCGCCGACCTGCTGAACGAGCTGCAGGGCGAGATCAACAAGGTCCGCAAGTAAGGCTTTGAATCTCCCTCTCCCGCTCCGGGAGAGGGAAGGGTGAGGGTAACACCAAGAATCAGCCTCTTGATCCTTGCACGACCCTCACCCGCCCGCTGACGCGGGCACCCTCTCCCGGGGCGGGAGAGGGGCTTTTCATCCGTCACTTCACCCGCTCACCCGTGAACGGGTTCCAGCCCACGGCGGCCAGCGCCGTCCAGGCCGTCACCGCCAAGTGGGGGCGGCGGTAATAGCGGAAATCGTCCGTGGTGCTGTCCGGCCCGATGGCGAGGCCGGTGGTGATGCTGTCCTCGCGCGTCGCCCAGACATGGCCGCCGCGGCTGACCTCCTTGCCGACCTCGGCCAGAAGCCGCTGCGCGTCGTCGGACCGTCCCAGCAGGCGGTAGACCAGCGCGGCCTGCGCCGTGCCCTCCACCCACATGCCGTCGCGGTCATCGTTGAAGTCGAAACCGCCATCGACCCCGTGGGCCTTCTCCGCATAATCCAGCGCCGCCCGCCAGGATTCCGGCGCGCCGCGCAGCAGCAGCGGCCAGAGCTGGGCGTCCAGACCGGATGTGGCCCGGTTGACCGTCACCCCGTCCGGCGCCGTGCCGGTGGGGAAATGCCCGCCGCCGTCCGCCCACATGCGGTCGAGGAAACCGCGCGCCGCCTTCTCCGGCCCGGCCCAGTCGCCAGCCGTGCCGCTGCGTTCCAGCCAGCCGAACAGGGCGACGAGGTCGGTGTTGTGCTCCGTCGCCTTCCAGGTCAGGGCCTGCGGCTTGTCGTCGAAGCCCTGGACGCCGCCGTTGAAGCCGCCCGGCCCGCGCGGGTCGGCGGTGTTGGCCACCACCCAGCGGGCCAGCTCCGCGGCGCCGTTGCGGAAGCGCTGCTCGCCGGTCGCCTCGCCCAGCGTCATCAGGGCCAGCCCTGCCCAGGCGACATTGCCGGTGGCGGAGCCGACCTGATAGGCGTCCTCGAACCAGCGGTTGGCGGTGACGTCCCACCAGCCGTTGGGCGGAATCGGCTTCTGGTTCTGGGCGCCGGCGCGGTAGGTGTTGCGCAGCCGCCCCTGGCGCCGCGCGCGGTCCAGCGTGGCGGCGGAAAGCAGCGACTCGCCGATGCGCAGCGCCGGCTCGGTCTTGCCGCAGGCGACCAGGGCGATGACGGCCAGCGCGTTGTCGTAGGTGAAGGCGGCCTCGCGCAGCGGCAGCTCCGACGTCTGGCCGACGCCGAAGCTGCTGTCGTAGCTGCGCAGGAACACCGGGCCGGAGCCGGGGATCTCCGCCACCCGCGACTCCAGCGTGCCGCAGGTCTTCCCGGCCAACGCCGCGGCGCCGTCCTCGGCTCTGGCTGAATTGGACACCGCCAGGGTGCCGAGACCGGCGGCGAGCAGCCACGCGGCCAGACGGCTTTTTCGCTTCATCAAAGACACTCCCCCTCCGGTCCCGGCGCCGCTCAGCCTTCGAAGGCGCGGACGGACTGGCGCTGCTCGCCCAGTCCCTCGACGCCCAGGCGCATGGTCTGGCCGGGCTGGAGCCAGGGATGGTTCGGCCCGCGGCCCATCGCCACGCCCTGCGGCGTGCCGGTGGCGATGACGTCGCCCGGCAGCAGAGTCATGAAGCGGCTGATGTAGGACACGATCTCGGCCACGCCGAAGATCATGTCGGCGGTCGTGCTGTCCTGCATCGGCTGGCCGTCCACCTCCAGCCACAGGCGCAGCGCCTGCGGGTCGGGCACCTCGTCGCGGGTGACCATCCAGGGACCGATCGGGCAGAAGCTGTCGGCGCTCTTGCCCTTCACCCACTGGCCGGTGCTCTCGGTCTGGAAGGCGCGCTCCGACACGTCGTTGAGGACGCAATAGCCGGCGATGTGGTCGAAGGCGTCGGCCTGATCGACGTAGCGGGCGGTGCGCCCGATGACGATGCCGAGTTCGACCTCCCAGTCGAGCTTGGTGGCACCCCGCGGCATCTGGACCGGATCGTTGGGACCGCAGATGGCGGTGGTCGCCTTCATGAACAGAACCGGCTCCGCCGGCTCGGGCAGGCCGGATTCGGCAGCGTGGGCGCGGTAGTTGAGCCCGACGCAGACCACCTTGGACACACCGGTGACGCAGGGGCCGAGCCGGGTCCCGTCCGGCACCTGGGCCAGCCGGTCGGTGTCGAGCGTGCGCAGATGGGCCAGACCGTCCTCGGTCAGCGTGGCCGGACCGATGTCCGACACCACGCCCGAAAGGTCGCGGATCACGCCGTTGCGGTCCAGAAGGCCCGGACGCTCATGGCCCGGCGGGCCGAATCGCAGAAGTTTCATCAGGCTAAACCCTTCCCGTTCCCGAAGGTTGAGCCGCGCCTCTCCTCCGGTGAGTGCTGTCCGGTTCCGGCCGAAGCCGGAAAGGGGCTGTTCCGTCGCGGTCCGGTCTGGTGTACCCTTTTTTCAGCCCATGGGGAAACCAGACGGGAGGCGGTGATGCCGGTGTGGCGCCGTTACCTCGTGAAGGAACCGACCGGGCGGCTGGTCGAGCTGCCGAGCCGCCAGTACGACCGCGCCGACGACGGCACGGCGCCGATCCCCGACTACGCCGGCCGTTGCGTTGAACTGGTGTCGGCGGTGCTGGTCGGCAAGCAGGGCGCGGCGCCGACGGTGACCGAGGTCGCCTTCACCAAGCTGTATTTCGACCAGTCGGGCTTCGTCGACGCCGCCAAGCGGGAACGGATGATCCGTCTGATGCTGGAAAGCTGCGCCGACCGGAGGTGCCGCAAGCCGGCCCGGCGGACCGACTGCAACGCACTGGCGGAGCGCGCCCACGCCGCCCGCAGCGAGTTGATGCGCGACTTCGAATGGGCGCCGGCTCCGGCGGAGGTCACCGCCGCGCTGTTCGTCCTGGGACCGCCCCACAGCGCCGTGCCGTTGCACTGACAACCCCCTTTTGCCCGCCGCCTCCCCGAAAGGTCACATCCTCCAGCCTCTTCTCCCGTGCCCAGCCGCTCCCATATGGCTTTTGGCACAGGAGGAGGAGCCCCGATGCATCGCCGCGCCGCGATCCGCCGTTCGCTGCTTTCCCGGTCCACTTTTCCGAGGTTCACGCTTGCCCGTGTCCGGCAAATGGCCCTGATCGGCACGGGGTGGAGCCTGATCGGTCTGGGCGCCCTGATGTCGCCGTTGCCGGGGCCGTTCGGCTTCCCGGTGGCTCTTGCCGGTGGGGTGATTCTGCTGCGCAACTCCGCGGACGCCCGCCGCCTGTTCGTGCGGCTGAAGCGCCGCCATCCCCGGCTGCTCAGCCCCGTCGAGCGCATCCGCGTCAAGCTGCGCCGCCGTCGCAACGCGGCCAAGGCAAAGGCGGCAGCCACCGCCTGACGGGGCCGCACGGTCGCCTATCGAACCGACATTTTCCCTGCGGTTAGGCCCGCTTGCGGGGGGCGGGTTTTTCCTCGTTGTCCGCATCGGCCTTCTCGGCGTCGGACTTTTTGGCAGCCGCCTTCTTCGGAGCGGCCTTCTTTGCCGCATCCTTCTTTGCCGCATCCTTCTTAGCCGGTTCCTTCTTCGAAGCCGTCGTCTTGGCCTTGGTCGCCTTCGCGGCCTTGGCGGGCGCCTCGGCGCCGTCCGCGGCGGCGGGCTCGGCGTCCTTCGGGGCCTTGCCCTTCTTGGCGGCGTCCTTGGCGGCCTTGGCCTCCAGAAGTTCCAGCGCCTGCTCCAGCGTCACGCTGTCCGCTTCCGTGCCCTTGGGGATGGAGGCGTAGACGGAACCGTGCTTGACGTAGGGGCCGAAGCGACCCGAGCCGGTGGTGACCGGCTTGCCCGTCTTCGGATGGTCGCCAAGCGTCTTGGCGGGGGCGGACGCCTTCTTGGCGGCGCCGGCCAGCAGGTCGACCGCGCGGTTGATGCCGATGGTCAGCACATCGTCGTCGGGCGTCAGCGACTTGTAGACGCTGCCGTGCTTCAGGTAGGGGCCGAAGCGCCCGATGCCGGCGCTGATGTCCTCGCCCGTCTCCGGGTGGTTGCCGATGCTGCGCGGCAGGGCGAGCAGCTTCAGCGCCGTGTCGAGGTCCACGTCGGCGGCGGCCATGCCCTTGGGCAGGGAGACGCGCTTGGGCTTCGGCGCCTCGACCTTGACCTTCTTCTTGCCCTTGGTCTTCTTGCCGTCGGCGGGCGCTTCCTCCACGACGGCCTCAGCCGGGGCGGCGGCCACCGGGGGCGGGCCGAGCTGGATGTAGGCGCCGTAGGGACCGCGCCGCACGGTCACCGGCAGGCTGGTCTCCGGATCGTTGCCCAGCTCGCGCGGGCCTTCCTGCGCCTCGCCGTTCTCGTCGTTGGCGACGGCGAGCGGGCGGGTGTAGCGGCATTCCGGGTAGCGCGAGCAGCCGATGAAGGCACCCATCTTGCCAAGCTTCAGGCCGAGCCGGCCCTGGCTGCACACCGGGCAGACGCGCGGGTCGTGGCCCGGCGTGCCGTTGTCGGCGTTGGTCGGGAAGAAGTGCGGCCCCAGCTCCTCGTCCAGCGTGGTCAGGACCTGGGTGATGGTCAGGTCCTTGGTCCCGTCCACCGCGACGTGGAAGGCGCGCCAGAAGTCGCGCAGCACGGTCTTCCAGTCGATCCGCCCGTCGGATATCTCGTCGAGCTTGTTCTCCAGGTCCGCCGTGAAGTTGTACTCGACGTAGCGGTTGAAGAAGTTCTTCAGGAAGGCGGTGACCAGACGGCCGCGGTCTTCCGGGATGAAGCGCCGCTTGTCCAGCCGCACATAATTGCGGTCCTGGAGCACCTGGAGGATGGAGGCGTAGGTGGACGGGCGGCCGATGCCCAGCTCCTCCAGCTTCTTGACCAGGCTCGCCTCGGTGTAGCGGGGCGGCGGCTGGGTGAAATGCTGTTCCGGGCTGATGTCGCCGCGGGCGAGGGCGTCGCCCTGCTCCATGGCGGGCAGGCGGCGCTCCTGGTCGTCGTCGGCGGCGCCGTCGTCGCGGTCCTCCTGGTAGACCTTGAGGAAGCCGTCGAACACCACGACCGAGCCGGTGGCCCGCAGCACGACGTCCTTGGACGGCGAGGCGATGTCCACCGCCACCTGATCCAGCACCGCGCTTTCCATCTGGCTGGCCAGCGTGCGCTTCCAGATCAGCTCGTACAGCCGCAGTTCGTCGCCTTCCAGGTAGGTCGCGACCTCCTCCGGGCGGCGGAACAGGTCGGTCGGGCGGATGGCCTCGTGCGCTTCCTGGGCGTTCTTGGCGGCGGTCTTGTAGACGCGCGGCTGTGCCGGGACGTAGCGTTCGCCCCAATGGGAGCCGATCAGGTTGCGGGCGCCCTCGATGGCCTCCTGCGACAGGCTGACGCCGTCGGTTCGCATGTAGGTAATCAGGCCGACCGTCTCGCCGCCGATGTCCACGCCCTCGTACAGCCGCTGCGCGGTGCGCATGGTGCGGGTGGCGCCGAAGCCCAGCTTGCGCGAGGCCTCCTGCTGGAGGGTCGAGGTGGTGAAGGGCGGGGAGGGGTTGCGGCGGCTCTGCTTGCGCTCCACCGTCGCGACCGAGAAGGCCTGCGGGCTGATGCGCGCCACCGCGGCCTCGGCGGCCTCGCGGGCGGGCAAGGCGAACTTGTCGAGCCGCTTGCCGTCGAGCTGGGTGAGCTGGGCCGTGAAGGAGGCGCCGCCCGGCGTGGCGAAGCCCACCTCGATGGTCCAGTATTCCTGCGGCTTGAAGACCTCGATCTCCGACTCGCGCTCGCAGATCAGGCGCAGCGCCACCGACTGCACGCGCCCCGCCGAGCGGGAGCCCGGCAGCTTGCGCCACAGCACCGGCGACAGCGTGAAGCCCACCAGATAGTCCAGCGCGCGGCGGGCCAGATAGGCGTCCACCAGCTCCCGCGAAACGTCGCGCGGGGCCTCCAGAGCGGCCTGGACGGCGGTCTTGGTGATTTCGTTGAAGGTGATGCGCTGGACCTTGGACTCGTCGATCAGCCGCTTTTCGCGCAGCAGCTCCGACAAATGCCAGGCGATGGCTTCCCCTTCGCGATCCGGGTCGGTTGCGAGATAGACGCGCTCGGCCCCTTTGACCGCCTTGGCGATCTCGTCGATGTGGCGCTTGGAGCGGTCGCCCAGCTCCCAGTCCATGGCGAAGTCCTCGTCCGGACGCACCGATCCGTCGCGCGCCGGAAGGTCGCGCACGTGGCCGAAGCTGGCGACCACGGTGTAGTCCGAGCCAAGGTATTTGTTGATGGTCTTCGCCTTGGCCGGCGATTCGACGATGACGACGTTGCTGCCCGGCAAGAGTCCGCGCCCCTGAAAGTGCCTATCCCATACACCGGCGGTGCGGATCGGGATCAGATCAGGTTCACCTGATTCCCAGGCTGGCGCTGGACACGGCCCGCAAGCTCAAGTTCCAGCACCACGGTCAACACCACCGGAGCGGACAATTGGCACCCGCGGACGAGTTCGTCAATGGCAACCGGTGTGTGACCGAGGTTTTCCAGAATGATCGCGCGCGCCGATTCAAGGTCCGACTCGGACGGCGGGGCGGGCCGGGATTGAGCGAACAGGTCGCCCTGGCGCTCCCGCAGAACCGGCGGCGGCAGGTTGTCCAGTGCCCGCAGCACGTCGTCCACCCCCTCCACCAACGCCGCCCCCTGACGCAGAAGATTGTTGGTGCCCTGGCAGCGCGGATCGAGTGGGGAGCCGGGAACCGCCATCACCTCCCGCCCCTGCTCCAGCGCCATGCGGGCGGTGATGAGGGAACCGGAGCGCAGCGCCGCCTCGACCACCAGTACCCCCAGCGATAAGCCTGAGATCAGCCGGTTGCGGCGCGGGAAATGGCGGGCCTGCGGCGTCGTGCCGACGGCGCTTTCCGCGATCACCACGCCCTGCTGCACAATGTCGCGGTAGAGCCTTTCGTTCTCCGGCGGGTAGACGACATCGGCGCCGCCCGCCACCACCGCCGCCGTTCCGCTGCCGAGCGCCCCGGCGTGGGCCGCCGTGTCGATCCCCCGCGCCAGCCCGGAAACGACCAGAAGCCCGGCCTCGCCCAACTCCCGCGCCAGCCGTTCCGCGAATTTCTTGCCGTTCATCGAAGCGTTGCGCGCCCCGACCAGCGCCACCGCGCGCCGTTGCAACAGATGCGGGTGGCCGAGAACCGACACCGCCGGGGGTGCGTCGTCCAGCGCCGCCAGCGGTTCCGGATAGTCGGGCTCGCAGCAGCAGAGCAGGCGGGCGCCGATACGGTCGTTGGCGACCAGTTCGCGTTCGATGTCCGCCTTTGGCGCGATGCGCAGGGGCTTGGTCCGCCCGCCGCGCTTGGCGAGGTCGGGCAGCGCCTCCAGCGCGGCGCCGGCGCTGCCGAACCGCTCCAGAAGGCGGTGGAAGGTGACCGGCCCGACATTCTCGGTTCGGATGAGTCGGAGCCAGTCGAACCGCTCGGCGGCGGACAGGGTGCGGCGCGGTTGAATCATGAGTCCTGTCATACAACCGCGTCGTACGGCGATCAACACGCAAACGTGTGCGTCGGCGCTCCTCTCAAGGAGCCGAGATGGGCGTCATTTGCGCCAGAAGCCGAAGAGTCCCTTCTTCTTCGGTGGAGCCTCCGGTTCGGGTTCCGGTTCCGGTTCCGGCTCGTCGTCGAAGGAGAAGGGATCGTCCTCGGCGTCCGCCTTTGCGGTTCCGGCCGGCTCGCTTTCGGCCTTGGGCTCGTCCGGAACGTCGTCGGTGTCGAAGGAGAACGGGTCCTCGTCCGGTTCCGCATCCGTCTTGGCGGGGGCGTCCTCGGCCGTCTCCTCCGCTTCGTCATCGTCGAAGCTGAAGGGATCGCCGTCGTCCTCGTCCTCGTCGAAGCTGAAGGCGCTGGCGTCACTCCCGCCCGCATCATCCTCGTCCTCGTCCTTGGCCTCGTCCTCATCGTCGTCGAAGCTGAAGGCGGAGAAATCCGAGGATTCTTCCTCCTCATCCTCGTCGCCGCCGCCAAGGGCCGTGGCGGCAACGGCAACGGCGACCGCGCTCTGGCCGCGGCGCATCTCCGCCTTGAAGCGCTCGAGCTCCTCGCGGAAGCGGTCCTCGGCCTCGCTCCAGCGCTGGCGCTCCTGGTCGAGCGTGGCGAGCAGCTCCTCCTCCCGCACGCGGGCGGCGGCGCGTTCCGTGTCGAGCGCCTGGATCAGCTCCTCCTGGCGTTGGAGAAGCGACTCGTGCCGCGTCTCCATCGCGTCGATCACCTCGCGCACATACTGTTCGAA
>NZ_WHOR01000066.1:0-23907 GCF_013340925.1 Azospirillum formosense
CCGCGCCGTCGGCGATGGTGCCGTCCTTGCGCATCTCTGCCTCGACGCGGCTGACGATGGTGCGGAAGCCCTGTGCGCGCAGGAAGTCGATCAGCTTCTGGTGGTCGGGCTCGCGGACGCGCAGCTCCTCCAGCGGCTTCGGCGGCGGGGCGTGATCGTCCAGCAGGACGAGGCGGCGGGAGATCCGCGCCTGCTCCGCGAAGTCGATCAGCTTCTGGCGGCGGGCCGGCTGCTTGATCTCGCCGGCGCGGGCCAGCAGCGATTCCAGGTCGCCGTATTCGGTGATGAGCTGGGCGGCGGTCTTCACGCCGATGCCCGGCACGCCCGGCACGTTGTCCACGCTGTCGCCGGCCAGCGCCTGCACGTCCACCACGCGGTCGGGGGCGACGCCGAACTTCTCGAACACCTCGTCGGGGCCGATGGGCTTGTTCTTCAGCGGGTCGAGCATGCGCACGCCGGGGCGGACGAGCTGCATCATGTCCTTGTCGGACGACACGATGGTGACCTCGCGCCCAGCCTCGTTGGCCAGCCGCGCGTAGGTGGCGATCAGGTCGTCGGCCTCGTAGCCCTCCAGCTCCAGGCAGGGCAGGCAGAAGGCTTCCGTCGCCTCGCGGATCAGGGCGAACTGGGGCTTCAGCTCCTCCGGCGGCTCGGGGCGGTGGGCCTTGTACTCGGGATAGAACTCGTTGCGGAAGTTCAGCCGCTTCGAATCGAAGACCACCGCCACGGCGGAGGCCTTCAGGTCGGCCAGCAGCTTCAGCAGCATGTTGGAGAAGCCCAGCACCGCGTTCACCGGCGTGCCGTCCGGGCGGTTCAGCATCGGCAGGGCGTGGAAGGCCCGGAAGATGAAGCCCGACCCGTCCACCAGATACAGGCCGCTGCCGTCCCCGGCGGGCGCTGGGGCGTCGGTAACGGTCTGGAGCGTGTCGGTGGTCTTTTCGTCGGACATGATGCGGCCTCTTCCCTTCGGGGCGATACCATGGCCGAAGGCGGCCCGAGAGTCGAGCATGGCCGCCGGGTGCCTTCGGGCAAGGCGGGAACCATGGCAGGAACCATGAATGGGTGCGTCTGTTGGCGGAGGTCACAAGGACAGCCCCCGCTCAACAACCAGCGCACCGTCCCGCCATGAACCACTTTGTCGCCGGCACCATCGCCGGACTGGCCGGCACCGTCGCCATGACGGCGGCCATGCGCGCGATGTTCCGCGCCCTGCCGGAGAAGGACCGCTACCCCTTGCCGCCGCGCCTGATCACCGACCGGGTCGTCGGCCCGACCGGCGTGATGGACGCGATGGACGAACCGGAGCGCCGCGACCTGACGCTCGCTCTGCATTACGGCTACGGCGCCGCCGCCGGAGCGCTGTATCCGGCGGTCGCGCGTCGGATCGGCGGGCCGGCGGTGGCGACGGGGATCGGCTACGGCCTTGCGGTCTGGGGAGCCAGCTATCTGGGATGGATTCCGGCGATGCGCATCCTGACCCCCGCGACCCGCCATCCGCCCGCCCGCAACAGCCTGATGCTTGCCGCCCATGTGGTGTGGGGAGGGGTGACAGGGGTTACGGCTGCGTATTTGATGGGAGGGGGCAACCAGAGCCGGTCCGGTTCGGAGCCCATGGCGGGCGCTCGCGAACATGACTCTGCTGTCCGGGAGCTGGCATAGCGCTCCCACAGCGATACGAGAATGTGAATAAAAAAGGCCTAGCGCGCATTGCGGCTAAGCCTTTGAAATCGCTGGCGGACCCGAATGGATTCGAACCATCGGCCTCTGCCTTCGGAGGGCTAAGTCCCGGTTCGAATTCGCTTTATGTTCGTTGAATATCCTCGACTTGTTCCCGTTTAGCAAGGCTTCGGATCGGTTCGGTTGACGGGGATGCGGGGATGTTAACGGGGATGCAAAGAGCAGGGTAGGGCGGTGCCACACGGTGCCGCCCTACGCTTATGGGCACCGCCAACCTGCGACCCAGCTTAGGCGGCACCAGCAATTATTGACAACATTCCTATGTGTGGGCATTCTGTCCACATGAGGGAACATAAACAGAACAGATCAACCCACACTCATCGCCGTCGTTCAGCCCCGCTGCACACCGCGACACACCGTCGCATGCATTCGCAAAATGCGAGGCAAACCGGGGCCGCGGAGCGATTTGCATACGGGAGTATGTCGAGTGCATATTTGACTATGCACTTGTTGGTGGCAGACGGAAAAATACCGCTACCCATAAAAGAATTATCATGCATAGAGTGCAGTCCACCTGAGAGACGCACTGTCTTCAAGGTGGAGGTCCGGGGCAGTCGCCACAACCACCCCGGACCACACGAGGCGCTACCCTCGCCATTCATCGCCGACCGCCGCGCTGCGCGGCCATTGAGTCCTGCCACCATCCCGGCCAGGGCGTACGATGATATGCACGAAGGGGGCCATGTCTTGTGTAACTGTTCTTTTACCTTAGACGGCGTTGGGTTTCTCTTTGCGAAGGCGCACACCAGCGCCACCGTCGGGGGACAGCTCGCCTTCAGCGATGAACTCCACACCGAGCTGTTCCAGCGCGGCCACGATATCCCGAAGGGTACGCGGCTGCGGGGTGGTCTTGCCATTCTCAAAGTCAGAAAGCGTCTTGCGCGTCAGCTTGGTAGCTTCGGCCAACTGCTCGATAGTCAGCCCACGCAAACCGCGTGCGGCCCTGCACTGCTCGGGCGACAAAGTTACATAATGCATATTTCTACCTAAAACGTGTTGACGCCAAATCGGTATGACTATACGTTATGGGTAGAATGTGGCGCAAGGGTCATTCCTGCCATTCTCAGGCAAAAGAAAACGCCCGGTCGCAGCAACGACCGGGCGCCCACTGCCCAAGCTGCAGCAACAGCCGGGGGCTTTGACCAACACGAAGGAGGCTCAGCCAAGCCCATGCCGATCAGATCGGACCATAACATCCCCGCCGAACAGGGACCAGAAGCGATCCCCGGCACGTCGCGCATCGCCTCCATGTTCGAGAGCTGGCTCGGCCTGGAGCACGTAATGGATCGCGGCGGCTTTGGGCCTGATGTTCCCTATGCCTCCTCCCATCTGGTCCGCAACATCGCCGCGGCGCCCAGCAATAGGGCGGGGGACATGGCCATCAAGCTCTATCTGTTGCGCCACCAGGACGCCCCCGGCGCCCGGCCCGGAAGCATCGCGCGCCCCGCGCCTATAGCCCCCGACGCTCCCGAAGACATCGCGCTCATGGCCGGGCTGGTAGAGGACGCGCTTCGCTTCGCGCCCAAGCTGGCCGCCCTGGCGGAACCCGGCTATCGCTCGCCAGCGAACGACGCAATGGACGGCCTCGACGCCATGACCGCCGAGTTCGTGGCGGAAACCTCCTTGGTGTCCGTACCTGCCGAAATGCCGTCGGGCGTGATCGAGGCCGCCGCTCGCAAAGCTGGGGTCTCGGTCGAACAGGCCAAGACTGTCTATGAAACGATGCTCGCCCCGTTTGCCGAAGGGAGGGTGGCGTGACGATCCTCCGTTTCCCACAGCGTGCGGTCCAGGCTCCGGCTGTTGAGGTGAAGATCGATCGTCACCGAATCGCCGATGCGCTCGATTGGCAACAGGCGATCATAGCCGAGGCGCGCCGCTATCCCGGCGGCAGTCCGGTTTTGGTGCGATGGCTGCGGGAAACGGGGCTCCTGGCACAGTGCAGCTACTTCTCGACGGACCCCGATGGCGGGCCGCTCCGGTTCCGCTACATCGGGCGCCCGGCACTCGACACGCTGGGCGAAGCCTGGGGCCGGATGATGCTTGGTCGGCCCGAGAACGAAGACCCGCACGACATCTTCGCCGACGCGATCAGCCGCCAATACCTGGAGGCCATCGACGGCGGCGAGGCGGTCTACAACGAGATCAGCGTTACCGGCATCGGCCAGCCCTTCAGCTTCACCCACGCCCTCATCGGGTTCCGGGCAGGCAGCCGGCGAGCGGTGCTGTCTGCGGTGAAAATGCACGACGTTGCAGGTCCGCGGTCACATCGTCCGGTCGGAACCGCATCAGATGCAGCTTGAGCCGACCCTCTCCGGGCTGGTGGAACAGGATGGTCGAGTGGCGGTCCATGTGCCGCTGCCCGACCGCCTTTTCGGTCCATAGCCGGGACACGTTGGGATCGACCAGGGCGACCAGCCAATCCGGCGCCCAACGGGCCAGCACCGCCAACCGATTCAGTCGGCCGGAGAGGTGGAAGAGGTCGCGGTGCCCGCCGCGCCAATCCGGATGCACCCAGCCGCTGGACATCATGGCGACCTTTCCGCAAGCCTCCCTTGCCTCCGGGCTTGCGCTGAAACACCACGCCCCCGAGGCCTCAGCCCTGCTGGGATCGTCGTAGAAGGCGGTCATGGCCTCCAGGCGGGCGCCATAGCTCTTGCCGGTGCAGTCCAGCAGGATCGCGGCCTGGGCGGCGACAACATCGCCGGCGGAATTCTCCAACCCGACCCATAGGCACGGCGCCGACGCTGGTCGTGGCAGCAGTTCGAACCAACTGTCACGATGCCGGGCGTTGAGATCCTCCAGGTCTGCCCAATCGGTGGACAGGAACGGCGTCAGTCCCTGCATGTGGGCGAGAACGGATAGCGCAGCCCGCGGCGCCGCTAGGGCGGACGGTACCGGCATCGCTTCGAAGGGCACGCGCGCAGCAAGGCGCGCCGGGAACATGGTGTCCACGGGGAAGCTCCACAGAGTTCATATGGTGGAATATCTATTAGATTTGCGCAACCGTGGTGCGGTCGCGCAGTGCGCCGTAGACCAACCCGGCCATGCAGAGCAGGTCGGCCAGCAGCCCGAAGGTCGAGCCGGTCAGCAGGTCGTGCGCGACCCAGCAGGCGCCGGCGGCCAGGAACATCACCCGCAGCGCCAACGCCGACCGGTACCAGCGCGCCGCGGTGGCGGCGACCATCCCGGCCGCTGCACAGGTCGATGGCCAGCCCGCCCAGGTCGAGGCCGCCAGCACGGCAAGCGCGGGCACTGTGACGGCATAGAGCGCCCGGCACCAACTCGGCCGGTCATCAGGCCAAGCTGTGGCGACCTGCACGACAGACAGCCCGGACATCGCCGCGCCCGTGGTGGCGCCGATCAGCAGGTAGTGCAGCGCGAACGCGGCGGCGGAGGCGCCCTGCCCGGCCAGCAGGGCGCGGCGACCGGACAACCAGGGCCAGAGTGCCACCAGGACGAACCCGGCGGCCCCGGCGAGGTCGGCGGGGGTCATAACCCGCCAGCCAGCATCGGGCCGACCTTGGCGAGCAGCGTCGGCAGTAGGTCAGTTCCGGCGATCTGGTCCACGATGCCGGCAGCGATGACGACGCCCAGGACGAGCATCTTCTTGGATTTCAGGACGTTCATGGCGTGGCCCCTCCTTGCGGGCACAGAAAAGCCGCCGGGCGGGATGCCGGGCGGCGCGGTAATCGATCGGTGGGTGTGTTCGTCGGCGGCTACAGCTGCTCTCTGGCCTGCATCAGGAAGGCTTGGCAGCGGGCCATTTCATCGCGGAGCCATTCCCGGTAACCGGGCGTTCCCGGCGCCGGCGGCTCGGCCGGCTGGATGTGGCAGCCACGGCGACCGCAGCAGCCGCAACGCGCCTTGCTGGCCAGCATGCAGAGATCGGTGGCCGGATCGAATTTCGTGAGCAGCAGCTTGATATCCCGGCAGCTTTGCCGTCGACATGCCGGGCACCAGAACTCAAGCTGCGTGACGCCTCGCTTCGCCAGGGTGCCCAGGGCGTTCAGCCTGTACGACGGTTCGTGTTTCGGCGGGCGGTTTGGTTCCGGCATAGGAGAACGTTACGAGAACATTCCTATGCGGTCAACGGGACGAAGAGTGGGCCGGCGGCGATCCCGCTGTGACCTTGCCAGCCGCGGCCCGAGACCCCCGTTTTATGTGAAGTTCATCACATGCTTTTCGCCACCGGCTCCGCGACGCTGCATACTTAAGAGTGCAACTTGTCGCGCGGCGAGGAAGCCATGCCTTCGAAGAAACTCAGGAACATCATCGTCGCCGGAAAGCGCACCAGCATGCGGCTGGAGCCGGCCTTCTGGGACGCCCTGACGGAGATCGCGCAGAGGGAAGGCCTGACGGTCGGCACGCTGTGCACCCGCCTCGCCGAGCGCGTGGAGGCGCTGGACACCAACAGCCTGTCCAGCGCCGTGCGGGTCTATGTGATGGAGTATTTCAGGGCGGCCACGCCAGGGCGGGAAGAAGTTCGTTGCGAGCTGGCTGTGGCGGCGGAGTGAGGGGGCCGGCGCAGGAGCGCGGTGTGGGAATGAGAAGGGCGCCCGAAGGCGCCCCGGTGACGTAAGATCGCTGAGGGTCTACAGGATCTCCTTTGGATCACACATCGGATTGATCTCATAGAATATGCTCAGAGAATCCTCAGCCAGCATGGCGCCGACCCCATAGTACTTGCCCTTGGCCCCGGCAACGAACGCCCTGAATGGCGTTGATCCCGTGTAACCGCCGTAGCTATTCTTCGCGTTTACGGTGCCGCAAGCGATAATTCCGCCGTCAGCCTCCTTGTACGCCACGGTGTGCACGATCTGCGCCGATAACGGGTCCTTCAGGCTGTTGCGGACGCCGTCTTCGATGGCCTTCTGCATGTCCTTCGTCATCTTCACCTTGGCGGCCTTCCACCCTCCTGGGGGCGTCGGGGCGGAAGCCTTGGCCTTTGGAGGAGTATAGGTGGACGGCGATGGTGTGTATGGCTGGTAGGTTTGATAAGGCTGTGCACAGCCTGCCAACGCCAGGATGGCCACGACGGCCATCTTCTTCATCGTCATGACCACATACTCCTGCATGAGCGCCCGCCGTCGAGCGCCACCGAGGCGAGTGTGAAGGGGAAATCTAAACAGTTTGTGACCAGCGGCGATCCAGTCTGCACTCGCCTCAATGCGGGTCGGCAGCGATGGGACCGATTCCGCTTCCTCCAGTGCATGGCGTCGGCATTGGCCGGCACCCGTCGCCCGGCGTTTATCCCGCCTCAAACAACGCCCTCTCCGCAGCCCGGCGCCTCTTCAGCCCGTCGAGCCGGACCTTCTTCCCGTTGACGGTGGCGTAGACCCACTTCGGAAACTCGGCCGCAGCCCCGGCACAGTCGCCCTGGTTCAGCAGGCGCAGCAGGGTCGAGGACTGCAAGGCACCGGCCCCCAGGTTGAAGACGAACGAGGCGAGCGCGCCGCGCTGCCGATCGGTGAGCGGGACCTTGACGAGCCGGTCGACGTCCTGCGCGGCATCGGCCATGTCGGCGCGCAGGAAGACCTCAGCCTGGAGGGACGTGATCGTCTGGCCCATCCGGACCCCGGCGGTGTGGCCGTAGCCGATGGTCGGGACACCCGCAGGGCACAGGTAGGCCTTGAGGTACAGGCCTTCGAAGTGGCGGACGAGGGCCAATGCATCGTCGTGGATCTCGCGCGGAGTCGCCGCGCCAGCAGGTGTGGTCATGGGATGCTCCGGGTGTTGGGCGGACCAAGCCGCAGGAAACCGGGGGACATGCCCCGGCGCGCGTTGATGAGGAGGTGCGCCAGCAGCAGGAGGGCCGCGTCGCGTTCGCCGCCGCAGTCGGCCAATGCCTTGTCGGCGACCTGCTGGGCGTCGGGTTGCAGGGGCGGCTCCGGCATCACGCCGCCCGGCGGTCGTGCTGATCGATGTGCGTGTCGACGCGTTGCGTCAGCCCGTCCAGCCGCTCCGACAGGCTGTTGAGCAGCGCGAACACCTCATCAATGGAGTGGGCGCCGGTCTCCGGCTGCGGGCGGTTCAACCACATCCGCCAGCCCAGCAGGCCGGTGGCGGACAGGATCGCGGCGGCCTGCACCGAGGGATGGGCACCGGTCAGGGCCTGGATGGTGGAGCCGATGAGACCATTGACGGTGGGGTCATCGGCCAGGGCGACCGCGGCGGGGAGGCCGGTACCGATGACGGCCAGGGCGGCGACGTGAGGCAGCTTCATGGATGCGGTCTCCTGCGGCCCGGCGCCGTGGCGCGGGCATAGAAAAGGCGCCTTGTCGGCGCCGGGTCGGTGGGGTCGGGCTGGAGTGTTGTCGTGGGCCGGTCAGAGCGCGACGGCGCGGCGGAAGAAGTCGTCCACCTCGTCCGGCGTCAGGCCGCGGGCCTCGCCGATGGCAATGGTCATGGCGTGGTCCCGGCGGAACTCGGTGGCGCCGGACAGAAGCATCTCAGCGCCGAAGCGCTCGTCCCCGTCCATGTGGTCGAGCAGGTCGGCCAGCACGGGCGGCAGATCGCCGGTCCTCACCGCGGCCAGGGCCTCGGCGGTGGTGATGTAGCCGTCCAGCGCGAGCTGCTGGAAGAACTGCCGGTCCGAGATGACCGCCGGCACCGGGTCGAGCGGCAGCGGTTCCGCGGCGATCAGCGCCGCCACCTCGTCATCGGTGACGACGCGCCACGCGACGCCGTCGGGCACGGTCTGCGCAGCGACCGCCTCGGCGTCGAAGCCGGGCGCGGGATTGACGATGACCGTGCGGCCATCCTGTTCGTAGGCGATGGGCATAGGTCAGGCTCCGAAAATGGCGATGCTGGTGCTGGCGGCGTCGGTGAGAACGCCGTCCGACCGACGGACGGTGCTGACCGAGACGCTTCCAGTGCTGCGCGTGCCAATCAGCAGGATTGCGTTCGCACCATCGACCCCGTTGTTCGCCGTTGCACCGGCGACGGGATAGACCGCGTTGGGCATGGTCGCGGCAAAGTTGACGGTGTAGGAGCCCACCCCGGTCCGCGTGACCGACGCGACCCCAGCCGCGGCGAAAATCGAGCCGTTGCCGTCGAAGTGGACCCAGGCCGCCGCCCGGCTGGTGGCAGGAGACGACAGCAGGCGGAAGCGGCTGTTGGTGACGTCGCACACCAGCTCCACCACGCCCCCCGCCGACAAATCGCCGCCGGTCAACGCCTGACCGTTGGCCCGCACAATCGGCCAGGCCGGCAAGCCGTTGACCGCCAGCGTGGGGGCGGCGCCCACGCTGGTGATATGCGGGATGAGACGGATGACGGCGTTTGACACCAGCGCAAGCGGCGTCGGGGCATAGGTGACGGTGTAGGCCGCCCCGGTCCCGCCGGTGGTCGGGCACTGGCAGAGCAGCGCCAGCAGGTCCGCGCACTCACCGACAAAGATCGTCTTGGTGTTGGTGGTGCTCCAGGTCAGGTTGTTGGCGTTGCCCTGGCTGTTGCGGATCGTCCGGGTGACGGTAAAGCTGTCCGTGCTGCCCGCGGTGGCATAGCCCTCCACCACGGCCCATTGGCTGGCCGTGACATCAACGATCGTGAAGACGCCGGGCCGGGTCGGGCCAGACCCGTAGGCGGTGACGATGGTGCGGCTCTGGGTGGTCGCCGCGTCGTCCGTAAGCATGAAGGAGGTGGGGCCGGCGCCCTGGATGGACTGCCGGACACGGCTTGCAAGCATGTCGGGGATCTCCGCTTTAGGCGCCGAGCGCCGGGTCTTCTTCGATGGTCATTTGATGCGACCACATGGCGAAATTCGCCCAGGTCATTGGCGTGGACTCCGCCCGCCGCCCAAGGATGGCCTCGGTCGGCTGGTAGATGCTGCCCGGGTCCGGGATGAAGACGAGCTGTTCGCGAATGCCGACGCGGCGCAGGAACTCCTTGAAGGTCCCCCGCGCATCCTCCTGACCGAGCGCCTCATAGCCGAAGCTGATCTCTCGGTAGCTCGGGCCGGGGTCCACGGACACGGCGCCAGAGCGCCGCCCGCGCTGCTTGGTGTCCATCGGCACAAACCGCTCATTGACCGGGTAGCTGAAGTTGCGCAGCGGCTGCTCCACCGGCATCGCGACCATCCGTCCGACGATCAGGTCCCCCGGCGCCTGCCCATTGACAGTCTCGGTCGCGCGCCCCGGATCGTCGATGTCCACCCGCAGGTACCGGGCGGCGACGGTGGAGCCGAGCAGATGCAGCGTGGACCAGTAGCCCTCAGCGACTTTGGCATCGGTCCAGCCGGTGTCCAGCACGTCGGCCACAATGGCGGTTTGGTCGGGACCGGTCAGGCTTTGCAGTTGCGCGTTGGACAGGCGCTTGCTGTAGAGGGCGATGCGGCGGATGTAGCCAGTCAACTGAAGTCCGCCCTGTTGCGCGCCGATTTCCAGCGTCGTGACCGCCGGCGCGGCGACCAGAGAACTCCCCACCGGGGCGGCCCCATTGATGGTCGCCGAGGCTGATCCAGCGGCCCAAGCGAGGGCCATGCGAAGGCCCGCGCCCGCTCCAGGCGCCGGTTGCGCCGCGGGATCGTACGCCACGCCGCCGACTGAGATGCGATAGACCGTGTCCGTAAGTGCTTGGTTCACGCCGAGCGTCACCCGATTGTTGGTGGAGGCGTCGTTCAGGCTGGCAAGCACGCGGGTTTGCCCGCCGCTTGCAGGGATCATGGCGTCGGCAAACAGCGTCCCCGCCGCGGTGCTCCACCCCGGCACGCTGGACAGCACCACCGTCACGTTGTCGGCGTTGCGGGTAACGGCCGCCGTGGTCGTCGGAATGCGCGACGTGGGTTCTGTGCCAGACTCGGCCTGCACGCCCCAGGCGTAGAAGCCTGAAACCCCGTCTCCCGTGTAATACACCGTCGAGCCGTTGTCAGGTCTCAGGAAATACTGCGACGGCGCGGTGCAGGTGATGACGATGGAGCACAGATACCAACCGTCAGCCCATTTCTTGATTTGAGCCGACGCATGACTTCCAGCAACGACGGCACCGGCCGTCAAGTCGAAGGTGGAGGCGCCCATGTTGCCGTCCGTGGGGTTGTAGACGACCAGTTGCGCTCGGCGACGGGTTCCCGCCTTGAGGAGCGCCGAAAAGCAGTAGGTGCCCGGACCGGATACGCTTTGCACCAGCTCATGCGTGAGCGCTACCGAGGTGTCTTCCACCAGCATATCGGCCGATACGGTTCCGTCTGGAGCCCTTGCCGCATTGGCGATGACGCTCAGTCGGGTTTTCCCCCACACGGGATGGTCCAACTCCGTGCTGCGCAGCAAAAAATTGGTCCGCGCCGGCTCTATCAGCAGACCACGACAGGCTGGAGTGACCGGCTGGTATCCCGTGGCCGTCGCGCCAACCTCCAACTTGGCGCCCCAGGCGTCGAACGCGTCGCCAACGGCCAAAAGCCCGCCGTCGATCACGAACTGGTGAGACGTAAGGTCAAGCGGCGCCCCGACGAGGTCGAACCGTTGCCAGGCCGTGGTGACATTGGCCGTCTTCTGGGCGATCACCACGTAGGGCGACGAGCGCACCAACAAGAGACGCACCGGCAGCGAGCCGGCCGGCACCTTGAGGTACACGCTTGCGGCGTGCATTGCCGTGCTCGACGGCGAGAACGGGTAAGAGCGATAGCCGCTGCTCGCGCTGACTTTGGCGAGCCTGTCTGCGGTGACCGTGCCGTCCGGCGCGCCCCCCGCATTCGACGTGACCGACAAACTTCCAAACCACGGCGAAGCGCTGAACGCTTCCGGTGCGGTCAGCAGGTTCGGGGCGGGCGTCGCCGCCCAATCCTGCCCGCCCGCGTCCGTCAGCGTGTACCACCCATAGTCAACGCGCGGGGTGTTGGCCGGGACGGTTTCCAGCTCGCCGGCCGCGTTAAAGCGCGTCGCCGTCGCCCCCGCGCGGGCCACCACAAAGCGCGGGTCAATCTCGCTGCCGTCTGTAAAGCTCTGGCGCAAGATCGGATCGTCGAACAGCGGCGCCGTCCCAAGCCGCCACCGGACCTGCGCCGTTGAGGTCAGCAGCGCCCCGAACAGGCCGAGCAGGCGGAGCGATTGCGGTGAGCCGAAGTCGGCGTGAACCCAATCCTGCGTCGCCCCCATGGTCACCCAAGGGCGCTGCGGATCGGGGTCGGCGAGGTTGCTGACCGGCAGGTTGGACCGCTGCGACCCGCACGTCAGGACGGTGGCCGGCAGATCGAGCAGATTGCCGTACCCGAAGAGAGCATTGGCCATGGGTTATCCCCAGACGAGAATAGTTGCGGTTCGATCGCCGATGTCTTCCGGCAGGGCCACGACACGCACGTTGCGGCCCTGCGCCAAGCCGTGACGCGGCCACGTCACACGGAGCGAGCGGCCGAGCCAGAGGGAGGCTGCGACCGCCAACGGCACATCAAGCGCCCAGGCGCCGCGTGAGCGGGCGTAGAGAGCTTGCAGGTAGCTGGCGAGGTCGGAGGCCGGGCCAGGGTTGTCGAAGCCGCTGTTGATGCGCAGTTCCGGCGCGGTCGGGTAGCGCGACAGGATCAAGCTGTTTGCGCTCGGCGGGGCCTCCCGGTACTCCCGCTCGGCAAACGCCTTGGTCGCCTCGTCGGCAGTGACCAGGACGGCGTCCCGGCTGATGACGGAGTGGCACCGCCGGAAGTTGACTGTGCTGCGCCAGACCGCGGGGGCGATGCTGGCCGGCAAAGTGCCGGGCGTCACGTCCAACAGGCCGGCCCCCGGCGCCAGCTCCAGATCGGGCACGCCCGGCTCTTCCAGCCGGCCGAGACGGATCATCCCGGTTCGATCATCGCCCCACCAGCTCGCGCAGGACTGCATGACGGCGGACACGGCATCGCCGACGTTGATCTGGCTCGTCCACGCGAAGCCACTGGCTCCCGTCAGATAAGCGGCATGGCTGGCCACCGTACCGCCGGCGACGAGATCGCCAAGGCCGCCGATGGACAGCAGGCGCGCCGCGATCGCCGCGTGCGTCTCCACATAGCCGCCCTCGGCGTCGCCTTCGATGTCGGCAGTGATTGTCCCTTCGTAGCTGTCCCCCGCCGGGACGGCCCGCACCATCCCCTCTGCGCAGCACGTGGCGTACTGGCCGCCGGTCAGGCTGGCGGCCTTCAAAGCCGCCTCTGTCGGGAAGTCACTGACGAACGTGTAGGCGCCGCCCTTGTCCCACAGCCCCGTCACGCCCTTGATTCGACGGAAGTGGCAGCGGAACAGCCCGTAGGCGGCGTCGTAACACTCCAGCGGCACCCAGCGCGCGACCCCGAAGGCGCCGGGCAGCGGCTTGCCGGCCCAGGACGCCGGCCCGTCCTTCCCCCCGCTGCCGCCGTAGGTCGGCAGCAAGGAGAGGTCGGCCAGGGCCGTCCGATCCCGGACCGTCAGCCCCATCACGCCGTCGCCCGGTTCCCAGGCCACGCCGACACCATCGAAAACCGGCACGGCCTCGGACAGGTCTTGGCCACGGATCAGCCGCCGCACGACGACACGCCGGCCCTGGACGGCGCAGTTGTCCGGCAGGCTGTCCAGCACGCCGTCATCGTTGCGCAACCGGAGCAGGCCGAAGGTGCCGGCGACGCGGCGGCTGTCGGTCGGCGACAACGGAAGACGGCGCTCCACGCTGAAGCCTTCCAGCCGCCCTTCATACAGCCGGCGCGGAGCCACGCTGTCGGTCGGCGCCGTCAGGTAGCCGCGGTCGGCGAAGTGGAGCGGCAGGATGGCGCCCGGCGGCTCCTCCTGGCCGGGCAGCGCGTCGAGCATCCCGGCATCAAGCGCCAGCGGCGCCCCATAGGAGACGCCGTTGGTGCCTTGCCATGGGTACAGTTCCGCGATGTAGACATAGTCGACGGCGCGCCCGGTACCGACCGAGGTCAGTACCCACGGCACCAGCTCGCCCCCCAGGCTGTCGAGCGGCTCGGTTTCGAGACTGTAGGTGTCGAGCATCAGGCGGCCTCCGACGTCTGGTCAGCGAGCAGGGCGGCGAGCTTGGCTTGCAGGGCCGCCCTGGCCTGCGCGTCGGTGGACGCCTCGATGGCCTGTTGGATCAGGGCCAAGGCGCCCACCGTGACCTGTTGCATGCGGGTGTTGGCCTGCCGCGACGCGACCAGTTCGCGGCGGACCTCCTCCAGCTTGGCTGTAACGTCTCGGCTGCCGCTATCCGTGATCCGGGCCGGGATAGTCCGGCCATCGGGCAGCGGCACCACGGCCTCCCGGTAGATGCCTTCGCCCGCGATGGACGGGCCGTCCGTGATGCCACCCGCTGCGAACATCGGCAGGCCGTTTCGCTTGCCGAACTCGGTCAGGCTGGACTTAGACCAGTCGAACACCGCCCCATATTCGGAGGTGGTGCCGAACATGACCCGGGCGGCCCGCAACAACGCGTCGTTGGCCTTGGTTGCCGCGGACACGTCGTCGCCGGCCAGGGCGGCAGCGTACTGCCGCTGAGCCTCGGCGTATTGCTGCTGAGGCGACAGGTTCGACAGGTCGGACAGGCCGAGCGAGTCCAGATAACTGCGGAGGCTCTCGGCGTTCTGCCGCAGCGCCGCGGCCTGCGCATCGGCGGCATCCCTTGTTGCCTTGGTGGTGCCGCGCAGCCGATCCGCCAGCCCGGCCATCACGGGGTCAAGCTCCTTGAAGTAGGACACGACGAGATCGATCTGGCTGTCTGACAGCCCGTCGATGATCGACTTGGCCTTGGCCTCATAGAGGTCGTTCGGGTTCCGTCCGGAGTCCAGCACCGGCAGGGCGTTGGCGTCCCACCACTGCCGCACCGACCACAACTCGTCCAGATACCCTTGCCCACGCACGTCACGCAGTTGGGCGTCGTAGGTGTCGGCCACCGACTTCTTGGCCTTCGCCGCGAGCTTGTCGAAGATCCCGGCCTGCTGCTCAGCGGTGTAGCCGAGCGCTTCAAGCGTCGGCTGGAGCGCGGTGAACTGGATGCGCACCTGTTCTGTCGGCGTCAGAAGGTTGCGCAGAGCCGTGGTGGTGTCGTCGATGCCGAGCGAAGCCTCCATGGACTGGCGTAGCATCTCTTGTGCACGGCCTCGCTCCTCCAGGCCGGTGTCGGACACGCGGTTCAGCAGGTCAACATAACTCTCCTCCATTCGCTTCGCCGCTTGCTGCGCGGAATGAAGCATCTGCTGAACGGCATCGTTGAAGTAGTTGTAGCCGGCGGCGGTGGTCTTCTGGACATCGGTCCAGACGCGGGCCGCCTCCATGTCCTTGCCGACTTCCTCAATCGTCGTGTTCTTGGTGTTGCGCAGGGCGGTGATGACGTTCTTGTCACCAACCAGAAGCGGGATGTCGCCCAACTTGTCGGCTGGACGGCGGTCGCTGTCCTCGGTGGCGTTGTTGGCGAGCCACTTCAGAGTGTCCACGATGGCCGTGGCCGGGTCCTGCGACCTGGACACGGTAATGCCGGTGTCCCAGCCGGCGAGGTTGGTCCGCCACCGCTGCTTATCCTGGTCGTAGTCCACCCCGAGCCACATGCCGTCCCCAGCAAAGCCGAGGCCGGACGCCTGCATGGCTGTGCGCATGCCGCTGTTGATCGCGTACTTGCGGTCAACAACCGGCCCCGCATCCATGTGCTTCGACGCCGTGTCGGTCCCCAATTCCGTCCCCGCGCCGGGATCGAACTTGCTCCAGGTCGCGGCGCCGAAGTACTCCTTCTTCTGCGTCCCGGCGATCGCGGTGACCGCGGCCAGGACCGCAGCCGCAATCCACCCGTACACGGGGATAGCCGCCAACGCCGCCGAGGCACCGGCCATGCCGCTCATACCTGCGGCGGCCGTCCCCACGCCCATGGCGCCCATAGCCGCAGTGCCGGCGGCCATAGAACCGACACCGAGCGCAGCGCCTGAGAGGCCGCCGACAAGGTGAGAGTTGGTTTTTGACCCGATGTAGGACCCGGCAAGGCCGCCCAACGCACCATAGGGCATGGCCTGTCCGATGGCGCCAAGCCCGCTGGTGACGGCCTGCCCGCTCTGGGTCAACGTCATGCCGTTGCTGATCTGCGTCGCGCCGATGGTGTCCACGTAGCCAGCGGCGATGCCGGTGCCTTCGGCGACGGCGTTGGACGACAGGCCCATGCTGTAGCCCATCCCCGACGTGGCAAAGCTGCTCGCCATCGTGCCCAACGTGTTGGTGCCCGTGGCCACGTTGTAGAGGCTCTGACCAGCGGACAGAGCGTTGCCAGCGGTCCCGAGCGTGCTGGCCGCGCCGGCCACGCCGCCCGGATTGGCAACGTTCTGGTTCGCTGGGGAGGCGATGCCGAACAGGCCCGGCACAGCCCCCACGACAGCCGTGGTGATCGGCAGGACGAAGTTCGCCTCGATCAGACCAAGGGCAATCCTCTTGCCGATGGTCTTTCCGAGGTCGCTCCACTTCGACTCCCGGTCCAGCAAGGCTTCGGTGATGTCGCGGGACATCTCCTTGGCCGTGCCCTGTATCTCCAACTGAAACGCTTTGATGGCCTGCGTGTCGGCGATCTGCTCCTGGAGCCGGACCCACTCGGCGACATTTTCCGCCGTAGTCGTCTTCGCCAGCTCACCCGCCTGCTGTTGGATTTGGAACGACTTCAGCGCGCGCTCGCGAAGCGGTTCGGCCTGCCCCATCAGGGACAGTTCCTGCTGGGCGTAGGCAAGCTGCCGCTTCGAGGAATCCAGAACCGCAGCATCCGCGGCGGCGGCCCGCCACTTCTCCTGCTCCCTGACCTTCCCGGCGATGGCCTTTCCCTCCGCCGTCGACGCGGTGGCGTGCGCCTTCGCCAGAGCCTCCGCGATCTTGGTCTGGGTGTTCGCCTCCCGTTGGGCCTCGACACTCTGCCCGACCGCGCCGGCCAGCCGCTGTTGCTCGGCTATGCCGCGGTCCAGTTCCTCCGAAACCTTGGCGTAGGCTTTGGCGTCACGCTCCGCTTGGCTTTCGGCCTTGCGGCTGGCGGCGTTGGCAGCCTTCTGCTCATCGGCACGCTGCTGCTCAAGGCGGTAGGCCTCCACCGCCTTCGTCGCGATGCGGGTAGCCTCCGTTCTGGCATCGAGGAGAGATTCCCCGGCGGCCAAGTTCGCCTTGAACGCCTTGTCATAGGTCGTCGCCCGGATCTGCTCCTCTCCATAGGCCTTCATGGCGGCCTCGCCACCCTTCAGGGCCGCAATCTTTCGATCAAGGTCACGCTCCTGGACGATGACGGAGCCGAGAGCCAGACCCTGCGTTCTCGACATCTCATAGGCGGCTTCAGCGGCTTCGCGTGTTGCCCGCGCCGCTTCGCGTGCCGCATCGGCATAGCCCAGCAGAGCCTTTTGCGCCGGCGTCGCCCGCCCCTCCAGATCGGCCATGCGCGCCTCAGCGACACGCAGGGCCTCCCCGGTCTCCAGCAATGCGCGGACGTCCTCGTCACGCATCAGCTTGATGGCGCCCTTTTCGTTCAGCGCCTGGAGCTTCCCCATAAAGGCAGCAAGGTCTTTGTCCTGTCCGAGTTGCTGCAGGGCGCCCAGCGCCGCCGGAACATCCTGCACACCGGACATGGTGGCGTTGCTGATGGCATCCCACGCCGACTTCTGGTCCTTCGCCCGCTTCTCGGTCAGGGTTGCGATGTCGGCCTGGAGGGCCAGCTTGGAAAGGGCGCGCAGCTCTCCACCAAGGGCGCGATAGCTCTCCGTCAACGTTTCAATGGCGGCGCCTGATTCCCTCGCCCGCCCTTCGAAGATTCCGAGAACGTCGCCGAAGGTATCAATTTCCTTCGCCGACTTCTTCGTCTCATCGCTGAGCGTGAACAGCACCCCGGCCGCGACGGAGGCGATCGCCACGACCGTACCGATGGCAATGCCCGCTGGGCCAAAGGCGGAGGCGATTTGCGGCCCCTGCTGCGCCAGGATGATGAAGGCGGAGGTGCCCATCTGGGCCTGCACCGTGACGTCCTGGAGCTGGAGCCCCAGGTTGCCGAGAGCGCCCTTGAACTGTCCTGTGCTTGCCGTCGCCGCGCTCTGCCCGGCGATCATCCGGTCGTGCGCCTGCTGCGAGACGTTCATCAGTTCGGTGTAGCGCTGCTGGCTGGTCGCCCCGGAGGCCAGGGCGCGGTTCAGCAGATCCTGCTCACGGGCCAACCGCTGCGTGGCGCGCGACACCGGGTCGAGACGGCCTTCCAGAGCTTCGAACTGACGACGCAGCTTGTCCGGGCCGTTGTCGTTGCCGACGCTTTTGATGGCGATGCCCAGTTCTTCCAGCTTGCGCTTGGTTTCGTCCAGGCGGTCGGCTTCGACGGCAAGGCGGACGCTGACCTTCTTCTCAGCCATGGCTACCGTCCGATGATGTTGGAGAGGTTGGCGGCGAGCTGGGCTTGCGCCCGGTTGGCGGCGCCGCTGATGTCGAGGAGCTTCCGCCCGCGGGTCTGCCGGACGAGAAGGAAGAGCGGGATCGAGGTTGCGCGCCCGGCACCGCCTCGGGCCAGCACGTCGCCGCGGGCTTTGCCCTCCGCCACCAGCAGGGCGCGGCGCCCGCCGTTGATCGGAACGAACTGAAGCTTGCCGAAACGCGACTCAGCCGCCGAGATGTTGGACCACTTCGCCGGCACCGGGCCGGGACGGCGGGCGGTCAGGTCATCCCGCTCCGAACTGCGGTCGAAACCGGCCTGCTTCGCCGCCTCCAGCGGGATCGCCAGCCACTTGCCCCCCTTCGCCCGCACCGTCTCCCCGGCGTCGAAGGCGTCATGGAGCCGGGTGGCCTTCGAGTAGACGAGGCCGGCGGGGCGCAGCGTCTTCCGGCCACTCTTCGGGTAGAGGTCGAGGCGCCACGCCTTTTCCAGCCCGATCCCGAGACCAGCCCCACGGACCTGGGCGCGCAGGTCCGCCTGGAGCTGTTCTGAGGCGGAGCGAACCGCCGCGCGGGCGGCGTCAGCGATCTCGCCGATCCGCTCGTTCAGCAGTCCCTTCAGGTCGCCCTGGATGCGTCCGACGATCATCATGATTCGCCCTCCACCAACTCCGCCTCGGCCCGGCTCATGACCTCGAAGGCGTCCAGCATGATCGCGGCCTGATCGCCGTAGCCGCCCGCCTCGGGCAGATGCCCAGAGACCGGCACGACGCCCGCCGCCATGCCGCCGATGCGCCCCGGCGCCGGCCGGAAGGCCCGCCAAAGGCGCACCATCTCCCAATCCCCTTCGCTCAGCAGGTAGCGGGGGTTCCGCTGGTACCGCTCTCCGAAGAGTTCCCACTCGCTTCCGTCAGGAGCTTCGTCTCCGTCGGGGAAGGCTTCCGGCCGTCGTGCGACTGCGACGGCGAGACGGAGTTTTTTTCCTGATCCTTCCCGACGCGCATCAGGCCGATGATCTTCCTGCCCACATCGCGCAGTTCCCGCTCGTCCAGATGCTGCAGCGTTTCGTCGGTCGTCAGGCCACCGCGTCGCTCGAACGGCGCGTCGCTCCCATCCTCGGCCTTGACGCCCTCCCACCCCAGCAGGAAGTGCCGGGCGGCGATGATGGGAGCGACCGACAGATAGAACTCGCGGTCGCCTTCCAGCGCGGCGTAACGGCGGCCCAGCGCTCGGGCGATGCGATCGATCTCGCCCAGCCGCTCCACCGCCTCGGGGTCCACCTCGCCGCTGGTGGCCGCTTCCGCCTCATCCACGACAGACAGCAACTCGTCCAGGTTGGCCGGCGCGCAGGCCCGCAGATCGTCGCGCAGCGCCCGGAACAGCTCGGCGTCGCCCGGATACATCGCCCCGGCGGCGCGCACGTCGCGGCGCCACGCGGCACGCTGGAGGTAACCCGGCACGGCCAGCAGGTAGACCGGCTGCGGCTTGGTGTCCGCTTCGTCCTGCGCCTTGGCGATCAGTTCGGCGAAGGCGGCGCGCGCCTCGTCGGTGTCCGCCAGGGACTGCAGCTTCCGGAAAATGTCGATTTGGTCGAGGATGGGCGTGAAGCGGATCACGTCCTTGGCGCTGATCGGCAGCATGGGAATGGTCCTCTGTCGGTGAGGGGTGGGGTGCGGGTGGCGCCGACATCGCCACCCGCTGCGCTTTCGCGCCCCATCGGCCGGAGCCGATCGGTTGCCCGGTGTCGGTTCGGGGTTCGGTCAGTACAGGGTGAGGAAGGCGCCGGCATCCTGGCCGGTGCAGGCGAACTGCAGGCCCTGCGTGGCGAGGCCGTTGCGGTCGCCGGGCTGCACGTTGGTGTAGGTGGCCGCCGGGATGGTCAGGCCGACGCGGTTCCCCGCGACGGCGCCGTAGCTGAGGCCGATGGGCTGGGCGGCGCCGGCCCGGAAGTCGGCGATGGCGTCGCGGGTCGCCACCAGCTCCTCCAGCGGGTCGCTGGAGCCGGTCATGTTGCGCGCGGTGATGATGGCCGGATCGTAGCCCTCCGCCGCGTTCGGGTTGTCCGGATTGGTCATCTGGTTGCCGAAGTCGATGGACAGCGAGGCCATAGCCGCCTTGGCGCGGTTGACCAGGGCACGGCCACCCTTCCAGATCGGCGGGCGGGGGGTGTCGAAGACCAAGCCGGCGGGCACCGCGGCGTCCGTCTGCGAGCCGAACATGCCGGTGAAGGTGCAGCGCATCCGCCCGACGCCGCCGCTGGTGAACTCCAGCGTGGCGTTGCCGCGGGCGCCGGTCACCTTGAGGAGCTTGCCGTCCCGGTAAAGGTAGAGCGTTACGGACGGGATGCTGATCGAGGCTGGCGCGTACCGGACGTTCACCGGAATCTGGTACGAGGTCGTGGCGACGATGGGGCCGGACAGCGTGTCGGCCAGAGTTGCCGTCTTGCCGGCGGTGTAGTCCGTGATGAAGGACGTTCCGGTCACCACGTTCGTGAACAGGATGGGCATGCCGCGGTACTGCTGCGCCGTGGTGCCGGCGGAGGAGCCCAGCACCGCCGTGGTGGTGGTGCCGCCCGCCGCGCAGGCCTCGGCGGCGGCCGGGACGGCGGTGGCGGTGATCGTCTCCGCCCAGCCACAGGCGCGCAGCAGCTTGCCCCACTCCGGGGCGGTGCCGGGGGCACCGGAGCCCTTCAACAGCACGTCGAAGGTGACCTGCACCGTCATGCCGCCCGCGATGGGGCCGCGGCTGTCCAGGCTGCCGGTGTGCTCGTTGGTCTGGATGATGTTCGGGTTGAAGCTGTGCTGCAGGTTCTCCACGAACACAGCGTCGGTGCCGGCAACCGGGTTCGCGTCAGTGCCCTCGGTCGTTTCGATCTTGGCCAGAAGAGCCTGATTGCGGGTGCGAAGCGCCATGGATTAGGCCTCCTTCGTCTGGGTGGTGGCCTTGCCCTGCCCGGCGGCTTTGGCCGGCTTGGGCGACGGCTCGGCAATGGACGTGGCGTCCGGCGCGGGCTCCGCCTCGGCGTGGCTGTCGGCGGCCTGCTGCTTCTCGCGCTCCGCCTGCTCAGCGGCCTCGCGCTTTGCGCGCTCCTGTTCGGTCAGATTGATGACCGTCTTGCCGTCCTTCATCTCGAAGGTGTCGGCAGGCGTCGGCTCCACCGCCGCCGCCCGATGGGCCGGGATGTTCATGGGGGTCCTCGGTATGTTGGGGATGGATCAGGGCGCCGCGGTGTAGGGGTCGCCGGGACGGGTCCAGAACTCGACGGTGAAGGCCAGGAAGGCCTCACCGATGCCGCCGATCCCTTCATCGTTGGCCGTCGCCTGATCGGCCTCGCTGAGGTTGGTGTCCACCGCCAGCCCACCCAGCGTCGGGTCCGCCTCGACGGCCTTCTGGACGGCGGCGGAGACATCGGCGATGGCCTGGTCAAGCGCAGCGTCGGTGGTTTCCTTGACCAGAGCCGAGACGGCCACGCGTTCCAGGTTGCGCACCGCCCCGGCGTTGAACTGGTCCTGCGAGATGATGGAGGCATGCATCACCAGCGCCGGCAGGTTGGTTTCGGGGACCGCCTTCCGACGCCCGCGGTAGACGGTGAAGGTGCCCGGCACGTTGGGGGCGGTGACGGCGCCCAGCAGTGTTTCGAATGCGGCGAGCACCTGCTCGCGGATGGAGGTCGGCATCACTGCAACTCCAGGCGCCACAACAGCCGGTCGGCGTCCGGCTGGGTGGCGTTGCCGATGACGTAGGTCTGGCCTCCGATGGCCAGGACGCCTTCCTCCTCCATCAGCGGGACTTCCGACACCCGCGCCTCGGCGATGCGGGCCGGGGTGGAAGCGCCGGCTTCCCGGAAGCGCCACTCCTTGTCACCTCGGGCAAAGGTGAGGCGGCACGGCACCGGAGCGCCGCCGCGGGGCGGGGTGTAGACGGCGTCGACACCGTGCCGGCGGAAGACGCTATCAAGCGTGCGCTGAAAAGGGATGGGCATCGCGAAAAGTCCTCCAAACGATCCACGGCGGCCCGTAATCCCCCGTGGATCGCTGCGCTGTGGCGGGGGCTACGCCTTGGTGGACTTCGCCGGAGCGGGCTTTCCGGTCTCCGTCTCGGCGGTGTCCGGGGCATCAACCAGGACCTTCTCGGCGCTTCCGGTCTCGATCAGTTCCTTGGCGAGATCGGACGCCACGTCGAGTTCCGTTCCGGGCGCGTGGAGCTTCTTGTCATGCTTCACGGAGATAAGCGTGCGGATCTTCATGACCGGCTCTCCTTACAGCACGGTGGCGGCGAAGGAGCCGTTCGGGCGGCGCGGGTACACCAGCGGCGCCGACTGGCTCATGACGAAGCGGGCGCTCGGGTCCTCCTGCACCCAGCTCTTGACGAAGATCGGCAGCGCCTGCAGGCCCGCCGCCTCGTCGCGGATGGCGCCGAAGGCCTGTACGCCCTCGACGTTGGGGCCGAAGCCCAGCACCGTGCCGCTGGGCAGCAGCGGCGTCACGGTCCCGGTGGCCGGGTCCTCGTAGTACTCGCTGTAGACCCAGATATCGAAGGAGCCGATGCTTCCCTTGAACTGGGCGCCGCCGACATAGGTGGAGGGGCCGAGTTCGACCGGGGTCCCCGCCGCGCGACGGATGTCGAGCAGCTTCTGGACCTGGGCGTTCTTGCGGAAGGCCGCCCAGGCATCCGGGTCCATGACGATGGTGCTGATGACCGCGCCCTCGGTCTTGTGCACCAGTTCGGCCCACTCCTCCAGGTCATCCAGCGGGGTGCTGGCCGGGTCGCTCCACTTGTCGGTGCCGGTCAGGGCGATGGTTAGGGCGGCGCTGCGACCGAAGCTGACGACCTGGGTCTCGAAGCCCTCGCCGGTGACGGTCACCTGACTGAGCCGCAGGGCCTCGGCGGCCATCAGTTCCAGGCGGCGGGTGATCTGGTCGGCGTGGTCCTCGATGATGCCGCGCACGGTGGCCATCAAGCGCTGCTGCGGGTTCAGCGTGCCGCCGATCTGCTCGCCGGCCTGACGCTTGAAGGCGCGGTTCGGATCGACCGCCGACTTCGGCTTGATGTAGGCCGGCTTGTACAGCTTGGTGGTGAAGCCGTCCTGCGTCAGCACCTTGCCGGCCACCAGCGGCGAGACGAAGGGCGCGACGCGGCGGTTGCCGATCAGGATGTCCACGGCGATCTGTTCCGCCGTCTCGGTCTGGATGGTGCCGAAGACGGTGTTGAGCAGGAAGGTCTTGGGACGCTTCAGGCTCTGCACCACGCCGTTGAGGACGGCGGTATCGTAGATGTTCATGATGCTCGTTCCCTGTGACGTGGCGCTGATGCGCACGGGATCTGGGGGCGACCGGTGGTCAGCGGATGTAGATGTTCAGGTCGCGCAGGCCGTCGCGGATGGAGGCCAGCGTGTGGCCGGCGCCGAGCGTAAGCGCGGTGCCGAGGAATTCACCGCTCTCGTAGATGCCAACCGTCTTGTCGCCGCCGCTGGCGTCGCAGTCGTCCACCAGGACAGCCACGGGGGTCTGCGAGCCATCGGACGCCGCCGAGGCGCTGAGGGCGTACTTGCCCGACGCGGTGATCTTGCCGAGGACGGCGCCGCGCGCAAGGTTCTGGCCGGACACCAGGGTCACGCTGCGGGTCATGCGGGGGAAATCGCCGGCCAGCAGGAGGTCCGGCGAATAGGTCTCCGAGCTGACGCCCGGCTTGAAAATGCCCATCGTGAAGGTTCTCCAGAAAAGGCGAAAGCCGGCGTCAGGCGCCGGCTTTCAGGATCTGCGCGACCAGGGCCTGGGGGTCTCCCCCGTCCCCGCCCGACGTGTCGGCGCCGACGTCGGGGTTACCAAGCGCGCCCATCGCCGCGGCGAACGGATTCCCTGCCGGCGCGGAGGCGGCGGGGGCGGAG
>NZ_WHOR01000067.1:0-23886 GCF_013340925.1 Azospirillum formosense
ACGATGATGGGGAGCCGCTAAGGAATCGGTTGGCGACACGGACTCTCTCTGCTATGTTTGTTCATGGAGTGTTCTCTTCTGTGCGGGCCGGGCGGGTTGATCCGGACGGAAGGGGCAAGGCGCTCCGGCGGCGGCGGTTGACCCGTGCCCGTTCCCCGTGCTTTGTGAAGCGCAAGGCGGGGCGGGCATGGACCGGACCACGGATCAAACCGGCCCTGCGAACAGACACCCCCGGTATCCGGACGCCCTTCCGCCGGGCGCCCGAACGGGTCGGATGGGATACCGGGAACCCGCGCTAGGAGACACGTGCGATGAATGTATGGACGTTTACGGGGCGCCTCGGCGCGGATGGCGAGCTTCGCTCCACGCAGAGCGGTGAAAAGGTTCTGGGCTTCCGCGTCGCCAACGACGTTGGATTCGGCGACCGCAAGACCACCCAGTGGGTGGACTGCTCCATCTGGGGCCGCCGCGCGGAGGCTCTGGCGCCGCACCTGACCAAGGGCAAGGCCGTGGTGATCTCCGGCGAGGTGACGCTCCGCGAGTTCGAGAAGCGCGACGGCACCCGCGGCGCCGGCCTGTCGGTGCGTGTCAACGAGATCGACTTCACCGGCGGCCGTGAAGGCGAAGGCGGCGGCGGCGGTTACGGCGGCGGTGGCGGCTACGAGTCGCGTGGCGGCGGTGGTGGCGGTGGCTACGGCGGCGGCAGCAGCGGCGGTGGCGGCTACGGTGGTGGCGGTGGTGGCCGCAGCGGCGGCGGTGCTCCGCCCAAGCACGACGACCTGGATGACGAAATCCCGTTCTAGGCGGCGGCTAAGGCCAAGTGTAAACTATCTCGCTTGAACGAAAGTATAATCAACAAGTTAGATAGTTTCTTGGCTGTCGCACAAAGCCCTTGATCCGGCCTGAATCGTGTGGGACTCTCCTGTGTAAAACAGGGGACCCACACGGCTGTCATGCTAAGGGATTCGGCTCGCTACAGTGTAAACAACGTCATCATGGAGGGCGGTGAGCGCTTCGCTCTCCTGATCGACAAGGCAACCGGCCTGCCGGACCCGTTCACAACGCGCTATAGCGCCGTCTTTCTCAGAAGCAAGGGCGGGTCGGTGAACAGCATGGCCAAGGCCATGCGCGCTGTGGCCCTCGCGCTGGAATGGGCCGGGACACGCGGCATCGACCTCACGCAGCGCATCGACTCGGGCGATCTTCTCACCCAGGAGGAGACGACGGACCTTGTCAATTGGCTGCGTCTCAGCCGCAGGAAGCCGACCAAGGCCGAAAAACTGACTGCGCAAGGTGTCAAGCCGAAGCGGCGTGCGGTCGACACCCGCAATAGCGTCCCCGATATCGTCGATGCAGAGACCCATTACGCGCGGGTGCTTGATGTGCGCGCCTACATCGCGTGGCGCGTCGAACTGGCGCTTCACCGCATTCCTATTGCTTCGGGGCGCTATCGGGATGCTGCCCAGAAGCTCGCCGATTGGAAGACGATGATCGCTGGGCAGGTCCGGAGCGGAAAGCTTGCGAAGAAGTACGGCCTGCCTCCGGAATTGCGGGCGCGGTTCCTGGAGATCGTTCATCCCGACTGTTCAGAGAACCCCTTTGATCCCGCGCACCGCTACCGCAACTACGCGTTGCTCCTCATGTACTACGAGCTTGGACTGCGTCGGGCCGAAGCGCTCGTGCTGAAGACGGGCGACTTGCGCTTCTCCGGCAATCAGCCGTCCCTACACGTGCATCGTCGTGCCGACGATCCGGACGACCCGCGGCCTGACGAACCCTTGGTGAAGACCGCCGGTCGCCTTCTGCCTGTTGGACAGAACCTCCGGCAGGCTGTCGAGACTTGGCTGATCCGTCATCGTGCCGACCGGACGCGCTATCCGGGCGCCAAGAAGACGCCCTACGTCTTCGTCGCCGAGAACGGGCGGCCGATGGCGCTGCGCACGGTCAATGACCTCTTTATCCGCATCCGGGACCGCTTCCCCGAGTTCCCGCGCAACCTGTCGCCGCACATGCTGCGCCACGACTGGAACGACCGGTTTTCGGACCTCTGCGATGCAGAGCGCCAAGCGCAGACGACATCCCCAGTGGCGCCTGATGACCGCCTCACTCACGCGAAGGAGATGGCGTTGCGCAACTACCTGATGGGATGGAAGAAGCACTCTGAACGTGCGGCTACCTACACGAACCGCACGACCGAGGTTCAAGCCGCAAGCCTGATGCTGCGATTGCAGGAGAGGAGTGCAAATGGCTGATCCAAATCAGATGTCATTGTTCCCCGACATACCTGCGCGTATGGATAAATTCTTGGATGAGAAAGTGATCATCAATCGCGCTGGTCGACCTATCGATGTTTCGGGGGCAGTCTGGAAGATTTCAGACCCTACCCAACCAGTTAAGTTGGACTGGGGCGAAATTAAAATTCCAAGCGAAACAGTGTTGACCGCCACTATAGCGTATATGAAGCATCTATTACGCAATTTTTCGGTCGGTTCGGCTATAAATGCTTGGTATGTGTTGAAACGATTATGGGTATCCCCGGCGTTTCAATCGGCGTGCATGGCAGGCGAGGAGATCCCGTATCGGGCGATCAGCGAGGCGATCGAGAAATTCGAGGCGCACCAACGATACCGGCTGTTTTGGCTGCGCCATTGGTTCAACTGGTGTTGCGACCAAGGTTTCGAGAGCTTTTCTGCCGAAGTTGCCTTCCAATTCAACGAAGTCGTCATTGGCGGAGGCTCCAAGGGCCAAGCCGTGCAATCAGCCGATCCGGAGGAGGGGCCTCTGGTCGATACTGAAATTGTTGCTCTTAACAACGCGTTGCGCGCCGCCCGAATGACCGGTGTCCTCTCCTTGAAGGAGCAGGTCGGACTTTGGCTCTGCATTGCGCTTGGATGCAATTCAGGTCCGCTTGCCCTCCTAAGGGAGGATGACTTCGAAAGGATCTCCGCGGCGGACGCCGAGGGCGTCGTTTTCCAAATCCGTGTGCCCCGCCACAAGAAGGGTGATCCTGTTGAGCGCACACAATTCCGGGTTCGCAAGCTCACCGCTGAAATCGGTCGACTGGTTGATCTGCTGATCGCGGAGAACAGGGAGAACTCCAGCCAAATCGACGGTAGGTGTGGACGTCCCTTGCTCCGGCGTGAATTTCCACGCATAGACATCGACGGGGATGGGACTCTTGGCGAGTACCGGTACCACCATAGGACCGCAGAGATAACCCCACTCGTTGGCGCCGCGGTTGCAAAGCTTAATGTCCTATCACCACGCACCGGCCAACCGCTCAAGGTGACGGCCCGCCGCCTGCGCTATACATTCGCGACACGGCTTGTTCGCGAGGGTGCCTCGCCCCGAGTGCTCGCCGATGCGCTCGACCATACGGACCTCCAGCACATCCGTGTGTATTTTGACCTAAAGTCAGACATCGTGGAAAAGCTCGATGCAGCCATGGCGCTGGAACTTGGCCCCGTATCGCAGGCGTTCCTCGGCCATATCGTCCGCTCCGAATCGGAAGCGGAGCGTGGCCACCGCAAAAGCAGCCGCATTTACCACGCTGACAAGCAGTCTCGGACCCTGGAACCGCTCGGCACCTGCGGCTCGTTCTCGTTCTGCGGCTTGGCCGCTCCTATCGCTTGCTATACCTGCGTTAAGTTCCAACCCTGGATGGACGCACCCCATGACAAGGCATTGAAGGCGTTGCTGCAAGAGCGGCAGCGCCGCCTCGACGATGGGCAGGATGGCAAAATGATCGCCCTATTCGACAACACGATCTTGGCCATCGCCGACGTGGTACGGCGCATCGAGTTCATTCGCCAGAGCGAGGCAGCCAATGCCAGTTGAGGTGTTGCCGTCGGGCCGGCTGCGCGACGCGCGGGCCAATTTGGAGGCGGTGATCGATCGGGCTCGCAATGAAGTGACGGCGTTCGGGCGCGATCTCGACTTCGACGCGCCCGTCTGGGATGTAACGGAGCATTCGACTGTACGTGCTTCGAACGCCCGGCAGCGCAACATGTTGTATTTCACGACCTATGAGGGCGGCACGTCCAAGAGTATGAATGGGCGTACTCCCCTGACCGAACCGTTCGCTTCCTTCGTGAAGGCACTCGTGCGGCAGCGGCAGGAGGCCAAGTCGAAGACGCCAGAAAACCACGGTACATTGATTCGCGCAGCCCGCTATCTTCACGACACTCTCGCCGATCGTGGGCACGACCCTTGCCGGTTTCTGACGATTGACTTCCAGTTGGCTGCCAACGTGTGCAAGGAGCGTGAAGCGGAGACGAGTCGCTACCGCATCGGCTTGTTCCTGGTCGAGATTGCCCATGCTCTGAACCGTTATGGCATCAGCAAGGCTCGCATCGACTTCCGAAATCCATTCGCACGCGTGAGCTACGACCACACGCGCATTGGCAAGGAGCATGACATGCGCCGTGCCGAGAAACTGCCCTCGCCGGAAATGCTCGACGCACTAGCCCAGATCGCTAATCTCGTTGACGAACCCTCGGATGTCCTTCGCATGCGAGCTGTCGAATTGCTCGTCTGCGGTGGTTGGCGCATCAACGAGTTGCTGACGTTGCCGGATGATTGCGAGATCGAGGAGGAGGCGTTCGAGAATGGGCGCCCAGTGCTCGGTAACGACGGGCAGCCCGTCTTCCGCTACGGTATTCGGTACTGGCCGGAGAAAGGCGGGGAGCCGCGCGTAAAGTGGATGCCGAGCGTCATGGTGGACTTGGCAAAGCGTGCAGTGAGGGACATACGCCACCATTCAGCAAAAGCTCGGCCGGTGGCGCGATTCATCGAGGCCCATCCTGGCCGCGCGTACATCCCGGCTCAATTCGGTGATGGAGGACCGGACCAACTCTTTTCGATGGAGGATTTGGGGCAACTGTTCGGCTTGGCCCGCAGAACCTCACGAACCCAGTGGGTCAGGAGGCGCAAGCTGCCCGTACAGGTGATCGGCCGGGCGTGGCATGTGCGGCGTGCTGATCTCGAAGCGGCATTGCTGACGGAGCAACCTGACCTGTCGCGCTCCCCGTTGCCGCTGAGGTTATCTGAATACCTTTTCCTGGTTCCCCTGAATCTATTCCACATGGAGAAAGCGACAAACCCATGCGTCGTCGCGTTCCTGACGGACGGGCAGATCCGTGACTTCCTCGGGGGGCGGGTTCAGGGAAGCGATCGGGTAACATCCGTCTTCGAGAGGTTCGGGTTCACCGAGGCCGACGGCACGCCGATGGCAATGACTTCGCACATGTTCCGCCATTGGCTGAACACCTTGGCACAGCAGGGCGGGATGGGGCAGCACGAAATCGCCCGCTGGTTTGGCCGCCAAGACATGGGGCAGAATGCCATTTACGACCACGCATCCGGAACACAATACGCTGAGCAGGTCCGCGGCATGATGGAAAGGGGCCAGATCCGCGGCCCCATCGCGGACATCCATGATCGCCTGCCGCCCGTCGATCGCGAATCCTTTCGCGAAAGCGTGTTAGCCACGGTCCATACCACCGATATCGGCATGTGCATCAACGACTGGAGCCTCGCGCCCTGTCCGAACCACGGGAGCTGCGCGGACTGTGGCGACCACTTGGTCAAGAAGGGAGATGCTGACCAGAAGGGACGTGCCGAGACCCTGCTCGATGAGAACGAATGGGTTCTCAAGCAGGCGCTTCAGGAGGTAGTGGAAGAGACCTACGGGGCATCGAACCACGTCGCCCATACGCGTTCCATTGTGACGGGCCTGCGGCGAATCTTGGGGGTCCACAGTGATTCAACCATCCCGGACGGTACGCTCGTCCACGTGAACCCGGCGACGCCGAGCCGCTATACAGATCGGCCACTTGACGGAGGCACCCTTGGCTAAAGCAGAAACGATCCAGGGCCGAGGAAAAAATGCTCGCCGCGTACGGATCACCGACCAACACGTCGATGCCATCCGGAACATCATCAAGCGATGGCCACGCCCGATCACCTGGAACGAGATCATCGCCGAGTCGGCCAGGGATCTGGGGCTCACGTGGACGCGCCAAGCCCTGGAACGTCACGAAACCATCAAGGAGGCTTACGCGGCAAAGAGGAATGCCCGGCCGGAGCCGTGCCCAATCGATCCGGCCGTTGCCCTCCTAACCCAAAAGGTTGAGAGGCAAGTGCAGGAGATCGGGCGCCTGGAAAGGTTGGTCGAAAGCTACAAAGACCTCTTCATTCGCTACCAGTATAATGCTCATGCGCGCGGCATCGCCCCAGCAGAACTGGAGATGCCGCTGCCACCAATCGACAGGAGACGGTCTGAAAGCTAGGGGCGTTTATTCACCAGGCCGGAGCATCAATCAGAGGCCTTGCCAGGGATCATCAATCCTCGTCTGTGTCGGCGCACGTTTGCTCTGATCGCTATGACTTGGATGGTCGCGGATCGTCTGTGGGGCATGGAGGAAATCGCCTTCGCATCGACGAGCGGGCGGAGCCGCCGAAGAAGCACGGGCCGTACAAGAACCGGGAGAAGGAACCGGTGGCCTAACCTCCGGCTTTCCTAAGGGATATCCGCCGTGGGCCATGGGGCCTAACCGACTCCAGCATGTTGTTAGCGGCCTGTACCAGCGCATCAACAGCGGCCTTATCGTAGTCTGGCGCCGTCTCATCCAATACCAAATCTGTGTAAATCACGGCGACTGTCTCTATCCCGCGTTCGGCGGAGATTTCCTGCTCTGTGTCGACACGCGCGACATGCGGTAGGTCGGCAAGCGCCATGGGTCACTCCCTGGTAAGCAGATGATGGCCCCCCTGCATGTCGGGGGCGGCGCGGAGAAATTCAAACTGAGAAACTCCCCTTATTGATTATGGCTTAATTACGAGGTAAAGATCCCTGGAATTCCCTTGAGCTACCAGAGGTTCCGCTTGGCCCGGGTCATGACAACCGCCCAGAAGGCCATGCGACTTTTTGCCGTTCTGGTCGCAGGTGCCGAACTCGTGTCCCCGCTTGGTCCGGACGGTGAGGTGGCCATTTTCAGAGGCGAGACACGTCTGCATGCCCTCATGTTCTGGCTTCGCAATCCAGACTATTTGGCGCACGAATTGCTTGACTTGGCCGCCTTGAAGCCAGATGCGTCGCTCATTGGCGTCGTCCATCGAATGCTTGAGGATGATGAGCCTATCCTCAGGCGGGACGGCATGGCCAAGTGGCGGCACGGCGCTTACGAGCCCATCGACGACGAGATGGCGATCCTGTCCTCCGTCGGTCTCGTTCGAACGGTTATGCGCCATGCTGGGCCCAGGAGCGCAGCCAATGATTTCCTGCTCTTGCCCGGCTCTTTGGAGTTGGCGGCAGAACTCGAGAGCAATATCGCTTACAATTGGTATGCCGAGCGTATGCGGCTGGTTCTGCTGGTGGCGGCGGGCCAGCGGGGTTCCGTTCTCAAGAAGCGGCAGTACCAGCAAATTGAGTACGCTACGACCCGCGGACGGCATCTTATACCGTCCATAGCTGGCCGAGTGGCCGAGCGGCTTGAAGCCATGACCCACGGAGCCTGATTGATGTCCAAGAACAGGATCGATCCACTGGCCGGAACTTGGTCAGAGGCTATCGCCGCACTGTCCAAGCGTCCGGTCGAGGAAGTCGCGGATTTCTTGGAGCGGCGCGACCTCCGGCCGCAGGCGCTAATTCCGCGCCCTGTGGATCTCACGATCCGCAGCGTGAGCTTCAGTGGAGAAAAGTCTCTGTCGGGCCGCAGAGAGCCCTTCGACTTTACCTGGGGTGGACTTGGCCCGGGCCTTTGGCTCATCGGCTCCGAGGGCACATCCCGAGGCAAAACGAGCCTTCTTGGCGTCATGAGATGGCTTCTCCGCGGGAGCCGACCCGCCCAGATCCCTGGCGGCGTTGTGAAGTGGATACACCGCGCAAGCATGGACTTCCAACTCGGTGAAATTCAACACCGCGTGTCCATCGAGTTGCGAGACGGTTTTACAGCAGAACTTTCTGAGTTGCACGGGGGGGAACCAAAGGCGTCGCTAATGACGGCCGCAAGCCCCGACGAGTTCGAGCACGGCATGTCCGACTTCATGATGTCGCGCCTTGGGCTGGAGCCCATCGTGGGCATGCGTGACGGGGAGCCGTCGGTTCACCACAGGTGGCCATCGCTTTTTGCGGCATTCCATATGGGGACGGAGTACAGCGCAATCCTGGGCGACACGCCACTGGACGGGTTGGCGAACCGTCTCCTGAATATGTTTTGCGGCTTCTGCCATGCCTCTGCCGTTGCTCGCATCCAGAACATCATAACGAGCCTCGGCGCTGAGCAGGACAAGGAGGACCAGGCTGCCCGTGCAGTCGCGGCGCACATCAAGACTCGGCTTCTTAGGCTGAGGGCTGAATTGGAGGCACTGCCGACACCACCGTGTGGAGCGTCGTCGGCAGTCGAATTGCTGGAGGGTGTTCGCTCCGCCGCCGACGAATTAACCGTTGCCTATGACAGGGCCGCTGAACTCCGTAGGGTCCGGAACGAGGCGCTGGAAAGCTCCCTTGTTGCACGCACAGAGATGAACGCTGACAAGCTAGCTTTGCAAGACTTCAAGGAAGCACGGGCTGCCGAGCGCGTCTTCAGGCGCTTGACCCCCACTTGCTGCCCACGTTGTGACCAAGCGTTTGGCGACGAGCGCAAGGAACGGGAGGCCACCGCGCGGGCCTGCATGGTGTGTGGCGGAGAGGCGCCGACCGAGAATTCGGCGGATGTCGAAGATGCACTAGCTACGCTCGAAGGAAACGCTTGGCTTAGCGAAAATGCATATGCCGAAGCCTACGCGGAGAGGAATAGAGCCATTGACGAGGTGGCGCAGGCGGAGGCTGAGGTCAGTCGGCTTGAGGCGCTCCTGCGCACCAGGAGGGAACAACAGGCCGAAGGGAGCCTCCTGGACGCCTATGGCCCTCAACGAGCCGTTCTTGAAGCCATGATTGCTGAGGCTGAGCGTGACCTGGGCAGCCCTACAGAACGGCAGGAATCCCCTGAAACTGCGATCGCCAAGGCATGCGAGAGGGTGTTCCGGGAGCGCCTAAAGGCCGAGCAGGCGGAGGTTCTAGGCGACGTCGAGCAGGAGACTTTTAAGCTCCTTCGGGCTTTTGGGGTCACTAACCTGGAGCGCATTCGGCTCACAGCAAACCCGCACCTGTATCTGGTGAAAGACGACCCGGACGATGAAGGAACGCCGTTCAGCAGGTCGAGCATCGGTGATAAGCTAAGGTCTAAGATTGCACTTGTTGTCGCGCTCATGAAGGTCGCCCAAAGGAGGGGGGTGGGCCGACACCCTGGCATCCTGTTCATCGACACCCCTGGTGCCCAGGAGATGACCGCAGCTGATCTGGAGCAGATGGCTCAGGGCCTTGCCGCCTTGCGCGATGAGCTACCCACACTCCAGATCTTTGTCGGGACGGCCAGGGTGTCGGAGTTCGAGGCGACGGTGCCGGAAGAGTTTAGGCTGGTGGCGACTGGCGGCGATATGATCTGGTAGCACGCTGGTCCTCAGGACAATGCCATGCTGAGTGTAGAGGAGGAGATCATCGCCGCCTTCGAGGGCCGGGAGCCGGAGCGGCTTGCCGATCTAGGTGGCGTGGCTTTTCTCGACGGGCGTGAGACGGAAATTGCCCGCGTTACATTTATGCCAGAGGTCCTGGACTTAACCTTGGCTGAACTTGTTTGCGGCAGCACCGATCAGGCGTTGCTGGACTTCGTGTTGGCCTGCGCAAGGGTGCCCGTGGGTGGCGATGGTGTAAGACCATCGGACTACCGGGACGCCATGGCAAAGCTGGCAGCAAGCCCAATTGGACTCGACCTAGCAGACGACGTCCAGTCCGCCCTCCTTGAGCGAGCGGCGGAACCAGCCGAGCACGAGGTGACGCGTTGGGTGGCACTGGGCGCGTCGTTGCAGTTGGCATTAGCGCATCCCAAAGACCTCCAGCATCGCCTGCTGGACAAGCTGAGACGGATCAAGATGCCCGAGAGCCAGCCGGAGTTTGCTCGTCGCGCAGCCAAAGTGGTAGGAGTAGCCCATTCCCATTGGCCCGCCGAGGTGCTTATCGGAATGCTGGAGCGCGCATCGACGACCCAAGGTGGCCGCGACGAGGCGTTGTTCGAGTTGGGCATGGCAAGGCTCCACTATGGGCTGGAAGCCACCGACCTAAAACAGGCGGACGCCCTCTTCGAGGAAGCGCGGGGCCACTTCGAGGCGTGCCGCTCCGCTCGGGAACACCGTCCAGACGCTGTCGCCTACAGTGGAATCCTCGCGATGCTCACTGCCCTCAGGCGGGGAGAAAGCCGCGACGAAATGAAGGATCGGGGAAGGGAGATCCTGCTAGAGGTTTCCATCGCCGATGTTTGGTCCTCACCGCGGGTGCCATTGTGGGATTGGATGGGCGCCCGTTGGACCGAGTTGGTTCGTTGGCGAGACCTCGCTGATCGCATTGCTCACCTCGCCGCCGACACGTCCGCCGCATTTGAGCGAAATGCCGAAATCGACATCCGCTACCGGCTCCTCGGTATCTACGTCGCGAACCGCGTCGTTCTAGGGCGGGGAGCGGGCGGCGTGGAGACGTTCATTCAACCAGCCATCCAGACACAGATTCTGCAAGATGAGTTCGGTGCCGCCGTGATTGAGGACTGGCTGGATGAGGTGGTCGCTGCCGATGAGGAATGGCGCGAAGCGGCAGCCAGCCTGCTGCATGCCTTGCGCAACGGGAGCGCGCCGCCGGGAAAACGCCTTGGGACGGCGGCACACCAAGCCTAAGCGCCGTCCTTGAACTTGGCATTTCCCCCGACCTCCCGAGCGGCTTTACACGTGTCCTGCGGAAGGTGGCATCGCACGTAAGCAATGTCGTCCTGCATGGCACCTCGCCTCAGGTAGACGAGATCCTAGACCGCTGCATCTCAGACCTCCGCCATGTCAAAGAATTCCAGAAGCCCGACGTGGAGCGCGCGGTGACGGTAATCCTCTGGGCTCTTCTGAACTTCCTCGACTACCGGATGAACACAACGAAGGGTCATGACTCTGGCGGTGAGTACCTCTTTGAGGATACCGAGTGGAAGTACAGGTCGAAAGGAAAGAGTGGCTCCGAGACGGATCAATTGGAGAAGGCTCTCCAGAACGACTGCATGCGATCTCTCGGCGTTTTCATGGGGCGCCAGGCGAGACTGGAGCCTTCCGACATTGGCGGTGGCCGTGCCGACATCTCGGTCGAATACCAGAGGCAGCGCATTGTCATTGAGGTGAAGCGTGAGGATAGGAATGCCTCGCACGAGGCGCTGCGCAAGGCCAGAGGCGCACAGACCGTGGAGTATGGCACAGCTAACACACGCATTGGCTTCTTGCTGGTGCTAGACAGATCCCAGCCCGATGGGCGGCCCACCAGCATCGACCAGAACGTATCGATCCAGAAGCTGACAAAGACGAATGAGACGGAACCCAGGACGTTTATCATCGTTGTCATGCCCGGAAAGCGCAAGGTACCGAGCGCCATGGGGCCTGTCGCAGACGCGGAGTTCACACTGCTGCCAGACCAGGATGTCGAACCTTCTGGCTAGAGCATTTTCAGGTTGGCTCGAATCGCTGAAGGGAATTTCCAATTACGCCACCACATGACTTGATAGGCCTGGATTTCCGGACTGAAGCAACGATGGCGTGGCGGCTGGGGCAGAGTCATTCGGACGGCGCTGCTGACCAGCAAGATCGCCAATGGCCCGTCTCGTCGGCTGGAACGGTGCTGGAGATGTTCTGCGTTGCGCCGATCAGCAGGATTGGCACCGGGGCGGACGCTTACGGCATTCCAACCGGAGGTGAAAGCGATGGTGGTTGCCCGGCGTCTGGGCGTAGACGTCAGCCTGCTCTACCACTGCCGGCCATCACGCCGATCACCGTCGCGGCGGAGGAGTCGGCGTCACCCGATGACGCAACCGAGTCGGCACCTGCGGGAGCCCCGGCGCCCGGTGTTGTCGAGATCGAGTTCAAGACGGCACGCCTGCACCCCACCGGTGCGGTCGATTCGGTGGTGGTCACGGCGCAGATGGGACGGCCGGCATGATCTCGGTTCCCTCAGAAGTGCGGGTCTGGCTGGCTGGCGGCGTCAGCGATATGCGCTGCGGGGTGAATTCCATAGCGCTGAAGGTTGTTGCACTCGTGTCGCCGCGAAGTGAGTCGGCGCGTTGCGCCGCCTTACACTTCGCGGTGACACTCGCGCCCTACTTAACACTCCTTTTGTTTACAGTATATCTCCCGTGGTTTAAAAATCTTCTTCAATTGCAAAGACTTGTCCGTTAGTTTGCAAATTTTAGCACATATAACCGTTCTAAAATGCACCAAGGGTTGTTGTGTAAAGTTGCGGTCCTGAAGTGACGGGTGTTGCTCGCTTTCACCGTTGCATGCGTTTGTCAGCTTAGGCTTCATCCAGCCGGTGACATCGCCACCGAGAAGGCGTGTAGGGACTGGCAAGGTTTCAGGTTCGCATGATCGTGATGGAGGGGGGAGCGCCTCCCCCTCCTGATCGACTCTGACGGCGTGCCTCTCTTCCAGCCGAACGCTTGGTTGGGGACGATGAAGCGCCCGGCCCATCGGGCCAGGAACACCCACCAGACAATTTGCCAGGCTCTCAAGTTCCTGTACGTTTGGGCGGCCGGGTCCGGCAACGACATGCAAAACAGGATGCTCTCCAGCCAGGTCCTCAAGAGTGACGAGATCACCAGCTCGGCTGGGGCCGCTTTGCGGCGATTGGACAGCGGTCAATCGGCTTGAGTTAGGGTCTTCGGATCGGCACGGAAAGGGGCTCCCTGTTCTGGTGAGGACTTGCCCTCCAGGGAGTCCATCGTTGGGAGGCGCTGTGGACCCACCTGTGCGGCGGCGAGCTTGCGCCGGACGCGTTCCAGATCGGCCGGCAAGACCCGGTCTTTGACCGGTGCCCCATCGCGCAAGGTGCCTGGTTTGGGTGCGAGGACCTGGGCACAATGCCAGGAGTCGAACATCGTTCTGTCGCGCCCGGACCACCGGGTGTGTTCCCCGCCGATCCTTCTACAACTTGAGCCGACGCAGCCGCAGCGCGTTCCCGACCACGGACACCGAACTCAGGGCCATCGCGGCCGCGGCGATGATCGGTGACAGCGTCCACCCGAACAGCGGGTAGAAGACACCCGCCGCGACCGGCACGCCGAGCGCGTTGTAGACGAACGCCAGAAACAGGTTCTGCCGGATGTTGCGCATCGTCCTCCGGCTGAGCGTCCGCGCCCGTGCGATGCCCGCCAGATCCCCCTTCACCAGCGTCACCCCGGCGCTCTGGATCGCGACCTCGGTGCCGGTGCCCATCGCCACGCCGACGTCGGCCTCGGCCAGCGCCGGGGCGTCGTTCACGCCGTCTCCGGCCATCGCCACCACCCGGCCCTGCGCTTTCAGCCGCTTCACCACTTGGTTTTTGTCCTCCGGCAGCACCTCGGCCTCGACCGCGTCGATGCCCAGGCGGCGCGCCACCGCCTCGGCCGTGGTCCGGTTGTCGCCGGTCAGCATGACGATCCGCACACCATCGTTGCGGAGCGTTTCCAGGGCATGCGGCGTGGTCGCCTTGATCGGGTCGGCGACCGCAATCACGCCACCGGGCTGGCCGTCGATGGCGGCGAAGAGAGCGGTGGCGCCCTCGCGCCGTAGGTCGTCGGCGCGCGTTTCCAGGTCGCCCAGGGCGACACCCTGGTCCCGCATCATTGCGGCGTTGCCGAGGGACACCGTGCGCCCGCCGACCGTCCCGACGACGCCTTTGCCGGTGACGGAGCCGAAGTCGGCGACGTCCCGCAGCGGCAGGCCCCGTTCCTTGGCGGAGGCGACGATGGCGGCCGCCAGCGGGTGCTCGCTCGACCGCTCCAGGCTCGCCGTCAGCGTCAGAAGGTCCGCCTCGGCGATGCCCGTCGCCGGAACCACGGCGGTCACCTTTGGCTTGCCCTCGGTCAGGGTGCCGGTCTTGTCAACGACGAGCGTGTCGACCGTCTCGAACCGCTCCAGGGACGCCGCGTCCTTGATCAGGACGCCCGCGGTCGCCCCATTGCCGACACCAACCATGATCGACATGGGCGTCGCCAGCCCCAGCGCGCAAGGACAGGCGATGATGAGCACCGAGACCGCCGCGATCAGCGCGTAGGCGAAGGCGGGCTGCGGCCCCCAAACCATCCAGGCGACGAAGGCCAGGGCGGCCACGAGGATCACCGCCGGGACGAAGTAGCCGGACACCACGTCGGCCATGCGCTGGATGGGCGCCCGGCTGCGCTGGGCCTCGGCGACCATGGTCACGATGCGCGACAGCATGGTGTCGGACCCAACCTTGTCGGCGCGCATCACCAAGGCACCGGTCTGGTTCACCGTTCCGCCGATCACCTTGGCGCCCGGCTCCTTCCCGACCGGCATGCTCTCGCCGGTGACCATGGACTCGTCGACGGCGCTGCGGCCCTCCAGGACCTCGCCGTCGACCGGCAAGCCCTCGCCGGGACGGACGCGCAGCCGGTCGCCAACCTGGACCACCTCGAGCGGCACCTCCTCATCCTCGCCGTCGGTACGGATGCGCCGCGCCGTCTTGGGCGCGAGATTGAGCAGCGCGCGGATGGCGCCGCCGGTCTGCTCGCGGGCGCGGAGTTCGAGCATCTGCCCGAGCAGCACCAGCACCGTGATGACGGCGGCCGCCTCGTAGTAGACGGCCACCACGCCATCCATGCCTCGGAAGCTCGGTGGAAAGATGCCCGGCAGGAACGTCGCGACCAGGCTGAACACGTAGGCCACCCCGACGCCCAGCGCGATCAGGCTGAACATGTTCAGGCTGCGGTTCAAGAACGACCGCCATCCGCGCTCCAGCAGCGGCCAACCCGCCCACAGCACCACCGGCGTCGCCAACAGAAGCTGCACCCAGACGGAGATGCGGGGCGGCACCACGTCATGGAGCCCAAGCCCCGGGATGTAACCGCCCATCTCCAGCACCAGCAGTGGCACGCTCAGGACCAAGCCGATCCAGAACCGCCGCGTCATGTCGACGAGTTCCGGGTTGGGCCCTTCCTCGAGGGTGGCTCCGGCCGGTTCCAGGGCCATGCCGCAGATCGGGCAGTCGCCCGGCTCCTCCTGGCGGATCTCCGGGTGCATCGGACAGGTGTAGATCACGCCCTTCTGCGGCGACGCCTGGGCGGCCTTCTCGGGAGCGGCGGGCTTTGCCTCCGGCTTCAGGTACCGCTCCGGGTCGGCGACGAACTTATCCCGGCAGCGCGCCGAGCAGAAGTGGAAGGTCTGGCCGCCGTGCCCGGCTTGATGCCCGGTCCGCTCGGGATCGACCATCATGCCGCACACGGGGTCCTTCACCTTGGACCGGTCGTCGGGACCGGCGTGGTGGTCGTGCCCACCGTGACTGTGGTGGTCAGGACGGTGTGGGTGGCTGCGGTGCTGGTCGTTCATGTTCGCTTCTCCCTTCGCATGCAGGCGTCGGTGCCTCCGCGTTCGTTCGCGCTTCCCGGCACCGGCGTGCGATGGCATCCATGAAACCAAGGCTCCGCCTTCCAATGACTGGAAGGTCAAGCGCGTTGTGTGGCCCGCTCGCGTCCGCTCCTCACTTCTTCGCGCGTTCGCTCAGGGCGGCGTGGCGACGACGGATCTCCTCCAGCCAGGAGCTTTTGATGAAGGCCAGGACCGCCCAGATCTCGGCATCGCTCAGCACGTCGCCGAAGGCGGGCATGTCGCTTTCGTAGCCGGGCGGGGCGAACTCAACGACGCCTTGCCTGGTGATGTTGAAGAGGTCGGCGTCGGGGTGATGCCACGTGTGCCCGGAGGCGTCGTGCGGCGGCGCGGGCAGGCGGCCGTCCGGCATGCGGCTTTGCCACTCCGGCTGGCCCTCGAGCCGCGCGCCGTGGCACGACGCGCACTGCTCCGCGTACACCGCCTTGCCCTGAGCAACCTGGACGGCGTCGGTTGGATCGGCGCCTGCCTTGGGTCCGGCGAGCAGGAGGACGCCAGCCACCGTGATCGCTGCACCCATGGCCAAGCCAACGCCAATCTTCATCGCTTTCATCACCACATCCCCCGGCACATCACGACCGGAACGGTTTCCAGGTCTTGCCGCCGTCCTGGCTGGCCAGGATGGCGCTCTTGTCGGTCACGGCGTAGAGCCGGTCCGGGTTGGTCAGCCACACACCGTGATGCGAGGCGAGATACAGGTGCGACGGGTCTGTGGAGTCCACGGCAATCCCGCGGAGGTGTGAGACCTCTTTCAGCTTGAGGGTCTCGGCCGCTTGGACCGGCCCGGCGACCACGACACCGAGCAGCAGGGCGGCAGCCATCGTGGCGAGTTTCTTCTTGGCGCTCATCGCGCATCTCCTTGCTTGCGGGGCGGAATGGGGCGGGGAGCCTCATGCCGCCCATGCCGGTCTCAGTGACCCGCATGGCCCATCTCAAAGCGGGCCTGGACCGGCTTCTGGCCGGGCATGGTCAGGGCAGTCACGACCTTCACGTTGTCGTGCGCGCCGCCGAGGTTCGCCTGCCCCTTGAGGGCGTTGCCGCCCGCGGGTTCGAGCGCGACCTTCTGGGTCTGCTTGTTCGCCAGGACGGTCGCCTCGGCCTTGGCGCCGGTCACGTCGACCGGCTTGTCGGCGCCGTCGGTCACGTACAGGACGACGTCGTTGCCCTTGAGCACGACTTCGACGTGGTAGGGCCCTGCATCGGCGCGGGGGCCGCCGTTCGGGCCAATCTTCGGGCCGTCGGCGAAGGCCGTGGCCGGGGCGGTGAACAGGGCGGCGGCGAGGAGGAGGGTCGAGAACTTCACGGTGTGGTTTCCTTCTGGATGGGCTGGTGTGGGGGATCAGTAGGCCTCGGCCGGACGCAGCGAACCGGCCTGGGCGGCGACCAGACGGTTCAGCGGCTTCTCGCCGAGCTTGAGGAAGAGGACCGGGGTCAGGACGGTGTCGAGCAGGGTCGCGCTGACCAGCCCGCCGAAGATGGTGACGGCGACCGGGTGCAGGATCTCCTTGCCCGGCGCGTCGGCGCCGATCATTAGCGGCACCAGCGCCACCCCTGCCGACAGCGCGGTCATCAGCACGGGTGTCAGGCGCTCCTGGCTGCCCCGGATCACCATGGCCTTGCCGAAGGTCTCGCCCTCGTGCAGGACCAGGTTGATGCAGTGGCTGATCTTCAGGATGCCGTTGCGCGTGCTGATGCCGGTCAGCGTGATGAAGCCGATCATCGAGGCCACCGACAGCGGCTGCCCGGCGATCCATAGGGCGGCAACGCTGCCGATCAGGGCCAGAGGCACGTTGCCCATGATGATGAGCGCCAGCACGGCCGAGCGGTAGCGGCTGTAGAGCACCAGGAAGATCATCGCCAGCGACACCATCGACAGCGCGGCGATGGTCTTCGACGCCTCCTCCTGCGCCTGAAAGGTGCCCTCCAGGCTGGTGAAGTAGCCCGGCGGCAACTGCGACGTGGAGACGACATTGCGGATGCCCGCGACGATCCGGGCCATGTCCGTCTGACCGTCGGAGTTGCCCAGGATGACGATGCGGCGCTTGCCGTTCTCCCGGAGGATCTGGTTGGGGCCGTCCGTCTCCTCGACCGAGGCGAACAGGCTGAGCGGCACCCGGCCCGCCGGGGTCTCGACCAGCAGGTTCGCCAAGCCGCTGGTGGTGCGGTCCTCGTCCGACAGGCGCAGCACGACGTCGAAACGCCGGGTGCCGTCGACGATCTCCGACACCACGCGGCCGTTGGACAGGCTCTCCAGCGCCTCCGTCGCCATGGCCGGGGTCACGCCGTAGAGCGCCGCGCGCTCGTAGTCGACGACAACCTGCACCTGCGGGATGCGCACCTGCTTCTCGATCTGGAGGTCCACCAGTCCCGGAACCGCCGCGAGCTTCTGCTGAAGCTGCCCGGCGAGGCTGCGCAGGGTGTCCAGATCCTCGCCGTAGACCTTCAGCGCGATCTGCGCCCGCACCCCGGAGAGCATGTGGTCGAGGCGGTGCGAGATCGGCTGGCCGATGTTCACCGACACCGGCAGGGCGGCCAGCCGGGTGCGGACATCGGCCAGCACCTCGGCCCGGCTGCGTTCGGACGGCTTCAGGTCCACGTCGATCTCGCTGGAATGGACGCCCTCGGCGTGTTCGTCGAGTTCGGCGCGGCCGGTGCGGCGGCCGACGGAGGCCACCTCGGGCACCTGCATGATCAGCCTCTCCGCCGCCAGCCCGACCCGGTTGGACTCGGCCAGCGAGATGCCGGGGTTCAGCACCATGGAGATGGTCAGCGTGCCCTCGTTGAACGGCGGCAGGAAGGCGCGTGGCAGGCTCGGCACCGTCGCCGCGGCGATCAGAACGGCGGCCGCCACGGTGGCGAACAGCGTCCCCGGGTTGGCGAAGGCCCAGCCCAGGAGCCGGGCGTTCCCGGCCTTCAGCTTGCGGACCAGCCAGCTGTCGTGCTCCTCCAGCCGCTTCAGCCTGGGAAGCAGGTAGTAGGACAGCACCGGCGTGACGGTGATCGCCGTAAGGAGGCTGGCCAGGATGGAGACGATGTAGGCAACGCCCAGGGGCGCGAAGAGGCGTCCCTCGATGCCGGACAAGGCGAACAGCGGCACGAAGACCAGGATGATGATGACTGTGGCGTAGACGATGCCCGAGCGCACCTCCTGCGAGGCCGAGGCCACCACCTCCAGGACGGGCCGCGGGTTGCCCGCCCGCCGGTTCTCGCCGAGGCGCCGGTAGATGTTCTCCACATCCACCACGGCGTCGTCGACGAGTTCACCGATGGCAATGGCGAGGCCGCCCAGCGTCATGGTGTTGATCGACATGCCGAACGCCTTGAACACCAGCACGGTGATCAGGATCGAGATCGGGATGGCGGTCAGCGAGATGAACGTGGTGCGCACGTTCAGCAGGAACAGGAAGAGGATCACCGCCACGACGGCGACCGCCTCCAGCAGGACCTTCTCCACGTTGCCGATGGAGGTCTGGATGAAGTTGGCCTGCTTGAACAGGATCTCGTCGGCGTGGACGCCCTTCGGCAGGAACTTCGCCAAGTCGCCCAGGGCGGCTTCCACCTCGGCGGTCAATGTCGTGGTGTCGGCGCCGGGTTGCTTCTGGACGGACAGGATCACGGCGGGCTTGCCATTGACGCCCGCGTCGCCGCGCTTCACGCGGGCGGCGAAATCCACGGCGGCGATCTGGTGGAGCAGGATGGGCTGCCCCGTCTTGTAGGCGACGACGAGGTTGCGGAGGTCCTCCAGCCGGGTCGTCCGGCCGATGTTGCGGATCAGGTACTCCTGGGAATGCTGGTCGATGAAGCCGCCGCCGGTGTTCGCCGAGAACTGCTGGAGCGCCTTCACCAGTTCGTCGGTGGTGATCTCCAGGTCGTGCAGGCGCGCCGGGTCGGGGGCTACGCGGTACTGCCGGATCTCCCCGCCGATGGGGATGACCTGGCTGACGCCGGGAATGGCGAGCAGCCGTGGCCGTACCACCCAGTCGGCGAGTTCACGGACCTCCATCGGGCTGACGCCGTCGCCGGACATGGCGATCAGCATGATCTCGCCCATGATGGAGGAGATCGGCCCCATCTGCGGCCGGACATTGGGCGGAAGCTGCCCCTGGACGATGGCCAGCCGCTCCGCGACCTGCTGGCGGTTGCGGTAGATGTCCGTGCCCCAATCGAACTCGACGAAGACGATGCTGAGCCCGACGCCCGACACCGAACGGACGCGGGTGATGCCCGGCATGCCGTTCATCGAGGTCTCCAGCGGGAAGGAGACCAACTGCTCGACCTCCTCCGGCGCCAGCCCCTCGGCCTCGGTCATCAGTGTGACGGTCGGCTTGTTCAGGTCGGGGAAGACGTCGATCGGCAGGTCTTTGAGGACGAACGAGCCGTAGACGACGAGGATCGCCGCGGCGGCCAGGACGAAGAGCCGGTTGCGCAGGCTGGTGTTGACGAGGAAGTTGAACATGGCGGGGCGCTCCTCACCGGACCTGGTTGAGGAGACCGGCGCCGTCGGTGACGATGCGCGCCTCCGGCTCGACGCCCGCCAGGATCAGCACCGTGTTCCCGTCCACCGGCTGCGTGCGCACCGGGCGGGCGACGAAGCGTTGCGGGGTGTCGTGCTGCCAGACGATGGGCTGGCCGCTGGCGTTGCGCACCACGCTCTGCCGCGGCAGGACGATGCCGGACGCGGTACCCTGTACCTGGGCGACGAGCCGGACCGGCTGGCCGACGCCGAGCCCCGAGGGCGGATTGCCGATCCGGAAGAGCAGCGGGATCGCCTGTTGGCGCAGCGCGAGACTGGAGCCGAGGAGTTCCAGGGACAGGCTGGTGCCGTCGGCCGTCATCGCCGTGGCCGCCTTGATGGCGTTCGCCACCCGGGGATCGAAGGCGACCGCCTCGACCATCAGCCGCGACGGGTCGACGATCTCGAACAGCACCTGGTCGCGCCCCTCGACCACCTGTCCGGCCTTGATGTTGTTGGCCGTGACCACGCCGGAGATGGGCGCGCGCAGGGCTTCCTTGGTCGTCAGCGCGGGGGACAGTGCGGCCCGGCGCTTGCGCAGACCGTTGAGGTTGGCCTCCGCCTCTTCGATGTCGCGCTGTGGCACGCTGCCTTCCAGCTTCCGGAGCCGCTGGAGGCGGGACGCGGCGATGACCAGTTCCTGCTCCACCACGGCGATCTGCTGCTGGATGCCGCTGCGGTCCACGAAAGTCACGGCGGGGGCGATGTAGGCCAGGATTTGCCCGGCCTCGACCCGCTGGCCGACGTAGGGCAGCCCCTTGTCCCCCGGTTCGATGCGGCCGCTCTGCGTGGCCTGGACGTGGCCGCCGCCGTTGGGGTCGGCGATCACCTGGCCGATCAGCTGCACCGTCTGCGCCGCCTCCTGCGGCTTGGCAACGATGGTTCGGACCGACAGCAGGCGCTGCGACGGCTTGGGCACGTACACGCTGCCGTCCGGCAGGCGCCGCGGGCTTTCGGAGGCGCCGGTCGCCCCCATCGGGACGGCCGCCGCCGGTGCCTTGCCCTTGTCCTCGTCGCCGTGGCTGTGGTCCTCGCCGCCGTGGGCGAAGGCGGCGCCGCTCGCCAACAGCAGGCCGATGCCGACCAGCGCGGCGCCCGCGACCGTCCGCGTGCGTCCACGCTGGGTCAGGGCGACGGTGGTCAGGACCCCGAGCAGGAAGACCATGACCGCCCCCAGCATCAGGCCGGAATCGTTCCGGACCTGGCCGAGGACGGCGGAAACACCCTGCGCACCTCCGGCCTGCGCCTCAGCCGCACCTGCCGGGATTTCCAGGGTACCGATCAGCAGGTCGGCCGCGTCGGCCGCGGTGATGGAGACGGTTACTTCATGTGATCCCGGCTTTGAGAGCCAGGACGGGTCGAGGCGGTAGACGCCCTCCTCGCCGGCGACGGGCGAGGCCGTCGCGGCCTCGCCATCGGCGCTCACCTCGATAATGGCGCCGTTCACGGGCTCGTTGGTGGCGAAGCGGTCCAGATGAACGAGCAAGGTCCTTCCCAGGGCGACCGCCACGAGTTCGAAGTCGGACGAGGACGTCTCCAGGGTGGGGGCGGCCGTCGTGACGACCGGCTTCGGCTCATCGCCGCCATGGGCGTGGCCCTCGTGGGCGAGGGCGGGAGCGGCGACCGGCGCGGCAAGGCTCGCGGCGACGACGGTCGCGGCAAGAAGGCTTCGGGTGGTCATGGAAGAACTCCGAAGGACTGGTTCATACGGGCGCGGGCGGCGCCGAGCTGGATTTCGGCGGTGGCGCGGGCGAGGTCGGCCTCGAAGGCCGACTCCTGGGCGCGCACGTACTCGACGAGGCTGATCTCGCCCGCCCTCCGGGCGCGCTCGATGTTCGACAGGCGTCCTCTGAGGGCCGCAGCCCGGTCGCGGGCGATCGACAGGCGCTCGCTCGCCGCCTGGTGGGCGAGGCGGGCTTGCCGGATGTCGGACTCGACCTTGCGGGCGGCGTTGGCCTGCTCGGCCTCGGAGCGGACGACCTCGGTCGCCGCCTCGGCCCGCTTGGGCGCGTTCACGGCCTCGACCGCGAACGGGATGCGGACGGAGACGCCGAACACCGTGTCGTAGCGTTCCTCTCGGCTGTCGCGCTCGCGGCGGGCCATAAGCCCGACCTCCGGGCTGTCGCGCGTCGTCAGGTCCACCAGTTGGCGCTGGGCTTGCGCGGCCCGCACGCCCAGCCGCGCCGCCTGCAGGGAGGGGTGCCGCTCAAGCGGCGGCTCGCCGATGTCCGGCTCCGGTGCCGCCTTCGGGGGCGCCATGCCGGTCAGGGTCCGGAACGTCTGGCGGGCTTCCTCCAGGGCCAGTTCCTCGTCGCGGAGATCCGTGGCGACGGAGAGGGCTTCGGCGCGGGCCAGTTGGTGGTCGGCCTCTGCGATCTCTCCTGCCCGGGCGGTCCGCCGGGTGTCGGCCTCCAATTGGCGGGCGACCTTGAGGCGCTGGCGGGCGAGCTCGGCGCGGCGCTCGGCCAGCGCGACCTGCCACTGGGCCGTCCGGACCTCTCCGGCAACGGCCAATTGGCGCGCGGCGATCTCGGCGTCGGTGCGCGCCAGAAGCGCGTCGCCCGCCCGGACGGTCGCCGTTCCCTGGCCGGGCAGCCAGAGCGGGACGCCGAGTTCGGCCTCGTACTCGCGCCGTCCGATGTTCCGGTTCAAGTAGTCGCTCGTGTGCCGCAGCGTGACCGCCGGGGCGGCTGGAACCAGCGCCTCCCCGGCGCCGCGCCGGGCGGTGGCCACGGCCCTCTGGGCCTCCAGGCTCCTGACCTCGGGATTGAGCTTCCAGGCGCCCTCGACCGCGTCCCGAAGCGTCTGCGCTCCGGCCGGGAGCGCCAGCAGGGACGCGGCGACGGTCGTTGCCGCCGCTTGCTTCAGGAGCTTCCAACCAGAATCACGCACCGAACGACCCTCCCACTCTGGGGTGGTTCGGCCCATGGGAGGAAAGGCGCGAAAGCCAACCCGGCGTGACCGCGGCGTAACGCTCGTACTCGGCTCCGAACACCCGGAGGGCTTCCCGCTCCTCGGACCGGGCCAGACGGACGTGCATCAGGACCAGCGGCGGGAACATCGCCAGCGTCAGGGGGGTCGGCCACTGGAGCAGAAAGCCGAACAGGATGCCGATGAAGGCGCTGGACGCCCCGAAAAACCGCCAGTCCCGGGGCGACTGCGGCTTGCCGAAGCTGAAGGCGAAGAAGATGAGGATGGCCGAGTTGAGGGCGACCGGCACCCACAGGCCATAGGCTGAGGCCTCGTGCGTCATGGCCGCCTCCTCAATTCATGCCCATGGGGCCGGGGAGCAGCCGGTCCGCGAGCGCCTTCTGCTCGTCGGTCAGCACGGCGTAGAGCGGCTTGGCGGCGGACTCCAGCGCCTTCAGCGCGTCGAGCCGGGTGGACAGCGCCTTCTGCTGGAAAGCGAGCCGGTCGGGCCAGGAGGAGGGCATGCCGCCCTTGGTCATCTGCTCGTGCATGGCCCGATGGGCCTTGGCGTTCGCCCGCAACGTGTCGGCGAAGGCGTTCCACTGCGGTGCCTGGGCGTCGGTGATCTGGAGTTCGGCCTTCAGGAACGCGATGCGCCCCTCGACGTGCTCGAAGGGCAAGCCCATTCCGCCCTGCTGGCCCATCATCATCTGTCGCATCATGGACATCATGCCGGGCCCCATCATGCCCGGTCCCATCATCCCGGCTTGGCCGTCCTGCTGGCCCGACATGCCCCCCATCATCGAGCGCATCTGGTCCATGTTCATCATCATGCCGGGCTGGCCACCCTGCGCCTGGGCGCCGGGCTGGACGATGATGCCGCTGCCCATGCCCTGACCCATCATCGGCGCACTGCTGGGCGCGCCGGGCTTCGCGCCCGGGGTCGGGGCCGGAGCGGGCTGGGCCTGCGT